>JBGSWI010000166.1:0-37829 GCA_041752515.1 Leptolyngbyaceae cyanobacterium | reverse complement strand
GAGTTTTGTAAGTCCTTCGGACTGGCTTTGCCCACGCGTAGCGTCTCCCTAGCTTTGGCTTCCCGAAGGGTAGGAGATGTTTTGAGTTTTGAGTTTTGAGTTTTGTTCGCGTAGCGGCGACCTAGGAGATATTTTGAGTTTTGAGTTTTGAGTTTTGAGTTTTGAGTTTTGTTCGCGTAGCGTCTCCGCAGGAGATATTTTGAGTTTTGAATGGTAGAAGCTTTGCTCAGCTAGGGTTTTAAGCTCGGATCTGTCGCATCCTCCGTTTAAATTGGTATAAAATTTTCTCGGAGCAAACTAGGAGGCTGTGGCGTGAATCTAGCCACCCTTCCATAGCGCAGTCGTCTCGACTGCAAGCAGGCAAGTTGCCTGCCCTACGGTTGCCGAACTTCCGCTTTGCTGGACTAGGACTGTCCCTAAGTTGGGCTGAAGAAAAAGATGAGTTTTATCTCCCAGGTTTTGTTTTGGCGCACGAGATCGATCTGGCGAAGAAATTCTCGGAAGTAGAATCGGCGTTCGGTTTCGGAAAGGTCGAGCCAAAATTGGGGCAGCGAAACGGTTTGCGCCGTTGCTTTTAAGTCTACAGGCGGCAACTGGGCAAGTTGATTTTCCAGTTCTGCCGTTTCCGATCGCACCTTATAAGCTCTCAGATCCGCTGTTTCTTGATCCAACACGCCCGTTTCAACCAAGGGCACAAGCTGATCGAGCAATGCTTGCTTTGCCGCGATCGCGCCACTAATGCCCAGCTTAAGCTGGGTCATGTTGGGCAACTCTGCATCCGCGATCGCCTGGGGTAAATCCTCACAAATCCTGGTAATCGTCTTTTGCAATACGGTATTGTAGTCTATCGATTTACACTTTGGCTTTTGAGGGCAGCCAGTCGGACGCAGGTAGAGATACTCTCGATCTTTGCGGTGGGAGGTGACGCGGGCGATCGTCATGGATGACTGACACTCACTGCAAAAAACCAGTCCTGCTAGCGATCGCGGCGCACTGGCAGACCGACGAGGCAAGCGGCGATTGCGACGCAGGAGGCGATCGATTTGGGCGGCTTCATCTCGCGACAGAATTGGATCATGGGTATTGCGAATTTTATTCCCATCCTGATATTTCAGATCGCCGCGATAAACTGGATTTGCGAGCCAGCGCTGCCCCGTGGAAACCGAAATCCGTTTGCTGTAGCGTTTTGCCAAATAGCGCACCGCACCGCGCACCGTTCCATACAGCAAAAACTGTTCAAAAAAATCCTTCACTACTGGAGCCGTACTGCGATCGATGACATAGCCACTTTTCCCTCGGCGATAGCCATAGGGCGCTCTTCCGGGCGGTGGCAGCGCTTTCACCCGGTTACGAGCGTGCCCCTGACGAATCCGCCGACTGCGCTGCGCGTTCTGCATTTCTTGCAGCCGATGGAGCATCTCTGCTTGCACGCTTTCCGGCGGCATTGCCTCTAATCGTCCTGCCGTACCAGCGGGCACCTGATCCAGGCAGATCAACCCAACGTTGAGGGCTTCCAACTGGGCGAGGCGATCGCCCACTTCTAACATCGACTCGCCTAAGTCTTCTAACTGCCGCACCAGCACCCACCCCGTGGGAATCGTTTGGCAATCTACTACAAGTTGTTGCCACTGCGATCGCGGTTGTTCTAACGGCTGCTTGACCCGTTTCTTCGGGTTACCTTCAAGGGTCAGATCGTGATAGACCTGTGCAATAGTCCAACCCCAAGTCGTGGGATCAGGCACCAACTCTAACAGTGGATCGGTGTAGATGTAGGCAACAATTCGCATTCATTCGTCTAATGAAACAACCAGCAGGTCACCGTATATTTACAGCCCCGCAAAACGGGCAGCGTTTGGTAGGGATGGGTGTAGCAAGCGGGAAAGACTACAACGCTGCCGATGCTAGGTTTGACTTTGATGGCTTGGCGATCGAAGAGCAGTTCGCCGCCTTCAAACTCTTGATTCAAAAAGCCAACGATGCTAACATCCCTTGCAGGTAACCCTTTCGCGAGTTCTTCATAGCGGTTAGAGAGCAGCAATCCGTCGGAGTGGCGCTTATGGCTTTGCCCCGGACGGTAGCGATCAATCGAATACATCTCGGCATGGCTAAAGGGCATCTCATAGCGTTTTGCCAGTGAGTCGCGAATGCCTTGCAGGTTGCTCAAGAGAAGCTGATTGGTTGATTCTAATAAAGGATCGCGGTTATCCAACGGCAACACTTCTCCACTACGGCGCTCTCCGGTGAGGCTAGCACCGGGTGGCGGAGAGTTGAACTCATAACACTCCGAAATTTGCACCACGTGGGCGCACAGGGAGGGTTTGAGCAAGTGTTCGACGAATAGAATATCTGCGCCTAAATCCTTGAAGGGAACTCCCATCTGTCGTTAGCCATTCGTGTATGTTGGATTTTACCGCTGAATGGGAATGGATTTCCCAAACTGAAACCATCCCTCTACAATTGCTTTATGCAACGATCGCCGTTTTTCAAATCATCTCCATCGTTTCCGCAACCGCTCGACCGCATTGCTATCACCCTCTTAATGCTGCTGCTCATGCTGATTGGGCTACTGCTGTGGGGGGGCGATCGCACGGCTCCACGGGTGCGTGATTTTACTTGGCAAAACCAGCAAATTGGGGCAGACGACACTGCTTTTGTGATGGCTTTCAGCCGTCCGATGGATCATACCAGCGTCGAAAATAATTTAACCATCGAGCCGTCCTTGCCTGGAAAGCTGAGTTGGGCAGGGCGGCGCATGGCATATACGCTGACTTTGCCAGCCGAATATGGCAGGCAATATACAGTCAAGCTAGAAAATGCCCAAGATTATTTCGTTCAAAGGGGACCTCAACGTACTCCAATTCAGCCGTTTGAGGCATCCTTTCGCACTCGCGATCGCGCCTTTGCCTACATTGGCACCCAAGGCGACGAAGCCGGACGCTTGATCCTAGAGAACCTATCAACCCAACAGCATTTAATCCTCACGTCTGCTGATTTTGTGGTCAACCAGTTCAAACCCTATCCCTTGGGCGATCGCATTTTGGTTGCCGCCACTCCCCGATCTGCCCAATCTCAAGGCGTACTCGAACAAAAGCTTTATCGTGTCGCTACCGGAATTTCAGTGGAATCGCCGCCGACTCAATTGAATGCCCCAGCCGAGGGAACCTCAGTGACTGCCTTTCCGATCGCCACAGCGGGAAGTACCGAGTTAGTGCTAGATAGTGTTGCCTACCAAAACCTCAAGTTTGACCTGTCGGCTGATGGCAAAATTATTGTAGTCCAGCGGGTTAGTCGCACCGATCCCGCCGATTTTGGACCTTGGATATTGCGCGATGGTAAGCCGCCCGAAGCGTTGCGCGGTCAACCTGGAGGCGATTTTTTGATCACACCCGACAGCGACTCTCTGGCGATCGCCCAAGGTCAAGGACTCGCCATTTTACCGCTGCAACCCGATGCCATCCCGCTCAACTTTTTGCCCAAATTTGGGATGGTCTTGGCGTTTTCCAGGGATGGCTCCCTCGCCGCCATGGTGAAATTTAATCCTGACCAAACGCGATCGCTTTTCTTGGTGACCAATCAAGGCGTGCAAAAAGAACTGTTGCGAACCACTGGCTCCATCTTTGCCGCCCAGTTTGACCCGGCGAAACAGGTACTTTATAGCTTGTTATCTGAATTGGTTCCAGGGGAAACCTATCAAGAAACCCCTTACTTAGCCGCGATCGATCTTAAAACCAGCAAACTTACGCCCTTAGTAAATTTGCCTAATCAGCGAGAAATTCAGTTTAGCCTTGCCCCTGATGGGCTGGCAATCCTCTATGACCAGGCTACAGAAATCGCTCCATCGGATGCAGCATCCAGTCTGAAACAAACCGGTCGGGCGATCGCCCATAGCCTTTGGCTCTTACCCCTCAACACCACAGCACCCACCGCCAATCTTAAACCCGAACCTCTTCCCTTGTCTGGCATCCAGCCCCGATGGTTGCCGTGAGCCGGGAAAGGAATTAACCATCAGCAATCAAAAAAGATTAAAAAAAGAATTACTATCAAAAATTTAGGTTCTTTCCCACCCACCCCTTATTAGTTCCCATGCATCCCCAGGAGATCCTAGAGCGCTACCGTCAAGGAGAACGCGACTTTTCTCACAAAGATCTCAGTGGCGCAAACCTGAGTGGCTTCAATTTGCGCGGCGCAAACCTAACGGGGGCAAACCTAACTGAAGCCAACCTAAGTTGGACATTTCTAAACCAAGCGACCCTCACCGAAGCTTGTTTACGGCGCGCCGATCTTCGCAGTGCTTCGCTAAACGGGGCAACCCTAGCTCAGGCAAGCTTGAGTGGCGCAAATCTCAGCAAGGTTGACCTACGCCTCGCCAACCTGCCAAGCGCCGACCTAAACTGGGCGATGATGCAAGACGCGGACCTCGCTAGCGCCAACCTCACTTCGGCAAAATTAGACCAGGTTAATCTAGATCGGGCAAAGCTCAACAGTGCTAATCTAGCTGGCGCAGAACTGATGGAAGCGACCCTCCGCCGCGCCAATTTATCCAATGCGAACCTCGATCGCGCCAATCTGCGAGAAGCCCACTTAGAAGAGGCGAATTTGCGGGAGGCAAGCTTAAAAGGTGCCAATTTGACCGAAGCAAATTTGAGTGGAGCCTATCTCCGGCAAGCCAATTTCAGCGCAGCCGACCTGCACCGCGTGGTGTTAGCAGGTGCCGATTTGAGCGAAGCGATTCTCACCAACGCCGACCTCAGCCGTGCAAACTTGGCTGGCTCCTATTTACTCAAAGCCAGCCTGCAAGGCGCTCATCTCCTGCGGGCAAATCTGCAAGATGCCTACTTGCTCCGAACTAATTTGAGTGAAGCCAATTTGCGGGGAGCCGACTTACAACGGGCAGATCTTAGCGGAGCTTACCTGAGCCATACTAGCCTGAGCGAAGCAGATTTGACCGATGCTTACTTGCTAGAAAGTCACTTGATCCACACCACGCTGGATGGGGCAATTCTAACGGGATGCTGCATTTATAACTGGCACCCAGAATCCGTAGATTTTTCTAAGGTGCAGTGTCGCTATCTCTACACCCAGTTTAATTATGGGGAGAAAAAGCCCACCGATCGCGTTCCCCAAGATCGGGAATTCGAACCGGGCGAAATGAGCGCCTACTACCAAGATGACCATACAGGTGTGGATTTATACTTCACTGAAACGGTGAATTGGGAAGTGCTGGCATTCACTTTGGTGCAGGTTGCGGCAGAAGAGGCAGGGTTAATTTTGAACGTGAAATCCTATGAATCGATTGAAGATCACTATTGGGTTAAGTTATCTGCCAATCGCGCCGTCAATTCTAAAGTGCTGGCAAGACGAGTGTTTCAGCTTTATCCAGAGGTGCAACAGCGATTGTTGATCCACCGACCGAAAATATTGAGCCTGTTGGAAATTGTCTCCGCAGAGATTGAAGCACCCCCAACAGCCACCCTTGAGCGATCGCCCCAAGCCCTCGGCGATCGCCGCGCTCATCTCTACCAAGAAGTGGTTCGCCAGATTCGGTATATTTTGGTCACCCAAACGCCCGATCAATTAGTCGATAGTGTTCAGCGATTGCTAGATTATTTGCAACGCGAAGGCGTTGCCACCGAAGACATTCAGCGCAAGGTGATTAGCCAAGCAGTGGCTCAACGCGCCAAACGAGATGAAGCTTTTCGAGAGCATTTGCTGAAATGGAGCGCCCAAGCTCCAAACTCTGTGCGCCTCTCTGCCGTGGGGCAAGCACTCCGAGTGGCGATCGCCCTCTTTAGCAGCCCTCAGCCGCCAACCTCTTAAACCGAGTTGAACTCAGGGCACAATTCTATTGCTCTTTGCGTCTTGCTATAAAGATTGACTGAACTCTAAGGGCAGAGCGTTCTGCCCTTTTATTCCTTAGCATTCGCCCCAACAAGACTTTTTCATCCCCTAAATGTTGAACTTTGAGAATGCTAAGATTATAAGCAACCCATAGTTGCAGTAAAGTAGATCTATTAACTTAACGGGATGTGGCGCAGCTTGGTAGCGCACTTCGTTCGGGACGAAGGGGCCGTGGGTTCGAATCCCGCCATCCCGATTTTGCCAACATTCCTAAATTCTGCACTAGGCATCTTTCAATCGTCGCAGCAGCCAATCTAAGCGCGTTTTTGCCAGTTCAACGCTTTCTAAGGCATCTTGTGCCAGCTCGCTAACGGGCAATTCGGGGGGACAAGGGTTGCTAGGTTGAGGCTTATCGCGATTTTGTAGTTGGGTTACGGTGAGGCGCATCCGGCTAGAGAGACAAATGGCTAGAGCGCGATAAAACCGGGCGGCGAAGCCAATGTCAAATCTGAGGCGATCGGATAATTTCTCTCTAGGAATGCATAAAACTAGCGCCTCCCCTTTAGCCGAAACGGTTGCTGAAGGGGGGCGCGTATCAATAAAAGACATTTCCCCGACGATGTCGCCGCTCAAGAGATGAGCAATTTCGCGACCTTGAGCGGCAGTAGCGGTGACGGTGAGGCTTCCTTCTAGCAAAATAAAAAGATTGTCAATGGGAACTCCTTCTTCAATTAGAACGGTTCCTGTCGGTATACTTTCACGAGTCCCGGTGGCTAGCATCCAGTCGATATCATCGTCATCTAGTTCTCCTAAAAGGAATAATACTGTTTTCATGGACATTGCCTCACCTTCCCCCAGCCGTTTGATTTCGTTCTGACTTCCGCAATTCTTTCTGTTTTAACCGATCTTACAGGTGTGGGCGGGGTTGCTGATGATAACTTTGCGATCGCCCAGTGTTTTGGCAAGGTTGCACTCTTTTAGCCACTCAAAAACCGCACCAATTTCAATGCCGCCCTGATGCTCGTAAACCCATCGGGCAATGTGGGGGTACTTGTCTTCAAATGACTGTTTGGGCATAGCTTGACCCCTGAACTGAACGTCACATCATCAGTTTGAAAAAGAAAACTGTAAACCCCACCATAAGAATCAGGTGAGGCAGATTGCTGAGCACAGTGCGTTTGGTCATGCGTAGCAGCGGATAGACACTGAAAATCAGAGCCGAGAGCAGGGTAACACCCTGAAGAAACGCCGCCACATCTGCACTCCAGGTCAAAGTCGGTAAGCCCGTGCCGCTAGAGCCAAGGGTTCGCGCCAAAACAGGCAGAATTTGACCCGCTTCTGTGACCGCTGCCGGGATGTAGTGCGCCAGATTCACTGCCAGGGTAAAGGGCAGATAAGCGTAGATAACCGTGAGATAGGGGGGTTGTTCGGGATCAAGCAGGCGGGCGATCGCATGGGTGCCATAGGTCAGCACGGCGGGAATACTCAGAAGCGCGAGGGCGATCGGCGTACTGGTTAGTAAATGATCCGCATCAAGGGGAAGATCGGGGAAGCCTAGCCAGCCTAAAAGCCGTTGGGCATGGTGCATAAATACCCCGCCGAATAGCAGCAACAAGAGCGCAACTTCTGCCCAAAAGCCTCGGTGATTGTCCAGCAAGTCTGAGGTGGGAAACCGCAGGTTTAACTGCACCGATCGATGAGGACAGGCTTTGAGGCAGGTCATACACAGTACACAGTCCCGATTATCCGGCAATTGCGCGGGATGGGAGTAAAGCGGACAGCCACCCGTTACCTGTCCTTCAGTCGGCAGGGCATCAGTAAAGGTGACGGGCGTGGCAGCACTGCCCTTATAGCAACCAAAGGTGCTGCACTGACTGCCGCACACCTGTTGGGTCGATCGCAACTCCACCATTGCCAGCTTGGCAAACATCCCGTTCATGCCCCCGATCGGGCAGAGATAGCGACACCAGAGCCTGCGCTCATAAATCTGGCTAAAAATCACCGCTCCGGCGGTAATCGCCAGCAGCAACCAGGCAGAAAGCGCCGCATGGTGCGGCAAATCCCAGAGCTTTTCCCACAGGTAAATTGCCACAAAGCCCCCAAACAAAATCCAGGCTCCCCAGCGATTTAACCATCGGGTATTCCAGGTGAGTTGCTGACGCGGAAACAGCCAGAGGGAGAACCGACGAATCCATTCTGCCGTAATCATAAACGGGCAAACGGCGCACCAGAGCCGCCCGACAAAAACGAAGAGAAACAGATAACCGGGCCACCACCACGCCCAAAAAAGATTGAGGGTCACACTGCTGTCGCGGGCTTGGGGACCCATGAACCCAGCGATCGCCACGGGCACAAAAAACACCATCATCACGATCCAGATGCCTTCTGGATACCAGCGACTCAGCAACACTTGCCGGAGCCAGGGAACCTGGGTGAGCAAATCCACTCGAAAAGCGTTCTTGTCAGACTGCACTGACCAGAGGGCTTGTTCTGAAATCACAGCCTGCCCTGACGGGGTCATGATCACCGCTCGATGCAAAATTTCTGCCAGTTCGGTGAGGTTGCCGGGATAGTCATAGCTGATCAAGCGCCGCAGATCCGACTGATCCAGGTTGAGCAGTGGACGATTTTGAGCCTGACAGAACTGGGCTAAGAAATAACGGGCAAACGCGGGAATATCCGCCTTGCGCTGGGGCACGCTAAACAGCTTGATGGGAATGACATCTACTGCTGGCAGGTCTAGTTTATCGGGCGATGCCAGGATTAAGCGAACCCAAGACTGCACCGGCTTGGAAGTCTCGGTTGTCAGGGTGTTAGAACCACTCAGCCCATGATTCGGCAAAATGCCACCCGTTTTGCAATAGTCGATTAGTCGATCGAGATCGCCCCCACTCAACACCTGGACATTATTCAGCAGCAGGGTTCCCCGCTCCAACAATTCGAGGATGCCCGGTTGTCCTCCGACTCTGCCAAATAAAGGGTCGGTGTTGAGCCTACCCTCGTCCGATCGAGGCAACCTGGCACAATCTAGCTCCGCAAACGGTTGATCTGCAAGTCCAGAGCGAGCATGGATCAGCCCTGCGAGAAAGGTTTTTCCGGTGCCGGGTTGGGCTTGAAACAAAACAGGCTTCAGAGTGGCAGCGGCTTGATCAACCTGTTCTGCCAGCTTTTGAGTGGCTTTGCTGTCGCCCAGGATTGTCTCTCCGGTTGGAACCGCTTGAATGTAGGATTGTAAGCCTTGAATCCGGCGTTGTTCCTGAGCAATGCGGGCACTGAAAGCGTTTAAGTCTTGCGCTAACAGCGTATTGAACATCCGTTCAAATTCGACATACTGCTGCATCAACTGACGAAACTGAGCCTGCGGCAAAAACCAAATTTCGCTAGCCGTGAGCGCGATCGCCTGCGTCTGGTGCCTGCTGTTTTCAGGGTTTGCCATCAGTGACACATAGCCGAATAGCTCTCCAGCACTGCGATAGCGAATCAAAGATTTGCCAATGGGGGAGAGCCGCGAAATCTCGACTGCACCCCACTTCAGCAGGTACAGCCCAATGTTGTCTTGCCCTTTCTGGTAGATCGGTGTTTGGGGTTCAACCCGAAAGCACTGCAAAGACTGGGCGATCGCTTGCAAGACCTCTGCTGGCAACTGTCCCCAAAGCCGATGAAAACTCAACCAATTCCGACACTCTTCAACAGTCTTGTCATCAGTCGTTACAACACTGACGGTATCCACGTTTAAGGGCAAAGGTTGATCAGTTACAGTCAGCTTGGAGTAAGTTTGAACAGGGACTGTAGAAGTTTTTCCAGAATTCATACGTCCGTTGCAGCGAACTGCATGATGAAAGGGAGTGGAAAGGCGAGAAAGTGGGAAAGCGGACTATCAATCATTATCCCACTCTCAGATTTTCCCTACTGTTCCGACTACGGTTTGACAGCCAAAACCTGCACGACAGCACTGCGCCCTTGATGAAACCGCCCTTCCTGAATTTCTCGCTCCAATTCTTTGGCGTGGGTGAATTTCAGCCCTTCTAGTTCTTGCTGGAGGGTTGTCAGTTCCATGGTCAATTCAGCAGTGGGCGGTCCCCCTGTTTTGAATGCCAGTTGACGAGGCGTATAGGCTTCTAGCACAAACACTCCACCCGATCGCAACCCAGCCACCACTTGACGATGGACATGAGCGCGAATGGTCGGCGGTAAATGGCAGAAGATCGAGGCGATCGCATCCCAGGCATTGGGTTGAATGGGAAATTCCGCCAGATCCGCCACGATGGTTTCGATCGCGACAGAACGCTCTGCTGCTAGTTTCCGGGCTTTCTCCAAGCCGACAGGAGAAGCATCAACGGCTGTCACCTGGCATCCTTGTTGTGCCAAATACACCCCATTCCGACCTTCCCCATCTGCCAGACAGAGAACCCGACCGGTGGGAATCTGGTGGATGACCTGTACTAGAAAATCATTGGGGTTCTTGCCAAAGGCATATTCAGCTTGGCTATAGCGTTCATTCCACATAGGTCACATTGCGAATTGAAATAACGAGATGCTGAGATCATTCACTGCCTCACTCTCCATACCCATCCCCAACGACTTTGCCGCGAAACACCACATAGTTGTAGATGTTGTAGAACAGCATAATCGGAATCAGTACTCCAATAAAGGTGAGCATGAATACCAGGGCACTGGGAGCGGCAGCGGCTTGGTAAATCGTGATTTGGTACGGGATGATGTAGGGAAAGACGATTAGCCCTAATCCAATGAAGGTCAGCAAGAAGATTAGCATCGTCCAGATCAAGGGGGTGTTTTCTTCTTCTCGGTTGAGGCTTCGCAACAGCAGCCCCACCAGCACTACACCCAGCACCGGAATCATCGCAAAGATGTAAACCAACGGCGGGCTAAGCAATCGAGTCCGGGCGGCTTCATAGACGATGGGAGTGGCGATCGTGATTAAAATTGCGCCAATAACCGTGGTAATCGCGGCAAGTTTGGCGGTGCGAAAGTGCGTTTTTTGCAACTCTCCTTCCGTTTTCAAAATGAGATAAGTGGAGCCAATCAGGACATAGCCCTGGATCAAGGTGAGGGCAACCAGGAGCGATCGCCAGTCGAGCCAATCCCAGGTGGAGCCGATAAAGTGACCCGCCTCATCCACCGCGATCCCTTCAATCACGCTACCCAGCGCAAACCCCTGCCCCAGTGCCGCCATAAAACTGCCAGCCCCGAAGGCAAAGTTCCACAGAAACTTGCGATCGGAATGTTCTCGAAATTCAAACGCCACTGCCCGAAAAATCAGCCCAAAAATCATCATGAAAATCGGGATATAGAGGGCACTGAGGATGGTGCCATAGGCGAGGGGAAACGCCCCAAACAAGGCTCCCCCCATCAGCACCAACCAGGTTTCATTGGCATCCCAAATGTTTCCCAGACTGGTCATCAAAAGGCTGCGGCGCGCTTCATCTGAACTGGTCAGAGAAAGAATGCCAACTCCCAGGTCAAAGCCATCCAGCAAAACATAGAGAAACAGGAACAGCGCCAGAATCACAAACCAAACTTGCGGTAAAAAATGTACTAATGCATCCATAGTAGTGACCTATTGTTGCGCTTCGACTGGACGTTGATCGGGGACAAATATCGCGGGTTCTGTTTCGATCGCGGGTTGATTGTCTAACCCTGGCACAGGTAGCTCCAGATTGGGACCGTGGCGGATAATCCGGCTGCCAACGTACAGCGTTGAGACGAACAAGATGGAGTAAACCACCGCAAACAGAGTCAGCGAAGTCAGCACATTGCTGGCGGGAAGATGAGACGCGGCATCCGCCGTGCGAATTTGCCCGTAGAGCGCCCAGGGTTGTCGTCCCACACAGCGGACAATCCAGCCTGATTCGACCGCGATATAGCCCAGGGGAGCGGCAAAAATCCAGGTGCGAAGCAGCCATTTTTGCTGAGCAATTTTTTCAGGTGAGAGGTTGCCCAATAGCCATTGCAGGACGCTCCACAGCATCAGCCCTGCCAAGAAGAAGCCAATCCCGCTCATCACTCGGAACGAGTAGTAGATCAAGCCCACCATGCGAGGGCGATCGCTCGGTGCCCATTCTTTCAAACCCCGGACGGGTTCAGACAAGTTCTTCTTAAATTCCAGGATGTAGCCCAACCCATTTGGGATGGTAATTTCCCACTTATTGGTTTGGCTGGCTTCATCGGGGAGTGCCAGCAAACTCCAATCGGCAGGCTGTCCCGCAGGGCTGGTTTCCCACTTGGCTTCCATTGCCGCTAGTTTGGTGGGTTGATAGTGCGCGACTTGCTCTGCGCTCAGGTGTCCAATGTAGATTTGCAGCGGGGTTACGGCGATCGCGGCGGCTAACACAATTTTGAGCGATCGGGCAAAGAACGCCTGATGGCGGTTGTTGAGAATATACCAGGCGCTAATCCCACCAATCACAAATAACGAGGTTTCCAGTGTGGCAAAGAACATATGCGACACGCTTCTGACCATGAAGGGATTGGCGATCGCCTGAAAGTAATCGCTAACCATAAACTTGCCATTCACCATCTCGCCACCTGCTGGGGTTTGCAGCCAGGAATTCGCCACCAGAATCCAAAAGGTAGAGAGGTTGGCACCAAAAGCAACCATGATCGTAGCGAGGTAGTGAATCACTGGATGCACCCGCCCCCAGCCAAACAGCATAATGCCCAGGAAGCCCGCTTCTAGCATGAACGCCATTGCGCCTTCAAAGCCGAGAATGCTACCAAAAAAATCACCCACAGCTTCCGAGAAGGGTGCCCAATTGGTGCCAAACTGAAACTCCATTGGCAGTCCCGATGCTACCCCAATCCCAAAGTTGAGCACGTAGAGCTTTGACCAGAAGCGCGCATGGCGGTAATAATCTGGATTGCGCGTTTTCAGCCACAGCCCTTCCACAATCACAAGGTAAATTGCCATGCCTGTTGTCAGGACGGGCCAGAGCATATGAAAGATGGCAGTCAGAGCAAACTGCATCCGAGAAAGTGCAACGGTGTTCGATAAAAGATCCATGAGTCCTCTACAAGTGGATTAAGCGCGAAACACTAGCTTTATCAATATCAATACGTCCTACGTAAAAACCTCTGATGATGCCTTGAATTCAGTTACAGGAGCGCATTAAAAATGTAGCCGATGCTGATGATACCCACAGTCATTAATCCAACAAATACGGCTAACAATTGAGGGCGAAGCACTTTCTTGAGAATCACTATTTCAGGAAAAGATAAGGCGGTCACAGCCATTGTGAACGCTAACACTGTACCCATTGGCATTCCCTTAGTGACTAGAGCTTCGGTAATGGGCATGACCCCCGCAATGTTGGCATAGAGCGGTACGCCTAAAATAACGGCGATCGGCACCGCTAAAGGATTATCTGCACCCGCATACTGGGTGATGAAGTCTGTCGGCACATAGCCATGAATGACTGCCCCGATCGCAATGCCAATGACCACATAGAGCCACACCGATCGCACAATTTCACTGGATTGGAACCATCCTTGCTTAAATCGTTGCCGCCAGGTCAGTGCTACAGGTTCTAAAGTATCTGAATCGTCTAGAGGCATAACTTGACGCGCTTTTTGCAATTCCCAGACGAAGGGTTCCACCCATTTCTCTAATTTGAGCAGCCCGATAATGTATCCAGAGGCGATCGCCAAACCCACGCCAAAACCGATATAGATCAGTGTCACCTTTAGCCCAAACAATGCCCACAGCAGAATCACAGCCACCTCATTCACCATTGGTGCTGCCATCAGGTAAGAAAAGGTTACGCCTAGAGGAACACCGGCTTCCAAAAAGCCGATGAACAAAGGCACCGCAGAGCAAGAACAGAAGGGTGTAACGATGCCGACCATCGCTGCCAAGATATTGCCCGCAAACGTGCGCTTTCCTTCTAGCAAAAAGCGGACGCGCTCTGGATCTAAAAAGCTCTGAAAGGTGCCAACGATGAAACTAATAACAATTAGTAAGGTGAGGACTTTCGGTACATCGTAAAGAAAGAAGTGCAGACTCGATCCTAAGTGCGATGTAATCGACAAGCCTAAAAGTTGGGTGACAATCTGAGTTGCCAACCAATCAAACGGATAAAACGGATCGAACATCAATGTGCCTCTTTAATGCTGCAATAGGGGCTGGATTTGTTCAGGGCTGATGACTTGCCCTTTGCTGACAACTTTGCCGTTGATGGTTAGGGCAGGAGTAGACATCACGCCTCGTTTGGCGATTTCGATCGGGTCGGTAATATGTGAAACTTCAGCCGTTAAATTGAGGCTTGCCACCGCTTCCTTAGCATTTACCTCTAGCTGTTGGCACTTTTTGCAGCCAGTCCCCAAAATTTCAATCTTGATTGTTTCCATGACACTGTTCCTTTTTTGTATTTTGTGATTTGTGATTGGGTCAAACCGATTTTCAGAGGCTCTAGATCTTTTGCTCAAAGCAATCATGGGCAAAATTTCCGAGCGGACAGTCAGGCTTTTGATCAATGCCTAAGCTCTGAAATTGTTCTAGATACTGCGCCTCCGACCAACCTTCTTGTTCAGCCAGCATCAGTAAGCTGAATACGCCCGCTCGTAATGCCGACGCACAGCGCACATAAGTTGGCTGGGGCGATGTGTTTACCGCTTGCTTAAAGGCTTCTAGCGTTTCACGACTCAAATTTTTGGGTGAAATAGGAACGCTGACGTACTCTAATGCCAGACTTTTCATCTCTGATGCATCCAGTTGATTCCCCTCAGCCGCAGTACATAAATCAATAACAGTCTTGTAGCCTTTCTGGGTAATGTCTTTCAGGGCTTCAGGCTGGGAATCAGACCCGATCGCGATCGCGGCATTAATAGCTTTGAACATGAACATATTCCTTGATAGATGATTCAATCTCAAGATAAACCCTGTACTCATTTATAAGGTCAAGGGCTAACGGGTGGAATTTTGTGGAGTTTCCTGCTGAACCACTACTTAAAAATCCTTGATTTCTTGTTCAAGAGCGACACACTGGTGCGTCGGATCGGGATGATTAAAATTGGTGTGACATTGCTCAAGCAGAGGCACCAGCTCATTTTGTAGGGATTGCAATTGTCGAATTTTTTCTTCAATATCCTGAACTTTTTGATTGAGACGCTCATACACCACTTTGCAGGTGAGCGATCGCCCATCCTTTAACGTCAAGATGTCTTTAATCTCATCTAGGCTAAGCCCTAAAGATTTAGCCCGCACAATGAAGGTAAGTCGCTCTATATCTTGCTGGCTAAAAAGCCGATAGCCTGCTTCTGTGCGCTGAGGAGGTGGAATCAATCCAATACGCTCATAAAAGTAAACGGTTTGTGGATTAACATCCAATCGCCGCGAGACTTCCCCTACTTGAAGCATCAGATATGGCTCCATTGCAACCTAGTCAACTCATGTTAAACCCTGTAGCCTAGCATAAGGTTAAGGGTTGGCAGGTAAAGCTGATTGGAGCGGTCGGGCATCTAACACTCTGCTCAAAGCAATCATGGGCAAAACTTCCGAGTGCACAGTCAGGCTTTTGATCGATGCCTAAGCTTTGAAGTCGCTCCCAGTCTTGTCTATGGTGATTGCTCAAATACCTGCTAGCGTTCGCATTGCCTGATCTGTTGTTAAGAAAATGTGGTCTTTTCCCAAGGCATCAATGAAGCCGATTTTTTTGAGTTTGTCCATCACAGGTCCTTTCACCTCAGAGAGGTAGAATTCAATCTTTAGGGTCTTCAGATCGACAACCAATGCTTCTAAAATTTCTAAGGCACTCGCATCAATCACGTTAACAGCACTACACACCAGTAAGATACTGGTCACCTCAAGGCGATCGGCGATCGCCTGCGTGAGAAAGTTCTCCAAATATTTGGCATTGGCAAAGTAGAGACTTTCATCAACTCGAACCGCCAATACTTGAGGACTGGTTTTGACTGAATAACGCAACTCATTGCGGAAGTGTTCCGAATCTCCCAAACGTCCCACGATCGCAATGTGGGGTTTACTTGTGCGCCAGAGATGGAGCGCCAACGCAATCAGGGCACCCAAGATAATCCCCTTTTCGACCCCTAACCCTAATACGGCTGCAAATGTTGTGAGCCAAGCGATCGCATCGGCTTTGTCATACGCCCACATCCGCCTGAGCGTCGTCAAATCAATCAATTTATAAACAGCGGTAATGATGATGGCAGCCAAACAGGTTTGCGGTAAAAAGTAAAATAACGACGTGAGAAACATGACTGTGACTGCAATTAACAGTCCAGTAATGATGGATGCTAGCCCAGTATTGGCTCCCGCTGCAAAACTAACCACAGAGCGACTTACTCCCCCCGTCACAGGATATCCCCCCGTAAATGCCGCCCCTAAATTCGCTGCCCCAAATGCCACTAGCTCTTGATTGGCATCAATTTTTTCACGCCGCTTACTGGCTAGCGCTTGTCCTCCCGCAAAACCTTCCATATAGCCAACCAAACTAATCGCCAGTGCCGCCGGGAGTAGCGCTTGCAGCGTTTGCCCGTCAAATAACGGCAGTGTGAAAGCAGGCAGTCCGGCTGGAATTTCTCCCACCACTGTGATTGCAGCGATCTTGTCTAACTGAAAACTCCACACCAGCAAGGTTCCTAAAATCACGACCAGGAGCGGCGCACTTTTAGAAAGGGGCAGAATGTTTTGGTCGCTCCAACCCAATCGCTTGAGTTGTTTAACCAGAGAATTGTTGAAGTAAAACAAAATTCCAACGCTCCCCAGTCCCAATGCTAGAGCGACTATATTAGTCTGAGCCAAGTTGCTCACAATTAAGGTCAGTAGCTCAAAAAAGGATTCGGTGGCTGGAATCTTTAAGCCCAACAAATGCTTGATCTGACTGAAGGCAATAATGATCGCTGCCCCGCTGATAAAACCAGAAATCACAGAGCGGCTGAGAAAATTGACGAGAAACCCCAAGCGCAGCAGTCCCAGCAGCATCTCAATGCTGCCCACCAAAAAAGCGAGGGTCAACGCCAAAGAAAGATATTGTGGGGTATCTTGGGGAGCGAACTGGGCGATCGCCGCCGCTACCATGAGGGAGTCAACCGCAGCCGGACCGACTGCCAAAACACGGCTTGTTCCCAACAATGGATAAAGGATTGGCGGGAGAATGCTGGCATAAAGTCCAACTTGGGGCGGTAAGCCAGCCAATAGGGCATAAGCCATGCTCTGGGGAATAAGCAGACTGGTGACAATGATGCCAGCAATCAGATCTCCCACTAAGTGTCTGGGTTGATAGTTGAGTAACCAATCAACTGCTGGAATATATCGGCTCAGAAACTGCTTGAATGGCAAGGATGGGCGACCTTTTTGAGGGAGTGGTTTCATAAAACAGGCTGAGGTCAATACACACAACTAGAAATAACCCAATGACCCAAATCAACAGGATGTTGATATACTCACCGTCCTAAAGGAGCGGTGATTCTTTGCAGTTCATCAGACCTTGCTGGCAAGCCAGTCTTACAAGTCCTCCCTGCACATTTAGAGTCGTGCCCATACCCGATGCCGACTTGTTCTATATTCTTGGCTGCATTCTCATCTCTGTCGTGGATTGAACCGCAACTCACACAAATTACAGTCCTCACTTTCAGATCGAGCTTGCCCCATTTGAAGCCGCAATCAGAGCAAGTCTGAGAGGTTGGCTCCCAACGGTTAATCGCCCCAACGGTTCTATCGTATTTGGCACTTTTGCCTTCGGTTAGAGTCCTAAAAGCTCTCCAGCCTTGCGAACTAATCACTCTAGAGAGCTTGCGATTTTTAACCATTCCTGACACATTCAAATCTTCAAAATAGATAGATTGGTTCTCTCTAACAATTTTGGTGGATAGCTTGTGCAGAAAATCAGACCGCAAATCGGCTATTTCAGCATGAGTCTTAGCTAACTGTAGACGGGTAACAGCCCTACGGTTAGAGCCTTTAACCTGCCTTGCCATTCTACGATTCAAGCGTTTAACCTTGCGGGTTAGCTTGCTGTAATCAGGACTGACAGCTTTCTCACCATTGCTCATGAATGCAAACGTCTTTATCCCTAAATCAATTCCGATGCTTTGGTTCTTGGCAATCAGATTGACGGGTTCAACTTCTACAACAAAACTTAGAAAATAGCGATTAGCGCAGTCTTTAATCACCGTCACAGAGCTAGGGTGTGCTGGCAACTCCCTAGACCAAACTGGACTTAGGTTGCCGATCTTGGCTAGATATACTTGCCCCCCTTGAAAGCTAAAACTATTGGCTGTAAACCTTGCTGACTGTGCATTCTCCTTCTTTTTGAACTTAGGCTTGCCTACTTTTTTGCCTTTACGCTTCCCCTTTAGAGAGTCGAAATAGTTTTTGTAGGCGACTCCTAAATCTCCGATAGACTGCTGCAAAGGTGTGGTAGACACATCTGCCAACCATGCCCTTTCTTCTGTTTTCTTAGCCTGAGTAATGAAGATCTTTTGCAAGTCCCCATTCTTAGGCAGTTTTTCAGCATCTTTGCAAGCCCTTAAAGAGTCGTTCCAAACCACGCGAACACAGCCAAATAATTGAGCCAAGTTCTTTTGCTGGCTAGGGGACGGATAGATTCGGTACTTGTATCGGGCTTTCATGCTACTATTGTACCATAGTTGACGGCATATTGACGGCATGAAAAAGCTGACTATCAGATGCTCTGATGAAGAGTACGAGATTCTTGTATCCTATTGCGCCAAAAAAGAGCAGACACAAAACGATGTTCTTAGGGAGCGGATTAGAAGTCTGAAGGCTAAGAAAAAGCCGTCCTAAAGGAGCGGGGCTTCAGACCCATTTTTTTTGGTGACTCCAAAAAAAGGCGCTCTGGTGAACGCCTCTAGATCTTAAGCCCGTTGGTTGTAAGGCAGTTTGGCAAGCAGCATTGCCATGGCACAAGTATCGGTAATACCTGCAAACATTAATCCGGCTCCGACAAAGCCACTCAAAATCAACCACCAGGGAGAAACAACGACTCCTAACACGGTTCCTGTGAAGACGAGAAACCCTGCTGCAATTTGCACCTGCCGCATCAGGCTGATGGGGGCATCCTTGTTAACAATGGTGGCATATCCCGCCTCTTTCCACGCTCCAATGCCGCATGAAAGATGCGATACGGAATCAAATCCCGCTGCAAATAACTTCTGTGCCGCTTGCGCCGATCGATTGCCACTCCGACAATACAAAATGGTAGACTTTGTGCGATCGACGGGCACTTTAGCTGGATCGAAATTAGACAAGGGCACTAAGATAGAACCCGGAATCCTTTCGCCAGCGTGTTCAGCGGGTTCACGAACATCAACTAAGATGACCGCTTGTTGATCGATCAATCGTTTCAAGGTCAATGCATCAACTGTTTTCAATTGGCTATTCAAGCGGTTTTCACTCGTCTTCGTCATTATGTTCTCCTGACTGTTCTAGATGTTGGGTAATATAGTCTGCAAAAAACCTTATCCAACTAATTATCAAAAAAGCGATCGCAACGATACCCAAAACAATCGCTAGCGTCCTAGTAATCGTTCCCGCGACTTACTTAGCAATCAACACATTGCCACACCGCTCATTTGCAGGCACCGCTTCCATGATTTTTTTAGGATCAGGTAAGTTCAAGTTGTCCATAAACTCAATAAATTGCTCTCGTGTGCGCCCAATAAGACGAGGGTTCCACTGTTTTTCTTCCCCAATAGTGGAAACCATTTGCCCTCGGTAGTCGTGAGCCGGATACACCAGCGTCTCATCTGGCAGAGAAAACAACCGCTGTGTTACCGAGTCGTACAAAGTACCCGCGTCTCCACTCTGAAAATCGGTACGTCCACAACCTCGAATCAGCAGCGCATCACCCGTTAGGATTCTGTCACCATTCACCAGGTACGCCATGTGGCTGTCAGTATGTCCGAGGGTGGCGATCGCCTGAATTTCGATCGCGCCAACCTTCACAACTTCCCCATCTTTGATCAAGCGACTGGCACAGGCAACTTGGGCATTCTCTGGCACAATGCCCTCACAGCCTGTCAATTCGCGTAGTTTTCCAGTTCCGGTGATGTGATCGGCGTGAACATGGGTTTCCAGACAATATTTCAAGGTCAGCCCCAACTCGTTAAGCAACTTAAAATCGCGCTCGACTTTTTCAATCACCGGATCAACCAGAGCCGCCTCTTTGGTATCGAGATCAGCAATCAGGTAAGTGTAAGTCCAGGTATCTTGATCAAACAATTGACGGAATAGCATTCGACTCAACTCCTTTCAAAATGAAACATAGAAGCAGGGAGATGTCGCTAACCGTTTTCAAGAAGCGACCCTTCTATTATACTACTATATAGTAGTATATACAAAATCTCCATCCCCAGCCCCTTAACGGCTCTGCCGTAGCTTTGAAAGCTGCTGTAACTGTTCACTTTGCTGCTGCATCTGCATCATTAAGGCATCGCAAACCAGATCGCATAGTTCAAACAGAAATGGACTGGCAATTCGGTAATAGACGCACACTCCACGCTGCTCCCGTGCCACAATGCCCGCTTGGGTTAACATCTTCAGATGCTTTGAGACGTTGGCTTGCCCCAATGCTGTTTCTTCAATGATTTCACTCACATTTTTGGCACCGGCTTTGAGGCAACAGACAATCTGGAGTCGGCTGACTTCTGACAGGACTTTAAAGAAATCTGCCATCAGACTGAGCGCTTCGGGAGTGAGTGGAGAAGTAGTACCACAGTCTTCTGCTCTCTCTTGAATAGAAACGGATTTTTTAGACGATTTTGTAGGCACGAGGGGCATTGGCACGAATTCATTACATCTACTCTTATCGTTATATTACCACGCGGTAGTAGAATCCTGTGCGATTAGGTGCTGCGATCGCATTCCGAATTGCGACATTTGTACCGTTGCTGGCTCTCCTCAGAGCGACCGTGTTTGACTGCGTTATTGCTTCCACAGTCAGGACAAAGAACAGGTTCCAAAACCATGTTGTAAGTTCAGGAATAACCGTCTGCCTGCATCCTCGCATTTCCCCAGGTCTACAACACTACCTGAACTCATATCGTTCAAAACTTCAGTTTTTGTTAATGTGGGATTACGATTGAGTGACTAGATGCCAATAGAGGTAAGGGCTGATGGCTGCGACCGATTACAAAGACTACTACGCGGTGTTGGGGGTTAGTAAGTCTGTAGATGCGGATGAACTCAAAAGGGCATACCGCAAACTAGCTCGTAAATATCATCCTGATATGAATCCGGGCGATCGCCAAGCCGAAAATCGGTTTAAACAAGTCAGTGAAGCCTATGAGGTGCTATCCGATCCAGATAAGCGCCGCAAATATGACCAGTTTGGGCAGTATTGGAAGCAAGCAGATCAGCCGCGATCGCCTTCTCCTGGCAGCAGCGTAGATTTTGACGGTGTTGAATTTGGGCGCTATGGCAGCTTTGATGAATTTATCAATGAACTGTTAGGACGGATGGGATCTGACCCTGGTTTTAGCAGTTCCAACCGCTACCGCACCTCACCGGGAGGCACCGGCGCTCCATCGGGCGGCACCGCAGGGCTAGACAGTGAAGCCGTGCTCACCCTGACTATGGCAGAAGCCTTTAACGGGGTGCAAAAGCGCTTGCCTGTGGGGCAAGAAGTGATCGATGTTCGCATTCCAGCAGGCGCAAAGCCTAAAAGCCGCGTTCGAGTTCGAGGGAAAGGTCGGTACAGCCCTCACTACACCACTCAACGAGGCGATCTTTATCTAACGATTGACATTGCGCCCCATTCATTTTTCAAGTTTGATGGCGATAATCTGGTGTGTGAACTGCCGATCGCCCCAGATGAAGCCGTTTTGGGTGCGGCGATCGCAGTGCCAACCCCCGATGGCTTAGTAACAATGAACATTCCGGCAGGAATTCGATCCGGTCAATCGTTACGGCTACGGGGAAAGGGTTGGACGAGATCGAAAGGAGGGCGGGGCGACCAGATGGTGCGCGTCGTCATTACTCCACCCAAAGAGCTAAGTGAGATTGAGCGGGAATATTACGAAAAGATTCGGGACAATCGCACTGATGACCCGCGATCGCACTTAAAAGATATTCAACTCTAAAACGAGTGAGCTTTGAGTGAGATGGCTGAGATCAAGCTTAGTCTCACTCAAAAAATAGTCTCTTCACCATCGCTACGGCACCATCGCTACGGCTCAACGAGGACGAGCAGGACACTCTTTGGGTTTGGGGTTTTGCTGACAAAAGCGAATCACGTCGTTAAATTTGGAAACGGGCATCCCGCTTTTCTGAAGGATCGTTCGAGCGTCACTATCAAAGCGATCGCAAATTTCCCGCACCTTGTTAGGGAGATTCCCCTGCTGGCAAACATTTTCAGGCACATTGCCCCCCATCAGCCGCTTCACTTCGGCAAAGTCTTGCATCCGGTGTAGCTCAATTTGCCGAGCCACATTGGTATATTGCTCAATATCTGCGGGAGATTGGGCTTGAGCCACGCTGGTAGAAAGCAGCCCAACTGCTGATACAGCGCCCAATACTAGCGCTTTGAACCTAGAAGGACGGCTAAAACATAACTGGAAGTAAACAGAGCGGTTCTTTTTCATAGCTGCGTGTTCAATGCTAAAAACTATCACACCAAAGGTCTTCAAATGTTTTGAATTATTTTAAGGGCGATAAGTTCCTATAAGCAGATGATTTCTGACAATTTTCTTTTCTTCGCCTTTCATCTCGCACCACACAATTGGCATAGTTCCACGATTTTCGTCTGCATTGCGGCTAAATCGTCTGCTCCATCCTTCAAGCTAAACTCTAGCTCTAGCAGCAAAGGCAAGGTTTGCAGGAGTGCTTGTGAAGACAGGGGTTGCACTTCTTGTCGTAAAAAATAGAGCCGTTTAGGATTGGGGATTTCAGCCGCTTTGGCGATCGCAGCATCATCTCGCTCTCCTGACTCCACCATTAGCTTAATCCACAGCCAGCGCCGAAATTCTCCAATCAAAGAACTCACAATCCGCAGAGCCGGTTCATTTTGGCGCAGCAGTTCAGCCACCATTTCTAAGGCTTCAGCCACCTGCCCTTGGCGAATCGCAGCCGCCAGCTTTAAAGTATTTTGCTGGGTTGCCGCAACCAAGATTGCAACATCGGATGCCGTCAGCGATCGCCGAGCCTCTCCAACATAAAGCCGCAGTTTTTCTAGCGCGCTGTAAAGCTGTCGCGTATCATTGCCCACCGACTCTGCCAATAGCTCCGCCGCCTCTGCGGTTAGCGTGACGTTGATCTCCTGCGCCACTTGCTTCACCTGCTTCAACAGCAGATCGCCTTTCCAAGGGGGAATAGGCGAAAATTCTCGAATCTCAGCGTATTTTTGCAGCAGCTTTGTCACCTTTAGGCGACTATCAGGCTTTGCCGGACTGGTTAATAACAGAATGCTGGTGTCGGGCAATGAAGCAAAGGTGCGTTCTAACTCCCCAAAAAGTTCATCTGGGCAGCGTTGGCACATCGTCGTATCCACGAGCCAGGTTAACCGACTGCCTGCCCCAAAGGGCGGAGTCATTGCCTGATTTAACCCCTGAGTGATAGCATCCGACTGATCGGGCGAGATTTTGTTGTAGTTAAAGCTCTCCCATGCGGGATCAAGCACTTTTTCCCGCAGGGCTTTGGTGGCTTGGGCGATCGCAAAATCATCGGTTCCCCAATATAAGTAAATTGGCATTAGCGCTCTTTATCCATTGAGTAGTTGGGTTGCGAAAATTGTCTTATAGAAAGAGTTCTGGCAAACTATGGCGTATTCTTCAAACCTATTTAAAAACTATGTATCGGACTGATAGTGCCTAAAATCTCAACTCAAAGGCACTGATTTATAGGAATTCTATTTCAGTTATGCATGGGTTGAGTATATTTAGAAATCTTATTCGTGCCCTCTGAGGCTCATCAATAATTCATTTAGAATGCTATATTCATCAGCGATGATGGGAACAAATAACAGGAACAGACGGACGCGATTATCTTTTGCATAATCATCAAATTGATCAAGCTACCTTAACGAGGTATTTAAGAATTGGACGAGAACTTTCAGACCTACCTGAATCGGGCAATGCGCATGATTCTGCCAGATGCGTACCGGACTCAGTTACAAAATATCCAGGAATCTCCTAAGTTTGAATCGCAGCCTGATCAAGGGCTTGTCCCGACTCACTTTCCTGGCTATAGCATTATCACTCCCTCGAAAGCAGAGGAATCGTCAGAAAACCGAGCGCTATATGACCTGTTGGAGCAGTCACAAACCCAGTTGGTTCATGAATTAGGCGCAACTGTTTTTGCACCCGTTGCGTCTGCGACCTTTCATTTGACCCTAGCCGATTTGATTTGGGATAGTGCCTATCGCCATGCCAAGGAAGACCCTGCATTTGAAGATCAATTGCAAACTCAAATTGCCCAGATCTTTCAAGCGTGTCAGCCGATTAGTGAAGGTAAGTCTATTTCGTTTCAGGTGTTAGGGTTGATGCTGATGCCGCGATCTATTGGGGTGTGTCTTGCGCCGGTCGATGAAGTATCTTATGAGCGCATCTTAAAGTTTCGCAGAGCGATTTACCAAAATCATCCTTTGATGGGATTGGGAATTGAGCAGCAATACTATTTCACGCCCCATATTACTTTGGGTTATTTTGGGTCGGTGCCGTCTTTAGAAAAGCGGACTCAACTCAGCGATCGCCTGCCCCAACTAAATCAGCCGTGGGGCACAGAGACTCCTCAAGTCTTTGACGTGCATCAGGCAGAGCTTTATAAATTTGATGATATGAGCCACTATTACCGCGAAAAGGATTGGGCAACGTTTAAGTTTTGAGGGGCAAGCTTGAGGATGGGTGCTCAACCCTCAATGGGTATTCTGCGTGGGTTGAGCGTAGCTGAAACCCACGCAGAGGGAGTAAACAACTGATTCTATTGAGGCATTAGGCTGTTAGTTTTTGAATAGGATCACTGTCGTGGCTAGCGAGCAGCGATCGCCCCTATCATCACTCCCGTTGTGAGCAGCAGCACAATTCCAACCCCTCCTGCCAATGGCTTACCGTTGCCTGTGAGCCAGCCTAAGTTGCCTTGCGGGTAATCTAAAATTTCGGCAGTATCCAAGCTGGCAATCCCCCAAACCCAACCCGCATGAAGCCCGATCGCCAGACCTAAACTGTTGCTATCTAGCCAGCGCGCCAGCACTAAAATCATGCCGAGTAGCCATAAGCCAACCAGTTGTGGCAGTGCCTCCTTACCCTCCCACACTAGGTGGAGCATCGCGAAAATGACGCTTGAAATAACCGCCGCGATCGCTAAAGAATAATCGCGCTGAAGTTGATTCAGCAAAAAACCGCGAAAAACAAGTTCTTCGATCATGCTGATCCATAACGCGACGCCTAAGGTTGGCAACAGTGTGGCTAAAAAGGCAGACTTCTGTTCCGGTTTCCACACTAGCCATCCTAAGATTTTTAGAAGTCCGTAGAGAATGAGCAACCCCAAAACCGCAATGCCCAATCCACCTAAAACCGAGCCTAAAAAGTGAAGATCCCAAACCAATCCATAGACCGAAAACGGTTGCTGCTGAAGATTGGCAACCCCCCACAAAACGAAGGGCGCGATCGCATATAGAGAGGCAACCAACGGCAGTTTTTGCTGGATTGTGGGTGTCTGGGGCGGTTGCCACTTTAAAGCGATGGCTAAGGGAATCGCGATCGGCAACCAGAGCGCAACCCACACCCCAAAGAAAGTAGCGATCGTTAGTTTAGGGTTTAGCAAAATCTGCTCAATGCTCACAAAAAAATGTCATAAACTCACCACCCAAAACTACATCATTCCATTCATAAGAATCGTTTGAAACATCAAACAAAAATGTAGAGAACCGCCTAATAATGCCAGCATGGAAAAATTTAGGCGCACTTAGGAACGTTAATCTTCTTCTTCAGCACTGGCATCGCTACTGTCGTTAGAACCTAGCTGAACCAGGCGAATATGCTTATATCCAAGCTTAATCTCAAACTCATCACCAGACTTTAATCCCATAGATAGGGTATAGGCTGCACCAATCACAATTTGACCGTTTTTATGCACACTGACCCGATAAGTTGGTTCTCGCCCGCGCCCATCCTTTGCACCCTCTGGATCGAGCGGCAGCCCGTTTGCCACAAGCACCGCATCATAAAAATCGGTTAAATTAACTCGCTTTTGATCGTTTTTGGTGGTGGTGTAATATCCACATCGCTTTGCCGTTTCTCGGCGCGGCAAATGTGAAAGTTCTTTTACCTTTTGAAGTAAGGCTTTTCCTGTTAATGCAGTAGTTTGTGTATCTGTCATTGGTTCTCAAATATCCTTCAAGCTTTAAGGCGATGATTCAGACGAATAAATCTAAATTCAGCACTATAAAAAATATATCCTTAGACCCCTCGATATTGGTAATCATTGCATAATGTTTTTACTGCTAATATTTTTGAATAATCCTTCTACCTTATCAAGAGTTGCACGGTTGAAGCTAACTTTGAGAAGAATCAATTGAGCAAGCTAATATTTTTTGCCTTTTTAAGATTTTTGGGGCTGGCAAAAGAATAGGTAAGCCACTTTAAATACTAAAGTTCATCCAAATTGAAGTCATTCTTCCTACTCTTTGGATCGCTTACTTTTGAAAAATCGGTTGTTTAAAAATCGATGGTTCTAAAAAATTTAACCTCGCAAATGCGATCGCGCCCGATAGATCACTCTTTTACGATGGGCGCGTACCGGTGTCTGCTGCAAAACCGCTGAACTCAGCTTTTCTAACAGTTTGAAACAATTGAGAAATTTAGCTTAAGCTTCTTAAAAGAAGGTGCATTTGTCGTTACGCTAAGAGACAGCGTTGTTTTTAATGCCGCACATTTTTCTTTTTAACTAGAATGCACCTCATTTTTAAAGTTATTCGGCAAGAGTCGGGCGCTGCTCCCAGAATCCAGGACTATCACCTAGAAGCAGAGCCAAGTAATACGATTTTGGAATGCATTAATCGGATCAAATGGGAGCAAGATGGCACGCTGGCTTTTCGGAAGAATTGCCGAAATACGATTTGCGGTAGCTGCACTATGCGGATTAATGGACGATCCGCACTGGCTTGCAAGGAGAATGTTGGCAGCGAGTTGGCGAGACTAGAGCAAGCGGTTCCTTTTAGAGATAAAGCTGACGGCAGCGCTACTACCATTCCAGTAATCGCCTTGGCACCGCTCGGAAATATGCCCGTGATCAAAGATTTAGTAGTGGATATGAAAGGGTTTTGGAACAACCTGAAGGCGGTTGATCCCTATGTCAGCACGGCAGCGCGTCAGATACCCGAACGAGAGTTTTTGCAAACGCCAGAGGAGAGATCGCGGCTCAATCAGACGGGCAACTGCATTATGTGCGGAGCCTGCTACTCTGAATGCAATGCCCGCGAGGTGAACCCTGATTTTGTGGGTCCCCATGCGCTGGCAAAAGCCTATCGGATGGTGGCAGATTCTCGCGACCAAACCACAGAAGCGCGGCTGGAAAAATATAACCACAGCACGGATGGAGTCTGGGGCTGTACGCGCTGTTATTATTGCAATGCGGTTTGCCCGATGGAAGTCGCACCGATGGAGCAAATCAGCAAAATCAAATCGGAAATTTTGGGGCGCACTGATGCACGATTCAATGCTCAATCGAGCCGCTCCATTCGCCATCGCAAAGTGCTAATTGATCTGGTGAAAAAGGGTGGCTGGATTAATGAACAGGAATTTGGCGTGAAAGTCGTGGGCAACTCGTTTCGAGATTTGCAAGGCATAGTCAGCTTAGTGCCTTTGGGCGTGAGGATGATATCAAAGCGTAAGTTTCCACTGGGGTTTGAACCCTCGACAGGTGCCGCAACCGTGCGATCGCTGATTGAGTCGGTGAGAAGCCTGGATAAGTCTCAGCAGATTACCCTGACATCCGATACCCCTGAGCCAACGGGAGGTTAACATGAATGCCCCGTTAAAGAGTCACTCTACAAAGATGTCTAATGAACCCAGATTTTTGGCGACTAGAGCCTAATTTATCTTTAGGGGCGATCGCGGCAACCATCGACCCACCCTATGTTTCACGTAAGACCCTTGGAACGGGGCTAAATTTTCTAGCCTACTCGTTGCTCCAGTTATCCGATTCGTCGTTGTTCTCAACGGGGCGATAGTCTACATACTCAGAATAATCAGAAGGAGGCACATCAGCCCCTTCGCTGCGGGGGCGACGGGATGACTCTGGCTCAGGTGAGCGGGAGCGCCTCGGTTTGGCTACGTCCGCTGGAGAATTGTTAGGACGAGAAGCCCCAGGGCTGCGAGTGCGTCGTCTAGAGTCGGGTATGGTTTCATCGTCGTATAACGATTCAGACGGATTAATCGGCTCACTAGCGGGGCGGGAAGAACGACGACGGGCACGATCGCCAGTGTTAGAACGCTCTTCTGAGCTAGGGCGACTATTGGGGCGACGACGAGCGCCTTCTTCATAGTCATCCCGGCTGGGTTGGGCATCGCGTGTTCCCCGAATTCGTCGGGTTTTGGGGCGATCGTCTAGAGTCTCCAAATCATCCAATTCTGCCCGATACATCCGGCTAACCGGGCGCTCTTCATCCACAATTGGCGCGGTACGCCGGGCTTGCTCTGTTGCCACCCCTCGAAGCCGTACACTTTCGACCGCAAAGAATACGGCGGAGCCAGTGAGCAAGAACTGTCCAAATTGTAGGATTGGATCTTGTCGCCAACCTTGAAAGAAAAGAATGCCACCGCAGAGCAAGGCAACTGCTGCGAAAAAGATATCGTGGTCACGCGCCAGCTTAGGACGCATGGATCGCAAAAAATACAGAGCTAAGCCTGATGCAGCCAGCGTCACACCTAAAACACTGCTCCAATTCAGCCCTACGTTTACCATCGAAAACTCCTAGTTACAGCCTACGTTAATGACTCACGTCTAAAATTCTCAATCCAGCATTGGGGCGATCGCCCTGCTCTCGAACATGGAAGAACTCAATCTAGCACTTTAGTTTAATAGTGTTCATGGCAATGTTGCTTAAACTCATCTCAAGCCGCCTAAACAATGGCATTAAATAAGCCTTGAATGATGACCCAACACTCTGAGGTAACCCGTTATCCGGTAATCAATCAAGGCTCAATAATTTTTTCAAACGACGGGTTGTGTCTTGATTGAAACCCTTAGAAGCGCTGAACCTTGTCTTTTTGGCTAATAAACAACAGTGCCACAGTTCCAGGAACAAGAATAACCAGTGCACCAGCCAATAGGCTTAACATAAAATTCATCAGTGAAGAAGTCATTGATCCCCCATTCCATTACAACGGTTTATTTCTTATCTTAATGGTCTGTCACGCCCTTGAGAACCTGTTGGTCAATTGTTTATGGCTGAAACGATCGCAGTAAGCCAACTTTTAAGCCATTAGCCGCCCGTTTTTTTTTAGCGCTTAGCCCTCAGAATACTGGCGAATCCCGTTAAGATCATGAAAGATTAACTCCATTCTTAACTATTGGCTCTCATGACGGCTGTTGCTCTAGCTTCTCTCATTTTGAGTCCCATTTTGGCACTCATGATATTTTTCTTCATTTTTCGGATTGTACTGACTTGGTATCCCCAAGTGGATTTGAATCGATTTCCACTTAATGTGGTGAATAGGCTAACGGAGCCGATGTTGGCACCCTCTCGTAAGATCGTTTCTCCCATCGGCGGCGTGGATATTACGCCGATTATTTGGGTCGGCATTTTTAGTTTGATTCGAGAAATTCTTCTGGGGCAGCAGGGCTTGTTAACGATGATGAATCATATTGGCTAATGTGATTCATCACAGTGGCTAGTCATCGTTTGCCCATCATCATCACTTGCTCCACAAAATTGGTGTGAACGTCCCCTTGTTGAAATTCAGGGGTTTCTAGAATGCGCTGATGAAAGTTGATGGTGGTAGGTAGCCCAGTGATGGCACATTCTCGCAGGGCACGCCGCATTCGCCGAATGGCAGCAGGGCGATCGCTACCCCAAACAATGATTTTGCCAATCAGCGAATCGTAATAGGGTGGAATTTCGTAGTCTGTGTAAACATGAGAATCCATCCGCACACCCGGACCACTGGGCGGGAGATAGCCGCTAATGCGTCCAGGATGGGGGCGGAAGTTTTGCTCAGGATCTTCGGCATTAATCCGACATTCGATCGCGTGCCCATGCAGTCTTACTTGATCTTGCGTCAAGCTCAGCCGCTCACCTTGGGCAATGCGAATTTGTTCCGCAATCAAATCTAGCCCAGTGATCATTTCGGTCACGGGATGTTCTACCTGAATGCGAGTATTCATTTCCATAAAGTAAAAGTTGCCCGACTGATCGAGCAAAAACTCTACTGTTCCCGCGCCCACGTAGTGGATAGACTTTGCAGCCAGCACGGCGGCATCACCCATTTTTTGCCGCAATTCTGGGGTAAGAGCCGTGCTGGGCGCTTCTTCCAATAGCTTTTGGTGACGGCGCTGAATCGAGCATTCCCGCTCTCCTAAATGGATCACATTGCCATAGCTGTCTGCTAGGATTTGAAACTCAATATGGCGCGGCTTTTGGACAAACTTTTCGACATAAACCCCAGAGTTGCCAAATGCGGCTTCGGCTTCTCCTTGAGCGGCTGCAAATAAGGCACCCAGTTCGCTATCTTCTTTGACGAGCCGCATTCCGCGTCCACCGCCGCCCGCCGTTGCTTTGATTAACACGGGGTATCCCATGGTGCGGGCGATCGCTCGTGCCTCCCCTTCATCTAGCACCAGCCCTTTACTGCCCGGAACGGTTGGCACACCGACTGCTTGCATCGTTTTTTTGGCGGTCGATTTATCGCCCATTGAGCGAATCGAGTCCGGGGATGGACCAATAAAAGCAATCTGATGGTCGGCGCAGATTTCGGCAAACCGGGCATTTTCCGCCAAAAACCCATAGCCAGGATGAATCGCCGTGGCATTGCGAGTCAGTGCTGCCGCAATAATGTTAGGAATATTCAAATAGCTTTTGATGCTAGCAGGTTCGCCAATGCAAACCGCTTCGTCTGCTAACTGGACGTGTAAAGAATGGCGATCGATGGTGGAATGAACCGCAACGGTGGCAATCCCTAGTTCTTCACACGTGCGGAGAATTCGCAGGGCTATTTCGCCTCGGTTCGCAATTAAAATTTTTGAAAATTGCATCTTTATAGTCGTTGATTCCGTATCAGTAGAATAGACGGTTCTGGAGACAGGCTGAAAGTAGGCAGGAGATGAAGTTTATCGAAAAGCGAATGGCAATTCAGATTGAACCGTGAATCTTTCTTCCATCTTTTCACCTCTTTATCACTTCTTAACATCACACTTGCACCCATTCTGGAGATGCATCATGATGGACTGGGCGAGTCCGCTCCAAAGTGGAGTGTTGATGTTGCCCGTCTGAAGTGCTTTTGCGGTCCAAGAGTTGCAGGTGTTCAGGATGGAATAGTAGCCAGTTGCCGCATAAAAGCCACTTTGCTGATCTTGCCCACTGCCTAAACGTTGTTTTTGCCCTTGAGCATTGGTTTGAAAGGAGCGATCGATAAAGGTCATCATGGCTAAATAGTCCGTTTTGCCCAAGCGCAGACATTTCAATTTTTCGTTAGGGGACTGGGGAATGGTGGGGTGACCTTTGACAAACAGGGCGGTGGAATTGTGCCAAAAAAATAAGGCGCGCCATGCTTCTAGGGGGTTGACCTGATCCCAGGCGGGCGTTTCCATGTAGAAGCGGCGATCGCCCCAACCCAATTGAATATAGCGATCTACTGCCGAAATTTCAGTTGCTAAGCCCGAAGTGTGTCGCGTCCAGTCATAGGCAGGCGTTTTCGCTGGAACAAATAAATTGGTGTGAAATCCATCACTGGACAAGTAAATGGTGAATTCGCAAGGCTCTCGCTGATCAAAACTCCATTTGCGCGGGGTGAACACCGCGATCGCCAAAGCTAAACTTCCTGCCAAAGCGCTCACTGCCGAATAAACAAGTCCTTTGTGTAAAACATCTTTACAGTTCATTTCTCTTCACCCTGATGCTATCGCTACCCTAGCATCTTGTGAAAATGACGAAGAAGGACGAACCCGCCACTGCCCCTTGCCCGTGATGCGATCGCCTTTTGCAAAAAGGGGCTTACCATAAAACTATTCTTGCTGCTGAGAGAAGACAGCAGATTTTTTGCCTATGTTGAACCCTTGGTTAGTGCTGGGATCGAGTGCTTTTGTGGCAAGCTTTAGCATCAGCCTGATGATGAATCGTGATCTGGGTGGCGCGATCGCGGCAGGTGCGATGGGTCTGGCGATCGCTTGGAGTAGTGCTGCTGCCGTGAACTGGTATCGCAACCACTCCACCGAGACCCGCATTGCCACCCTCAAACATCAAATTCGCACGTTGCAGCAGCATCGAGCCGCCGAACAGCAAGCCCTACGAGAGTGGGAAACCGAAAAAGAGCGCGTTATGCGATCGCTGACCTCCATCCAAAGTGATGGGCAGCAACGCCCAGCCGCAGCATCACCCGCTCCAGCCGTAAGCTGGAACTTGGCAGCCACCGAAGTCATTGAATCTTCACAAACGTATCTCTCCCCGGAAGAAATGGCGGCTGGAACTGCCCAAGCCGATTTGCGCCATTTTTTAGATGAGGCAGCCGCCACCAAACAAAAAATTACGACTACCCTAAACGACTTACAGACAGAACTGGGTCAGTTAAACCTTCAAACCGCAGAGAATCGGCAATTTCGCGATCAGTTGGCGCAAGAGGTAAATCACTTATCGCAACAGAAACAAATGCTCGTCTCCACCACAAAACGGCTCCAGGCAGATATTAAGGAGCTAGAAAAAGGTCGCCATGAATTAGACCAATATATTTCTCATGCAAAAACGAAAAAACAGGAGCTAGAGACGGGAGCGAATCCTCTGCAAAAGACATTGACACCGCTACAAACCCAGATTGCCGCCCTACACAACGAGTTGCAGCAGCTAGAAACCCAAGTGGGCGATCGCCAGCGTGAGAAAGAGTCGCTTGATCAGACTATTGCCACGCTGCATCAACAGACCCAACAAGTTCAAGTGGCTCAGGCGGCACTGCAAACAGTAGAACAAAAACTCAGCGATCGCCGAAAAGAGAAAGAAACCGTCGAAAAGCAAATTGTTCAATTGCAAGCTCAAAAAACCGCGCTTCGAGCATCATCCCTTCAGCCCGACTTAATGACTTCTGCCAAAGCCACCTCTCCAAAAGATCCGCCATCCAAAGCTACCGCCTCAAAGTCCAGTTCCAAAAAACTGGCGGCTCCACCTAAGCCGCGTTCTTTAGCCAACAGCATTGAAGGCGAAACATTGCCAGAGTCCCATATTTCTGGCAGCCCCCAGTCTGTTTTAGCTCAAGAATCTATGCCGGAACCAGAACAGCCTGTCGAGGCTCTTTCTGACCCGTGGACGAACCTGATGGTGCAGCTTTCAGACTATGAGTTTCAAGCATTGAGAGCGATCGCTCAAGAAATTAATCCCCTGCGAACCCTGAACGCGATCGCCGACGAAAGTTTTACCAGCTTGGATGAACTGCTAGAGTCTATCAACCGTCAAGCCCAGGATATTGTGGGTGAACCGGTAGTCAATCCCCGCTCTGGTTTTGCCCCTCCCGCGATCGTTCGGGAACACCAAAAAACGATCAAAAAGATGATTGAAACTTATGAATATTTAACCGACTAGCCGATCTCAGATCAGAGGGTTCGAGACTCGGGGTTCGAGGTTAGGGGTTCAGATAAAAGTTGAAAACTCACAACTCAAAATATCTCCTGCGGAGACGCTACGCGTTGGCAAAGCCAGTCCGAAGGACTTACAAAACTCAAAACTCTTACTCCGCCCCCCGCACGCTTATAAAAAACCTTCCTGTTCTAAATCTTCAATTAACTGCAACCCACGCGGATCGCCGACTCGCAGCAAAGCGGCTCTAGCATCTTCTCTCACCCCTAGGTCTTTATCTTCCACAATGGTTTCTAGCAAGGCATCGATCGCAGTTGCATACACCACGTTGGAGGGCAACTCACGACACAACAGCCCCACCGACCAAGCACAGTTACTTCGCACCGCCGCGATCGGATCACGCCGCATCGCCTCAATTAGAGGTGAAATGGCAGCAATCACCGATTTATAGTCCACAGATGCCATTTGGGCTAATGAGCTTGCTGCCCAAAGCCGCACCGCCGAAATATCAGTTTTCAGGGCATCAATCAAAGTGGGTAAAGCACGGCGATCGCGGCAGTTGCCCAACGCCCACACCGCACCCTTTCGCACATAACCGTTCCAATCGTTGTGGCATTGAGCGATCAGCGGCTCTACAGCGTCATGGCTAGGATTGCGACCCAACCCATAAGCCGCACTCACTCGCACCAGCGGACAGCTATCTTTGAGCAGCCGAATCAAATGAGGAATCGCTCGCTCATCTTGAAGGTCGCAAAAAGCCCGTGCTGCCAGCATCCGCTGATTAGACTCCGTCGATTCCAACAACCGCAGCATTTCCTCTGGATCAAGCTTTGGCACTGATGCGTCCAGCGGCTCTAGCTTATCCAATGGGCTTTCTAGCTCATCCTCTATCAAAAGAGTCAGTTCATCGTCTTCGTCATACATACATCAACTCTAGCAGGATGAAGCCGCTGCCTAAAAAATTAGATTTTAGCAAGTGCAAGTAGTCGCGAAGCAAATCTAATTTTTTTCAATCTGCAAGCGTATTAGTGCATAGCTTGTCAATATGTTGTCTGGGCAACCCAGTAACCGCAACGATAAACGAAGACCTTGCACCATTTCAGATGGTATCACGCGACCAAATTGAACAATTGCAAAATCAGCAGCTTGATGTCGGGTTTTTTCACTCGCATGAACTGGACGACTTTGATTGCAAGGATGATTTTGAAACTCTGTTATTTCTTGAGGAATCCTTGATTATCGTCCTACCAGAACGCCACCCTTTAGCCAAGCGATCGCAAGTAAAAATTGCAGAGTTGAAGAATGAGCAATTTGTCTTACCTTCTGCCGCTATCCGTGGGTTTCGAGCAGATTATTGCCCTCTGCCAGCAAGCAGGGTTTTTTCCAAAAATAAAGCAGGAAGCGACTTGGATAACGACAGCCTTAAGCCTCGTTGCCTGTGAAGTTGGAGTGACCATCTTGCCAGCTAATGTGCAAAATCTTCAGCGAATGGGGTTTGCCTATCGACCCATTCAGGGAGAATCGCCTAGGTTAAAACTCCTAGCAGTCTGGCAACGCGATTACGCGACGGCTACATTGCAAAACTTTCTAATGGTTCTTCAACGGTTTGAGCCGTAATGCTGTTTGCGCCTAAAAATTGGGTTTTCGAGAAGCCTCTAGACCCAATTAAATCTAATTTCTTTTGCTGTAGAGGGCGATCTCATCGCATCAAAAGTCAGCCTGTGAAAGGCTAACAGAAGCCTGTGTTGAGAGCATCAATGGCAAGCCATCTTGGAAGACGAGCAATTCTCCCGGCGGAATGATTGTCCAGGTTTCGTTATCGGTGAGTGGAGTGGTGGCGATGATGGCAACGCGATCGCTGGGGCGAGTGAGTTCTTGAAAATCCACGGTGACATCTTCATCGATTAAATGGGCGGCGGCAAAGGGCGATCGTCGGACGATATAGCAAAGTTGGGTGGTGCAGTGGGCAAAAAAGTGTTCGCCATCCGACAGCAAATAGTTGAAAATTCCGGCGGCGGCGAGAACTTGAGTAATGCTGTCCAACACAGGATAAAGCTGGTCAAGAGGCGGTTTTTCGCTGGGGAAGTGTTGCCGCAAAGATTCGAGAATCCTGCAAAATGCCTGCTCACTGTCAGTTTGCCCCACAGGACGGTAGTAAGTTCCCGGCTGATAGACCAAATCATCCAAATTGCCGTTGTGAGCAAACGCCCAGTAGCGCCCCCACAGTTCCCGCTGAAAAGGATGACAGTTTTCTAGGGCAATGCCGCCGTGGGTTGCTTTGCGAATGTGAGCAATGACGTGTTTGGATTTGATCGGGTAATGTTGCACCAACTCGGCAACCGGTGACGCGATCGCGGGTTTTTCATCCAGAAATATGCGGCAGCCCAACCCTTCAAAAAAGGCAATACCCCAGCCATCGCGATGTTCATCGGTTTTGCCGCCCCGCGCCGCAAACCCTTCAAACGAAAAACAGATGTCAGTCGGTACATTGCAGTTCATCCCCAGCAGTTGGCACATAAGCAGCAGGTTACACAACAGAGAAATCGGTGATGAGGGCGATCGCGGTATTCTGGGCGATCTCGGCTTGCAATTGGCGATCGTCCACCGTCACCAAGGGACAATTCAAGCTCAACGCCAATGCAATATACAGGGAATCATAAACCGCTAGCTGATGTGCTAATCCGATTTCTAATGCTGTGGGTAAAAGGTTTAGAACTGGAACAGAAACAAGTGGAAGGTCTAGTAGATCGAGTAACAACTGGGCTGCATCGACCTTTGGAATTTTTTGAAAGCGTACTTGTTTCCAAAGAACGTTGGCACATTCCAGCAAACAAAATTCTGGAATATGTATCTGGTTTGTTTGGGGGATGCTTGCTACTAATGCAGTTGCCTCTGCCGTATAGGATTGGGCAACCAATGCTTGAATGATTACACTAGCATCAACCACATATCGAGTCATTGTCGATGATCCCTATCTTCTCGCAAAAGTTCTGTCATTGTGGGAGAGCCAGGTGGGGGAGTCCAACGATGACGTTCGATCGATTCCAGAATTTCTGCTACAGAGCGCTTGCTTGGTGGACGCTGAAACCGTAACTGCGGAAACTGCTCATCCACGGTTTCCACAATCAGCACCCTTAAATCTTCAACTGTCATATCTGTCACTTTTTGAGCCGTCATTTTAAATCTCCTCGTACTAGTAAAAGTTTCCCTACACGTTTAAAATTTTTTATTACTAATTATTTCTATGGATCTATAGCAACTTTTGCAATGTACCCTGTCATACCTTTTGATGTGCGAACTGGATACCAATAATCATCGGTTGCTATTGGCTCACCTGTAACAATAACAGTTGCAGTATCACATTGAAGAACATCCTTAATAGGTGCATTAAGTGATGGACTCGCTCTCAGATTGACATCGGGATATCCTCGAATACACTGAACCTGATAAGGGTTTCCTATTGTAGTGTTGTTAAAATTTGGTTCATTTTTTCTGGTTGTTGGTTTTGGAGAATACTGACTAAAACTTGCTGCCAGAACGAACAGAAATACTGAGGCAATCAAGACAATAGCAACAGGAAATTCAGAATCATCAGAATAGTTACTTTCATCAATAGGCTTGTGACATACGGGTTCAGAATAGGCAGGCTCACGATAAGCAAATTCGTTCATAAAGTTGATTGTAGTTTCTACATCATCCAAATCAAGACAAAACCACTCATCACCGCCGCCCTCAAAATAATAGTGTTTTCCCTGTTCTTTCCAATGACGCTGTAATGCTGTCTCGATCATTTGGCAATCAGACACTACTTCTTCATATACAACAACCAGTGGTCGAGCATTTCCAGCTTGATACTGTTTCTTGCGTTGAGCGGCACTCGTTTGAGTTGTCTTGCCGATTTTGTAAAGTCCGGTATGCTGGATACCATCGTCAGTTTCGGCTAGCAAGTAGACGTATCCAATAGTCATAAGAAATTCTCTACTTACATAACCTGATTAAGCAAAATGTAATTTGAACGCTTAAGCATTAAAAGTTTCCTGAGATCGCTTCGTTGCACCGTTCACACAATAATGGATGTTCTTCAAATTCGCCGACATGGGTGGAATAGTTCCAGCAGCGATCGCATTTCTTCCCGTCTGCATCCACAACGCCAATTGCGATCGCGTCAGTTTGAGCGGCATATTTGACATTCGCTAGGCGATCGGTGGAATCGAGCAATTCCACTTGGGAAGCAAGGAATAGATAGCGCAATTCATCAACGTGGTTGGGAAGTAAGGAGTGCGG
>JBGSWI010000165.1:0-16643 GCA_041752515.1 Leptolyngbyaceae cyanobacterium | reverse complement strand
CCAGCCTACATACAGGCGGTTATTCGTGGAGGTGACCCACTCGCAGAAGCTCTGCCATACGGATTGGCGCTCGACGCGCTGCAAGGTTGTTGTCATGGTGCTATGAGTGCTAGATAATTTTGGTTATGTATTGAGTTGCTTCCGCTCCTCATGTCAGTAATGTAAGCGATTTATTTCTTTTTGTAAAGCACCCAACTCATATTTATTGCCTATGCAATGAAATTTGAGCGATCGCACCCATTCACAGCCATCAAAAACTTCATCAAACTTGATTTTCGTTACAAAAGGTCATGATGAAGGTTAGATCGCTCAAGCTCTTAAGTAACAGAAATACTACTCAGACTTAGGTTAGCCAATGCTTGATCGATATCCAGATCTAGATATCGATCTAACGCAAGATAAATCCAGTAAAAAGGACGGTGTTCTTCGCAAGTTCGTTGAAAACCGAGTAACATTCGCAGTTCTTCATACAACGGATGAATCACTGGAGAGTATAAATCGCAAATGTTGGGAAAATCAGCCTGCATTTGTCGCAGTGTGTTTTGAGTATCCTTTTGAAACTCACAAATATGGTGCGGCTGCAAATAATTCATATCAATTAGCCACGCTCTCAAATAAATAGCCAAACAGCTTTCATCTCCAATCGGAGCCATTTCCACGGGATCAACTGCAACATTAGAGGTTAGAAAAAAACTTTTGCCTGGAGGACGAGAAAAAACTTCTTCTGATTGGTTAGCCGTGGGATAAAGAATTGCAACTCCAACGGGGTTCAGATTATCGGTGCGGCGCAGCACCCTGATTCCGCTGGGGTAGGCTTGTGACCATTGACGTAAAACCCTAGCAATTCGCTGGGGTGAAATCGCGCTATCATCCGCCGCCATGGCATAAGTCTGCCGAATCAAATTCGCAACCGGAATTGCATCGGTACGCGGATTAAACTGATCAGGCACCAGAACGACAGGCAGTTCTACTTTTTCCGTAATGAGTTCTGGTAGAGGACGAATGCCTAAACACAGCGTTTGTCCATCAAAGCGCTTTTCGAGTAAGCCTAGAAGCGTCAACTGATCAATCATCATGCCCGCAGCGCGATCGCTTCCACGTTCACGTTGCCCATAAAACAACTCTGCTGCCTCACGATGGGTGCAGGATACTAATCCTTCAGTGGGGCGAAGACTAACCAGCGGTTGGAGCATCTGAGGCATCAAATCTTGCGTTTCTTTAAGCAATAAGTAAGCCCATAATCGAATAAAGTATTCAGCCCGGCGACGAGTAATACCTCCTCGCCCCATTAACTTTGCTACATAACGTCTTTGGTGATCTTGAGAAAAAAAGTGTTCAAGATTCCCCGGAACACAGAGGTCTAAATCGTGAGAGTCGGGCTTAGGAATCTTCATGAAGTTTAAGAAGTCCCTTAAATGGGTGAATACTTTAAGGTCGATTGGATAAACAATTGAGACAGGTGGGGCTGAACAAAAAAGTTTTTACGGACGCTAAGTGAGCAAGAGAAGTCAGATTTTCTCACTCAAGGGGTTGGGTTTAATTTTTAGCAACTTTTCCCTGATGTAATGTCTATCATGAGTACTTTTTTGCCCAAAGCTGAAAGTACCTCATTATTAAATAAACAGTTCGGTTTAGAAAAGGGGTTCTTAAAAAACTTCACCCTTCTTCAGGTTGTTTCGCGTCTCTTCTAAGATGCTCTATTCAATGCACCTATCTTGGATAGCTTGCCATCTTCTCATTGTGTCTTCGTAAGACGAGCCATGAGAATGAGTGACATTCACTGGAGGTGATTTTTATGTTAAGCCCCCTGCCCATTCATTCCGCCGAAACACTAGGATATAGTTCACTTTTAAGCTATCGTGCGCCTCGACGACAAGCCAACTACTTGAGCAGCGATCGCGCTGCAAAGGGGCTTGCCCAAAGATCTTCTAACCGCTCTTTTAATCGCCCTGCGGATGCTGATCTAGAAAAAGATTTGAAGTATGACACGCTCAGCAGGCAGTTACTAGAGATACTACCCCAAGGCGTTTTAGTGATTTCTTGCAATTTCAACTTGCTATTTTGGAACAAAAAAGCCAAAGAAATTTGCTTTTCGACGCAGGAAGCCGTCTGTGGCTCCCACTTACCACCCTCCATTCTGGAGAGTTGCCACCAAATGATTCGAGAAGATTTGGCGGATCAAGAAAGCTTAGTCCGAGACTACCTGGCACCTAACGGGCAGACGATTCGGATGACTGTGCGGTGGCTAGAGAATTTGTCAGAGAACACATCCAGGTTTTTTGACAGACCTAAATTAATTGATAGAGATCGGCACGGTCAAGAGACTCACCCAAGTCAATCTTTACAGGCTATTTCTTATGGAAAGCAAGTAACGTCATACGAAGCGCTATCGCCAATGGTAGTTTTCTTGGAAAATTGCGACGAGGTTTTGCAGGAAGACTTGCGCGTTCAGCAAAAGAAGTATGACCTGACAGAGCGCGAATCGGAAATTTGGCGATTATTGCGGAAAGAACATTCGTATCAAGAAATCGCCGAAATCTTGCAAATTAGCTTAAACACTGTGAAAACTCATGTAAAGAATATCTATGCGAAACGCCGCAGTTGCCAGGATCAGGAAACATTTTGGTGCGGTTGAACACCTAGAAATAAACTAAAAATAAAGTGTAGGGTTTAAGAGTAGTGGTATTTGGTTAGAGCCTGATGTTTCCTAACGCTAAGCTGTCTAAAACAGTGACCTATAGCCCTGCCTATACACTGGTTCCAACTTATGAGTGTTTCAACCGATGTACTTACTGTAACTTTCGAGTTGAGCCGGGGCAGAGTCCCTGGCTGAGTTTAGTGGAGGCAGAAGGGAGGTTGCGATCGCTCCATCTCTCTGCCTCACCTGTAATTGAGATTTTAGTGTTGAGTGGGGAGGTGCATCCTCAGAGTTTGCGCCGTGCAGCTTGGATTAAGCATCTTTATGATCATTGCGAACAAGCGCTAGCGCTCGGTTTTCTGCCCCACACCAACGCAGGACCGTTGAGCTTCTCGGAAATGCAATTGCTCAAAACCGTCAACGTGTCAATGGGGCTGATGTTAGAGCAACTCACTCCAGAACTACTGAAAACGGTTCACCGTTATGCACCGAGTAAGCAGCCCAACTTGCGGTTACAGCAGCTAATCCAGGCAGGTGAACTGCAAATTCCATTTACAACGGGACTGCTATTGGGAATTGGGGAAACCGATCGCGATCGCTGGGAAACATTGGAAGCGATCGCTCAGATTCATCGCCAGTATCAGCACATTCAAGAAGTGATTTTGCAGCCTTACAGTCCCGGTCAGACAGAAGTTTGGGATGGGATAGCATTTAGCCCAGAAGAGTTGGTTCGCTGGGTGGAGATCGCGCGCCAGATTTTACCCGCAGATATTGTTATCCAAGTTCCGCCTAATCTGATGCAACATTCAACCGATTTAGTTGCCTGTTTGGAATCAGGAGCCAGGGACTTAGGCGGCATTAGCCCCCATGATGAAGTCAACCCAAATTATCCGCACTCCAAGGATGGCGAGTTAGAAAGAATTTTAGCCACAGCCGGTTGGCAACTAATGCCTCGACTGCCGCTCTATCCTCAACATGATCAGTGGTTAGCTGAGCCGCTGAAGCAGTTGGTACAGGAGTGGCGATTCGTTCAACGATCGCAAAGGGAATCGCACCTCAACCAGACTCAACTTTCATCCTGTCCCTAAATCAGGGACAATCACCGAGACAATTCCTTGAGCTTCCAAATAGGCGGCAACCCGCAATACGAGTGCTTCATTGTAAGGAGCCGCTATTATTTGGATTCCTAAAGGTAGCTGCCTCGGACGCTGAATAGGAACTGAAATAATGGGCAACCCAATCAAAGAAAGCGGCTGAGTATATAGCCCAATATTGGGACGAAGCAGCACTTCTTGCCCGTCGAGCATCAGAGTGGTTTGCCCAATAAGCGGTGCAGGGCAGGGCGTGGTGGGAGCCAGAATAATATCGACTTGAGAAAGTAACTCTCGAACGCGATCGCGATACCAACGGCGAAATTTTTGCGCTTGTAGATACCAAGTTGCGGGAATTAGTGCACCTGCCAAAAAGCGATCGCGGGTGGCAAAATCAAAATCTTGAGGGCGCTGGCGCAGATTTTCTAGATGCAAATTGCTGCCTTCACAAGCGGTGATGATAAAGGCTGCCGCCCGCGCTCGATGTGCTTCTGGAATGGTAATTTGCTGAGTGGCTCTCAGTGCTTTTGCCACCGTTTCTAAAGCCATTAGCACTTCTGATTCGGCACCCTTCAAAAAATAATCATCGGCTACCGCAATCCGGAGTCCCTCAATTCCTTTACTCAATTCTGGTAAACACGGTTGGGGCGATCGCTGAGTGCAAACTGGGTCGGCGGGGTCTGATCCTTGCAGCAAATCAAACACCAGGGCAAGGTCGCGGACTGAACGAGCGAAAGAACCGAGGTGATCCAAACTGCCCACAAAGGGATAAGTATGGGCACGGGAAAGCCGCCCGTAAGTCGGCTTCAGCCCAAAAATGCCACAAAATGACGAGGGCACCCGAACAGAGCCATTCGTATCAGAGCCAAGGGATAGTGGAACCAAGCCGCCTGCGACCGCTGAAGCCGATCCCCCAGACGAGCCGCCCGTCATATGAGCCGAGTTATGAGGATTGCGGCTAGCTCCATAGTGGCTGTTTTCTGTCACAAACCCGTAGGCATATTCATCCATCGTTTGGGCACCGACCAAAATAGCACCTGCCTGTCTCAGGCGAACGACTAAGGTGGCATCTTGGGTTGCCGGGGGATTTTCCGCATTGATTTTGGAGCCTGCCAGGGTTGAAATGCCTGCCACATCAAATAAATCTTTGACCCCAAAGGGAACGCCTGCCAGCAGTCCTGGATCTTTCCCAGCCGCGATCGCCGCATCTACCCCTTCGGCATCCTGTGCTGCTTTTTCTGCCAGAACGGTTGTAAAGCAGTTAAGCCGTGGATTGTGTTTTTCAATTTGGGCGATCGCCTTGGCAACAACTGACGTGGCAGAAACTTCGTGATTTCGCACACTCTGAGCAATATTAGTCGCATCGAAAAAAGTTTCGGACATACGCGGAGTAGGAATTAAGGTTTAGAGAAAAGCAGGAGTTAAGGTTCAAAGATGGGAGCAATTTCGGTCTCTTCTGGCAAAGGAAATTCTGTGACAAGCTGAGCGATCGCCGCAATTCGCTCAAAGTTATCGATCACCCCTTGACGATACTCCGTTGGAATGGGCAGCCCCACTAACAAGGCTGCCTGGTCTACAAAAGTCGATAAATCCTGGTTCAAGTCAGACATCGCTGTTTAATCCTATATTGGTCACTTGTGACTAATTTGCCAGTGGAATTGGGTTGATCCTACCGTTTTGAGTTTTGAGTTTTGTTCGCGTAGCGTCTCCGCAGGAGATATTTTGAGTTTTGTAAGTCCTTCGGACTGGCTTTGCCAACGCGTAGCGTCTCCGTAAGAGATATTTTGAGTTGCAAGGCAAAAAAACATTGCCGCTTCCACTAGATCATCTGTCGCGTTTCAATTTCAAATTGGTGTCAGTTCAGCGGTGTAGGCTCGCCAGCCCCCCCAAGCGGTGATGTCTCGTTGCCCCGCGCACAAAGTAGATTCTCCTAGAACCCCTAAGACTTCTTCCCCGTCTGACAGCCGAACTTTTCCAATGCAAAGCCCCGGTGGTTCAAGCTGAAGCAAACGACTGATGCCACCTGCTGGAACCTCCCAAACTTCTATGGCGATCGCCGCACCATTAGTTTCAACTCGTTGCATCGCAGGATGGCGATCGTCAATTGACCAGAGGCGATAAACTGGTTCAGTTTCAGCCTCCCGCACAAACGTAGCTCCAATTTTTTGCAGATTGTCGTTTAGTTCTAGCCCACGCATTAACGTGCCATTAACGGCTAGAAACACAAAGGGTTCCATCAATCATTAACCATTAAGTCGGGTTGATTAAATTGAGTGTCACCTGATTCAACCATGGTTACTGTAAAAATGACATCTTTAAAGCTTCATTCTTGCTGGATTTTTGGGCTTCATAAAAGTTTCTGAGCGACATAAAAGAAAGAGGCAGAAGTCAGCGGCGAAGATGATAGATCAACGCCTGCAACCCTAAACGATAGCTATTTGCGCCAAAGCCGCTAATTTGACCGATCGCAACAGGTGCGATATAGGAATGGTGCCGAAACGCTTCCCGGCTATAAATGTTACTGAGATGCACTTCAACCGTTGGGATATTAACCGCTGCGATCGCGTCTCGCAAGGCAACACTGGTATGAGTGTAAGCACCAGCATTGATTAGCAGCCCCTGATGCGTATCAACAGTAGCGTGAATAGCATCGACTAAAACGCCTTCATGATTGGAATGCTGACAAGTAACGTTCACGCCTAAGTGTTGCGCTTCATCCAAAAGCATCAAGCTTATTTTGTCTAACGTAAGATGACCATAAACTTCAGGCTCACGCTTACCCAGAAGATTAAGGTTTGGACCATTTAGAACCAAAATACTGATCAAAATCTGACCATCCGAAAACAAAGGCAATAAACCACTATCGGCGATCATTTACGGGAATGGGGATTAGCTCGGCTTCTGGCTGAGGCTCTGAACCCAGCAAAGCTTCAATCAATTTGCGCGCCCATTCCTTAAGCTTCTCTAAAGCCTTATCCAGGTAATCCATTGAATAAATAGCTCCTTGTGACAGTGTGGCTCAAACTACACACGCTAAATACGCTTTTTGTAGAACTTAAGCCTACAAAATTACATACTCAAATTGTACCCAATTTAGCTAGCAAGGGCTACAGGTTTTGGGTATATGTAGAAATTTTGAGCCGCAACTAGGCAAATTTATCATCGCATTCCCTCATGGCAGAACATTATTCATGATGGCTCAAATAATGGCGACTACGGCTCTGCTTTTAGCAATCGTCGTCGTAAATAGTCTAAGGCAGTACAGCAGCTTAAATGGCGAATCCAGTCTCTTTGCTTTAATGCCCCAAAGTGATGCTCAAAACTTTCTACGCGATCGCGCCCTGCTAGACCGATGTAGACCAAACCGACTGGTTTCTCGGCAGTACCACCTGTGGGTCCAGCAATGCCTGTAATGCTCAAACCCCAAGTCGTGCCCAGGCGATCGCGCACTCCTACTGCCATTTGCTTCGCCACGTCGTGACTCACTGCGCCATGGATGGCTAATGTTTGGGGGTCAACGCTTAAAAGCCCAAGTTTGACAGAATTATCATAGGAAATAATGCCACCCCAAAAATAAGCAGAACTGCCCGCTACGGCTGTCAGCATTCCGCCTAAACTGCCGCCTGTACAAGACTCTGCGACCGATAAGGTAGAGCCTGTTTGAGTCAGCAAGCGCCCCACCGCGATCGCCAAAGTATCCGTATCCGCTCCATAACAATCAATCCCGCCAATCTGCCGCAGCGTTGCCTCAACGGGCGCAATCATCTGCTGGGCATTTGCTTCAGAGTCAGCAAACGCCGAAATTCGCAGTTTCACTTCACCTAAATTGGCGTAGGGTGCAACCGTAGGATTGGTGGAATCAAACCAAGCGCTGACCTTATCTGCCAACACAGATTCAGAAATGCCCCAAAATCTCAGTACCCGACTGTAAACGATATTTTGCGCCCACCCTTGGCTTTTGAGATAGGGAATCGCCACCTCTTGCCACATATATTTCACTTCTGTGGGAACACCCGGAAAAGTGAGAATTGTAATATTTGGGCAGGGTTGCCAAATAATACCCGGAGCGCTGCCGCTTGAGTTGGTGAGCACTTGTGCCCCATCCGGCAGGAGCGCTTGCTTGTGATTATTGGGAGTCATCGTTCGACCGCGCTGAGCAAACTTCTGGGCAATGTCTGCCAAAATTTCTGGATGCTCAACCATGGATACCCCAAAGCAATCCGCTAACGTGGCATGGGTCAAATCATCCGGAGTAGGTCCCAACCCGCCTGTGAAAATCAGCAAACTCGCGCGATCGCACGCCGTTCTCACAACTTGCTGAATCCGCTCTGGATTGTCACCCACAACCGATTGATAGTAATGGGCAATTCCTAGCTTCGCCAATTCCTTGGCTAAAAACTGAGCATTGCTATTGAGAATATCGCCGAGCAATAGTTCAGTTCCGACACAAATAATTTCAGCAATAGGAGCCATATCGCGGAGAGAGCAGTGAAAAAGGACAGGTTACAAACGATCCGACAAAAGGCGCTGCCGAAATTAGGATTGCCTTGCCGTTTTCCATACTTGCCAACTGGTAAAGCTGAGTAAGACAGTTGCCCCTAGAGCATAGCCCCAACCGCTCGGCATATTAGAAAGAGCCAATGCCAGCGTTCCAGCCCATAGGGTCAACGAGTAAATGAACAATACTGCCAGCCGTTGAGACAGCCCTGCCTGCAAAAGCCGATGATGCAAATGACGTTTATCGGCGGCAAAGGGTGATTTACCTCGACGAATGCGATCGACCACAACGGTAAAAATATCCAAAATAGGCACCGCCAAAATCAGATAGGGCAGCAACACGGCAACTGTGGTTACAGCCTTTACCAGCCCAATAATGCCCACTCCAGCTAACGTAAAGCCCATAAAGTAAGCTCCGCCATCGCCCATAAAAATTTGCGCTGGGTTGAAGTTGTAGCGCAAGAAGCCCAGAGCGCCACCCGCCAAACCTGCTGCAATTAGGGCTGCTGCGGGTTGATTCATAAACAACGTTACTATCAACATGACCACCGCCGCAATTCCAGAAACCCCTGCGGCTAAGCCATCTAATCCATCGATCATGTTCACTGCATTTGCCATCCCCACTAACCAAATCACGGTGATTGGTAAGCTGATGAAATCTGGCAGCGCCACTAAACCAGCAAAAGGAATAGTCAAAAACTCAATTTGCACGCCCGCTTGCCAGACAACCGCCGCCACACTCAACTGCATCAACAAACGATTAATGGCTGGCAGCGTCAGCAGGTCATCTGCTAAGCCAATCAGGAAGAACGCGACTCCTCCTAAGGTAACCCCCCACACCTCATATTCTTTTTGGGGAGATAAAATGCCAAAGCCGCCCGTCCACCAAACGATTAGCAATGCGGCTAGAGTGCCAGCAAAGATTGCAACTCCTCCTAGTCGCACCATAGGACGACTATGAATTTTGCGACCACCCGGTTTATCTACTAAGCCACGCTTCAGACCAAATTCTTTGATCAAAGGCGTACTCCAGAGAACAACCAGAGCAGAAACAATAAAGGCAGCGAGGTGATACCAATAATGAGTCATCTGAGAGGAATGCTGAGGGAGACTGACAGGAAGAGTCTACTGCATTTCGGAGAATAGTCAGCAAAGAATTGTCAATAAATCCAACTTTATTTCACATCTTCTTGAGCCGCAAAGCTAGCAACCCTATTGAGACGAATGTTTTTGAGTGGCTTGAGGCTCAGATTTATCAGATTCAATGTTATTTGCGCTGCTAAGGCTAAACATTGGCAAACAAAATTTGACACAGAGTGCACCTTGTGATGCGCCTCTGTGCCAAAAAGAGAAAATATTTGCTTTGAGCAGAGTTGAGTTTTAGCTGCGACGATCGCTCAAACGAGGGCAGGAATCGGCGCTTGTAGGTGAGGGTAGAGCGGAAAGCGATCGCAAAGAGTGGCAACGCGATCGCGGCAATCTTGCGCGGTGTGATCATCCTCTGGGTTTAACAGGCGATCGCTGATGATATTGCCAATTTCAACAAATTCAGAGGTGCCCATGCCGCGTGTGGTCATGGCAGGCGACCCTAACCGCAACCCACTGGTGACAAAGGGTGACTCTGGATCAAAAGGAACCGTATTTTTGTTGGCAGTAATATTCACGTCACTGACCAACTGATCCGCCAGTTTGCCGGTTAAGCCAATCGATCGCAGGTCAACCAGCATCAGATGATTATCGGTGCCGCCTGAAACCGTCTTCAAACCACGCGCCTGAAGCTGACCGGATAGGGCACGAGCGTTTTCGATCACCTGTCCAGAATACGTCTTAAACTCTGGCTTAAGAGCTTCTCCAAAGGCGATCGCTTTCGCAGCAATCACGTGTTCTAAGGGACCACCCTGAGAGCCAGGAAACACCGCTTTATCCAGCTTTTTACCTAAGTCTGCATCGCGGGTCAGAATCAAGCCGCCACGGGGACCGCGTAAAGTTTTATGGGTGGTGGTGGTGACAACATCACAGTGAGGAATTGGGCTAGGATGATGCCCACTGGCAACTAATCCAGCGATATGAGCAACATCTGCCAAGAGATAAGCTCCTATTTCATCCGCGATCGCCCGAAACTTGTCAAAGTGAATCACCCGTGGATAGGCTGAGTAGCCGCAAATCAAAAGCTTGGGGCGATGTTGCAGAGCAAGATCGCGAATTTGGTCATAGTCTAATTGCTCAGTTTCAGCGCTAACCCCATAGTGATGCACCTTAAACCATTTGCCAGAGACATTCACCGGAGAGCCATGGGTCAAATGCCCGCCGTGGGACAAATCCATGCCCATGATGGTGTCGCCGGGTTGCAGCAAGCTGAGGAACACCGCAAAGTTTGCCTGAGCACCAGAGTGGGGTTGCACGTTGGCATGAGCAGCCCCAAACAATTGTTTCGCGCGATCGATCGCCAATTGTTCCGCTTCATCCACAAACTCGCAGCCGCCATAGTACCGCTTACCCGGCAACCCTTCAGCGTATTTGTTGGTTAGCACCGATCCCTGAGCCGCCATCACGGCGGCTGAAGTAAAGTTTTCGCTAGCAATCATTTCTAAATGATCGCGCTGACGACCTAATTCGCGGTCAATGATTGCCGCGATCGCTGGATCGGCTTTGGCTAGAAAATCTAAATTATTATTAATCACACAAACCCCTAAGCAAAAATTTCAAAACAATAGCATTCGCTTAAACGAATCTCAGGTCATAGTTTGGCTCGGAGCAGCACGAAAACACGGCGCTAAAGAGCTTACGAAGAGATTCATCATACATTCTATTTTCTCTTCTTAGCCACCCTGGATTGATTGTCAGAGCCTACAAGAGAATCTTTCCTCTCAATCGCCCTGCCAAACTCTAACCGCGACATCCGTTTAAACGCATTAAGCTTAAACGCATTAAGCTCTGTAATCTATGGCACATCAGACTCAAGCTCTTAACCTAAAATGGAATCATAGAATCATGACTTTGTTAGAGGTGAATGTGCTTGTCATCCTGATGGATAATCAGCTAATTTCTCCAAAGCAGGTATGTCAATCCTGCTTAATGGCAGATGAAAGTGGGCAGCCGCGTTGGTCAAGCGGAAAACTACGATGTGGACGGGCGCTCAATCAAATGAATCAGCAAAACCCAAAGCAATTTGAATGCGAGATGGGCTTTCGAGTCGCCAACATCGAGTAAAGTCTCTTGCCTTCAGAAGGAATCTAAGAAATGTCACCTTATAGAGTGGCTTAATTACACGGTGGCGATTTATACCGTGGCGATCGCTTCCAAAGCAACAGAGGTTTTTTCTAAAAGCTTAGCGTTCTTCAAAGGCTCAGGAACGGGAACCGGATACTGCCCCGTAAAGCACGCCGAACAAAAATTAGATGAATCATCGCGCGTTTCTTCCAGCATTCCCGCCCAACTGAGATAGCTCAGAGAATCAACCTCAATTTGGGCGGCGATTTCTTCTACCGATTTTGTTGCAGCAATCAGGTGATCTTGGCTATCTGTATCAATCCCATAAAAACACGGGTGAGTCACTGGAGGGGAAGAGATTCGCATATGAACCTCGGTTGCCCCTGCATCTCGAAGCGCCTTGACAATCTTGCGGCTGGTAGTTCCGCGCACAATTGAATCATCCACCAACACGATGCGTTTTCCTTGAAGAACATCCCGCAGGGGGTTTAGCTTCATGCGAATACCTGCCTCCCGCATACTTTGAGTCGGTTGAATGAAAGTGCGCCCCACATAGCGATTTTTGATCAATCCTTCCGCATAAGGAATGCCTGAAGCTTGGGAAAACCCGATCGCCGCTGGAATGCCTGAATCGGGTACTGCAATCACCAAATCCGCTTCAGCAGGAGATTCTAGAGCCAACCTGCGCCCAATTCTCATTCGATACGTGTAAAGGCTTTCATTCTGCATCACACTGTCAGGACGGGCAAAATAAATCATCTCAAAAATGCACAGTTTCGGTTGATGATGGGCGACCCAATGAAACGATGCCATGCCTTCATCCGTGATCCAAACGATTTCACCGGGTTCGACATCCCGCAGATACTCGGCTCCAATAATATCCAAACCGCAGGTTTCAGAAGCTAGGGCATATCGAGTTGGATCGCTAGGGCTATTTTTAGGGAGAGCGCCAATCACCAACGGGCGAATACCATTAGGATCGCGGGCACCGATCATGCCATCAGGCGTGCCGATCACCAGGCTAAAGGCACCCTGGCAACGGTTAAATGCAGCAATGGCAGCTTCTAGCCAAGTTCTCCCATGATTTACCGCTTCGGCGATCGCAAAGGCAATCAGTTCTGAATCAGTGCTGGTCACCAGATTGTGCTGATTTTGCAGTAATTCTTCTCGCAGAATCGGAGTGTTTACCAAATTGCCATTGTGTGCAAGCGCTAAATGACCCAAACGGGTAGGAACCAGCGCGGGTTGAGCATTGACCACGCGGCTTGTTCCTGTCGTAGAATAGCGCGTATGCCCAACCGCCAATTCTCCTACCAGCGTATTAAGAACCGTCTCATTAAACACCTGGGAAACTAACCCCATTTCTTTGTGCAAACAAGGGGGGCAGCCTTTGGGAAAGGTCGCGATCCCGGCTGACTCTTGTCCACGGTGTTGCAGCGCATATAAACCAAAATAGGTCAGCTTCGCAACATCTTCACCCGGTGCGTAAACCCCAAACACACCACAGGCTTCTTCGGGTTTATCAGGGTGATCTAAAGCGGCAATCTGAGACTCTGAACTATCAGATTCAGCAGCAGAAGCACTCGTTTGAGAAAAAGAATTGAGTAACATGCGTCAGTGTTGCTCCAAGGATGGCTAGCAAAAGAAAAGGCGACCGAAATAGATGACAGTGGCAAAAAACAGCTTAAAACTTATTTAAGCTTTGATTAACTCTTGTTTACATCCTATCAGGCGTAGGACTGAACCCAACTAAGCTTTAAGGGAATTAAAAGAACTCAATCTGCTAGATAGGACTCGATCGCGCCTTTCCAGCGATCGCTGAGAATATCCATCTCTACTTTAATCGCGGAATTTGTGAATGTGATGCTTAAACCACCGGTGTAACTATTCACGACTCCTATCGCTTGCCAAGCATTTTCTAAATGCGTTTGTAAATAGGCTTCCCAAGCGGACTGGTGCGATCGCGCCACCGACACAATAATTCGCGCCCCGCCTTCGGCAAATAAGAGATGATCCAAACGACTGGCGGAAGTGGGAAAAGCCAGGGTCGCTCCGAGATTGCCGCTGATGCAGGATTCGGCGATCGCCACGGCAACGCCGCCCTCGGCGGAATCGTGAGCAGACCGAATCCAGCCTTGACGAATTCCTTCTCGGCAAGCGGCTTGTACTTTGCACTCTAGTTCAAAATCGACTATGGGCGGTTGTCCCGCGATCGTGCCCTGAACCGCTGCCAGATATTCTGATCCTCCCAGCGTCACATGGGACGATAGCTCTGCATTCAAAGGCACACCCAATAAATAGATCAAATCTCCTGCGGCTTGCCACCCTTGCCCACAAATTTTAGATAAGTCGGGAATTAGTCCCACCATGCCAACCACGGGCGTTGGATAAATGGACTGGGGTTTGCCGTTGGCATCGAGGGTTTCGTTGTAGAGCGAGACATTGCCGCCTGTAACCGGGGTGCTGAAGGCGGTGCAAGCGTCTGACAAACCCCGACAGGCTTCTGATAGCTGCCAATAGCCGATCGCGTTTTCAGGGCTACCAAAGTTGAGATTATCGGTGACCGCCAACGGTTCCGCACCCACACAGCTTAGGTTGCGGGCGGCTTCAGCCACCGCAGCTTTGGCTCCTTCATAGGGATTGAGGTAAACGTGGCGGGCGTTGCAATCGACGGTGGCAGCGACTCCGGGGAAGGAGTTTAAGTTTTGAGTTTTAAGTTTTGAGTTTTGAGTTTTGTCTAGGTCTTCAGAGGATATAAGGGGGCGAATGCGGATGACGGCGGCATCGGCTCCACCGGGCATGATCACGGTGTTGTTTTGAACTTGATGATCGTATTGACGATAGACCCACTGTTTTGAGGCGATCGAGGGCGTTGCTAGCAGTTGGAGTAACACTTCGTTCCAGGTGAGAAATTTTCCTTGGGCTTCGATGCCTGTGGCGGTGCAGTCTGGCAAACTCTCTGGAGTCCACGCCCAGGCTTTTTGGGCATAGTCGGGTGGTTCGCTCAGCAGTTCGCGATGGTAAATGGGCGTGTTGTCTGCTAAAGCAGTTGCCGGAATTTCAGCCGCGATCGCCCCTTGAAACAAAATCCGCACAATCGGTTCAGCAATCACACTGCCTGCTACAACAGCATGAAGCCCCCAGCGCTCAAAAATATCAATTAGTTCTTGTTCGCGTCCGGTTTCCGCCACAAACAGCATTCGTTCTTGGGATTCCGACAAGAGGTATTCATAGGGCACCATGCCTGTCTCGCGCACGGGAATTTTGTCGAGATCTAGTTCAATGCCCACCCCACCTTTCGCCGCCATTTCGGAGGTGGAGCAGGTAATCCCGGCTGCCCCCATATCTTGGGCTGCGACGACGGCTCCGGTTTTAAAGGCTTCCAGACACGCTTCGATTAAAGACTTTTCTAGAAACGGATCGCCCACTTGCACCGCAGGGCGATCGTCCATGGAAGCATCACTTAGCTCAGCGCTGGCAAAGCTGGCTCCACCCATGCCATCGCGTCCCGTGGTAGACCCGACATACAACACGGGATTGCCAATCCCTTTTGCCCCCGATTTAACAATTTCCTCCGTTTCCATCAAGCCCAGCGCCATCGCGTTGACCAGAGGATTGCCAGAATACGCCGGATCAAAATAAACCTCGCCGCCCACCGTGGGCACTCCAACGCAGTTGCCGTAGTGAGAAATTCCGGCGACCACCCCGCTAAATAGTCGCCGCGTCCGAGCATCCTCCAAAGAGCCAAACCGCAGCGAGTTGAGGATCGCGATCGGTCGAGCGCCCATCGTGAAAATATCTCGCAAAATGCCGCCGACTCCAGTAGCCGCACCTTGAAACGGCTCCACCGCAGACGGGTGATTATGCGACTCAATTTTGAAGGCGAGATGCAAGCCGTTCCCTAAATCCACCACACCTGCATTTTCGCCAGGACCCACCAACACGCGATCGCCAGTCGTGGGAAATTGCTTCAGCAACGGTCGCGAGTTTTTGTAACAGCAATGTTCCGACCACATCACGCCAAACATGCCCAACTCCGCCTTATTCGGATGCCGTCCCAGCCGTTGCACAATGTCGGCATACTCCTCCGGTTTGATGCCCTCAGCAGCAATTTCGTCAGCAGTAAAAGGGGCAGAGGAAACAGACATAGGGCACTCCAACAGAAAAATGGGCGATCGCGTCTTAAGACCGCTCTATTCTACCAATGTCTTTCCAGTAACCCTGAATAATTCGACTGAGCGATCGCTTTTTACTGGATGGTTACGGATTGCTCCAGCCGAGCGGCGATCGCTGACTTATCCATTTGATCGGTGACAGCTTGCAAAAGCAGCGTGTAGGACTCTTCATTCGTCAGCGTCAATCGATAGTCGTTGACCCGCAAAAAAGTATCCATCACGGCAAATGCTGTTCGTTTATTGCCGTCTACAAAGGGATGATTTTTCGCCAGGTGATACAGATAAGCTGCTGCCTGCTCATAAATAGTGGAGTGCAGAAATTTCTCGTCAAACGTGACTTGCGGCTGCGCCAAGGCGGACTCTAGCAAGCCCTCATCCCTGACTCCAACCGTTCCACCAAAGCTAACAATTTGGTCTGCATGAATCGCTAACACTTCAGCGTAAGCGAGAAATTTAGGAGTTTGCAAGGCGACGATAAACCTCTTCTCGTTCTTGCTTAGATGCTAAGTAAGCTTGCCAAACTCGACTGCTTTGATCAGAGTTTGTGTCCGGTTCAGCTTTAAGAGAACGCACCAGCGTCAACACCGCTTCTAGCTGTGCCTCTGGCAATTGCTCCAGTTCTTGAATAAGCTGCTCTTTAATCGTCATAAAGCTACCACAACAAATCTATCCACCAGTTTAACGCCCTAACCCGTTCACCCAGGATGACGAAACCCTTTGACCAGGCCATAATAGACGCAACGCTATCCACTGATTCACTCGGTCGTGTTCTAAACCTGTGGAAGCACTTTAGACGATCAAACCAAACTCATAGCGGTTGATAAATAAACCAATGACGACATCATGCAACCAAGTTGACTTAGAAAAGCAGATGGTTTTGCGAGCTAACCACTTAGAGCCTATCCGAAAAGTCAGTAAGAGTTAGATTAAATCCTATGTTGATATAAAACTTGCGAGTTAGGAAGACGGTTATTTCACCAGAAGATTACGGGAAAACTCCCCCGCTCAATGGGTCGATGGATGAGCTAAATG
>JBGSWI010000164.1:0-14718 GCA_041752515.1 Leptolyngbyaceae cyanobacterium | reverse complement strand
GCTATTCCTCTGCTGCTGGCGCAGGCTTTGTGCTAACGGCTTTAGACCCATTGCCCTGCACCTTGATTTCGGCAAGGCGGTTGAGCGAGCTACTGATGCTGCGTGGCTGTGGAACTTCGCTTTTTCCGGCGGGCCAACCTTCGCGTTGACCCGTGCGATCGCCATCCGTGGCTTCAGTCTGGTCATGAAAGAGAATTTGCTGCGTCGGAAAGGGCAGATCGATGCCATTTGCCATCAGCTTGTTTTTAATGTTAGTCAACACCCGATCTTGCAGATCCAGCACATCGGCGCGCCGAGGAGGATTGACCCACCAGCGGGCGCGAATGTTAACCGTACTCCCCGCCAATTCAACCACGATCGCATCTGGCGCAGGCGTTTCTAACACCCGATCGGTTTCATGGATTGCCTCTAGAATCAGCCGTCGGGCTTCGTCAATATCATCGCCGTAGCCAATGCCAACATCGTACTCTAGGCGGCGCTTGTCAAACGCAGTATTGACCGTGACAGAATTGGTAAATAGCTCAGAGTTTGGGATGACAATCCGCCGCCCATCATAGGTTTTAATCACTGTGGCGCGGGTCTGAATATTTTCTACCGTCCCCTCAAAATCTTTGAACACGATTTGATCGTCGATTTGAAAAGGCTCCGTTAACAAAATTAAAATACCCGCTAGAAAGTTTTGCAAAATATCTCGAAACGCAAAGCCGATCGCCACCCCACTGATGCCGAGTAGCTGCACCAGATCACTGGCTTTAAGCGAGGGAATCACGATCGACAGCGCAATAAACAAGCCAACTAAGATCGTGGTTCCTTGCGCCAATCGCCCCAGCACCATGCCCAAGTTACGAGCTTGACGGCGATCACGTGTCACGTTTATGACGACTTTCTTAATCGCTCTAGCGACGAAGAAAAAGATCGCAAAGACAACTAATGCCAACACCATATTGGGCAATAAAAGGATGAAGCCATTCAGCATCGCCTGCATCTTGTCTAGGAGCGTTGATATTTCTTCATTCATTGCCTGATCGTCATAGAAATCACCTATACGGTAATGGAAATTAGGAGCGATAACGTCTCTCGAAGGTTGTTAATTCTCTTGTCTTGAGCGCTGAATCTCGGTTCGCAAGGCGGTAATTTCGTCTCGCAAGGCATTGATCGATTTTGTGCCGACAATCTCCGCTTCGTCATCGTCAGCATCTTGTCCAACAAAAAAGGTGGCTAACGTGGCGGTTACATAGCCAAATACACCAAACGCATACAGCGCCAACAGAAAACAGAGGATGCGACCTTCTGCCGTTTTGGGAAAGTAATCTGATCCCATGGTGGTCATCAGCATGGCTGTCCACCAAAGCGCAGTGCTGTAGCTATCAAATCCGGGCGAATCTGGAGCATCTTGCTCAAATGCATACATTCCCGCCGCCCCCACCAGTGTAATGATGGCTGTCGTCAGCATCACATAGCCAAAGCCACGCCGCGCAAAGTTAGCAGCGAGCGATCGCATACTGCGATTGGTGCGCGTCATCACCCGCAGCAGCCGTAAGCCTCGAACGGCTCGCGTCGTTTGTAAAATCCGCATCACCCGCGCAAACCGCAACAGGCGCAAGGCGGGTAAAAGCAGTGAAATGGCTGTAAGCCAATTTGTTTGAAGATAAGCCGCCTTGCGGGGCGCAAGCGCTAATCTGAGCATAAATTCCAGAATAAACACGCCCCAAATGACCAGGCTAATGGCATCTAAAAGAGGAGTCAGTCCCCAGGTCAGTTCCACCACAAAGAGACCGAGCCAAGCAAAACTCAACACGAGCATGGGCAGTTCTAGCCAATCTTCAAGCTGCTGCAAGATTTGCTGTTGCTCGTACTCTATGGCTTGCTTTTCGGATCGATCCAAGGGGTTCATCACGATAATTGAATGTCAGGGCTTAACAGGAGGCGGTTCCAGCACAATCACATTGACCAGGGGCATCGCATTGAAACCTTGCGCCAACAGGTGAGCTTGAATCGCTTGAGTCAGATCAGCGCGGATTTGTTCAGTCGATTGAGTTGCCTCTGGCTGACGCTGCACATACACCACAGACAGCAAGGTATTTTGCCCCTGAATATTGGCTCTAGTGAAACGCACATTGGACTCCACCAGTTGAACAGAATCACTTTGCTGCACAACCTGTTGCAATTCAGCATTTGCCCGCTGAGCTTGACTAGAGCGTTCTAAGTTGGGCGAGCTAGAAAATTGCCAAATCAGCAAACCAAGCAGCGCGATCGCACTTAGCCCCACCGAAATTGGAAATACACCGCGCTGCCCCCGCTGATAACGCGCCCCCTGAGTGGATAGCCCTCCAAACAGGCGAAACACTAGGGCGGCAGAGAAATTGATCCCCCCCAGTTGCAGCAGCAGTAGAAAGAGTCCATTAGTTGCTAAATCCCAACGCCCGATCGCTCCTGCCATGCCGACAATGCCTGCGGGTGGAGCCAGCGATGCCGCAACGAGCATTCCAGTGGCAGCACCCGATACCAAGCTACTGCGATCAGACTGGATTAAGGTTAATGCTCCCGCTGCTCCTGCTGCCAGCGGAATCAAAACCGAAACCGTGGAAATTTGGCTGCTGTCGATCATCAGACTGGATGGAATCTGCTGCTGAAGTATCCAACTGAGCAAAGCAGTGGTCGCGATCGTCACGCCTAAGGCGGCGAAATATCGGACAACGCTGCGTCGAAGCAGTTGTCGATCGCCCCTTGCGGTTGCCAGAGCGGTGTTCATTGCAGGACCCGCAAACGGAGCCAGCAACATCGCGGCTACCAAAAGGTAAATTGTACTGGTATACAAACCTATCCAAACAATGACTCCGGCGATCGCTGCATAGCTGAGAAATCCTTTCCAAGACCCGGTACTTTGTAGACCGGAAAGAAAGATTTCGATCGGGCTACGCTCTTCCACGTTTGTCACCTGATCCGCCGCCGCATCGGCGGGCGGATGCAGTGCCATGATCCCAGTGGGCAGCAGCGTAAAGCTTAAATCCGGTATATCTTGCAGTTGCTCCAGCAGTTTTTCAAGCTTGCCATTGGAAATGTGAACAAACACCAAGTCCAACGGTTGTTGAACTCCCGTCGCTTCAATTTTTGCCAGGTTAGTGCCATCACAGGCTTTCGCAGTTTCTAAAACAGTTTTTCCACATCCCTGCGGTACTTGCACCAGAAGCTGTCGCATTGGCTTTTACTCATCTTGCCGATTTTTTCGAGCTTCGATTCCAGTGATTGTCTTTCAACGTTTGCATAAATGCGCGCGCGCTCAATAAGACTACCGACCCACCACATATTGAGCCGCCGTTTGCTCCGCGATCGGTGCAGTTTTACCTTGACTGACGAGTGCTTGATAAATTAACGCCGCGACTTCACCGCGAGTTGCCGGTCGGGTTGGGTTCAACATTCGGCGATCGGGATAGTTGACCACAATTCCGGCTGCGGTTGTTGTCGCAACATCATCCAATGCATACTGAGGAATCTGTGCGGCATCTTGATAGTAGTCGCTCACCGCCAGAGATACGGGGCGTTGCGAAGCGTTGCTGATCGCGGGAGCAGCATTAGCAGCCGCAGTTGTGGCTGGAGTTGCCATTAACGGCGGCATCAATGAGGTCATGGCGAGGGGAAATATCAGCGAGCTTTTGGCACGCCGACGAGAAACAGGTTGCACCGAGGCAGGGGTTGCTGCCGCTGGAATCGGTTTGTTAATCGCGGCTGTGGACGCAGGCAGATTTAAGTTCCGAGCCAGCGAAACTAATACTTCAACTCTGCTAACAGATTGATTCGGGCGAAACTCCCCGCCGGGATAGCCTTGCATAAACCCCATTTCATAGGCTTTCTCAATGGAGGAGGCAGCCCAGTAGCCTTGGGGCACATCTGTGTAAACGCTGCCGCTGGAAATTTTTCGCTCCGCAGGTTGAGAAAAAGCTTGCCGCAGAATTTCAGCAAATTCATCGCGAGCGACTGGCTGTTCAGGGCGGAAGGTATTGTCAGGATAGCCTGTGACAATATCGCGTTCTGCCAGGTTATGAATGAAAGGCTGCGCCCAATAATTTTGGGTATCAGGAAAGCTCGTATTCGTGGGTGAAGCCGCTATTGCCGGAGTCGAAATAGTAACAAGATGAGGTGCAATTGCGCCTGCCGCAAGTCCTAGAGTGATCAGTGTTACGCCTAATGTCGAGGTGTACCAATAACGAAGTTTCATTACTGTTCTCCTAAGTTTGTCATTTCTCCCAAACCCTAATCATTAATCGGATCAAAGTCGTATACCTTTTGAGCCAGATTAATCATTAAATGGGTACTACATTTACTTTTTATGTTGATATCCCTCATGAGATAGAGCGTGATATGTTTCTTGCGGCAGAAATTCTTTAGACTAAGCTGAATCAAAATTGGTCAGGAATCGGAAAGTTGATCAGGCTAGACCCAGCGGATTCTCTCTTCCACTCAGCCAAAGGCATAATTTTGACATTAGGACGCTGGATTGGCTTGATTTCGCTAGTGATTTCGCTCTAGGTGCTGTGGCAAATTCGAGCGATCGCGCTGCTGTTTTTCATGGCAGTCATTTTTGCGGTTGAGTTGAATCGAGTTGTGTGTCAATTTCAAAAATCTAGGCTGAAACGAAGCGTTGCGATCGCGCTCACAATCGCGATCGTCGTTTTAGGACTGCTTGATGGACAAGTTCCTCAAGCAAGAACTTCTAGCCCATCGCCATCCCATGAGCGTTAGCCTTTCAGTCGTCGTTAAAGCACTGCCTCAGATGCATCCTTTCGTGCCTTAACACTTCAAAACGAAATTGACACTATCTCGCTAAGATCGCCCTAGCATCTTTAGATCAGCTTACTTCAACAGATTAATTTGAATGGAAGATTCCTTACCGATTACAGTTCTCATGAGCACAGCCGTAGGGGTTGGTATCGGCGCTCAGGTTTTAGCCCGATGGCTTCGGATTCCGGGCATTGTGTTACTGCTGCTCTTTGGTATTATTTTAGGACCTAGCGGCGTAGGGCTGCTGGAGCCGTCGCTTCTGGGTGGCGGCTTAGAAGTCATTGTTTCTCTCGCGATCGCCTTGATTCTCTTTGAGGGCGGGCTAAACTTCCAGATTCGTGATCTGAGCAGTGTCTCGGTTAGCCTCCGCAATCTGGTAACCGTTGGGGTGCTGGTTACATTTTTAGGTGGGGCGATCGCTGCCCATGCGTTAAACCAGTTTCCTTGGGCGATCGCCTTTCTCTACGCCTCATTAGTGGTCGTAACCGGTCCAACCGTTGTCACTCCCTTGCTAAAACTCGTTGGAGTGGAACAGCGAGTCGCCACGCTTTTGGAGGGCGAGGGCATTCTGATTGATCCCCTGGGAGCGATCGTGGCGGTGATTACTCTCACGATTGTGTTAAGTCAGCGTGAGGTGCCCTTGGTTCTGGTGGGAACGGCAATCCCCTTGCTGCTGCTGAAAGGATTGGGGCTAAGGCTAGGGATTGGCACTGCGATCGGGCTAGTTGGCGGCGGCTTGCTAAGTCTGTTGCTGAGACAATCTAAATCTTTACCCCAAGAATTGAAAAATCTAGTCGTACTTGCGGCAGTGTGGGGCGCGTTCAGTCTGGCACAAGCGCTGCGAAGCGAGTCAGGGCTATTGGTCGCTGTGCTAATGGGTTTGATCCTGCGGGCATCTGCCATTCCCGAAGAACGCTTGATCCGGCAGTTTAATGAACAGTTGGGGATTCTGGCGAATTCGGTGCTGTTTATTTTACTGGCGGCTGATTTGTCGATCGCTAGCATCCTTGATTTAGGTTGGGGAAGTGCCCTGACGGTGCTGACCCTGATGCTGATCGTGCGCCCCATTAACATTCTGCTATCCACCTGGAATCAGAGCTTTAGCTGGAAACAGCAGTTCTTTTTATCCTGGATTGCTCCCCGTGGCATTGTCGCTGCATCCATGGCATCCTTATTTGCACTTTCCCTCACCAAAGCAGGCATCGCAGGGGGTGAGGCAATGAAAGCGCTCGTTTTTCTGACCATCCTGATGACGGTATTGCTTCAAGGACTCACAGCAGGCTGGGTTGCTCGCTGGCTAGGGTTACAGACCACACAGGTCAGAACCGCCATTGTGGGAAATACTCAGTTAAGTCAACTGCTAGCCCGACTATTGCAACAGCAAGGAGAAACAGTGGCGTTGATTGACCTCAACGCTAACGATGACAATCCAGTTCAACTGAATGATATTCCTATCATCAGCCAATACTTAGATCTGGAGGAACTAGAGGCAGAAGGGATCGCATCATTGAGCATATTTTTGGCGCTGACTAACAATCCCGAACTAAACGGCATTCTGGCGCAACGGGCTTTAGAATTATTCCGCCCCGATCGAGTAGCCATGTTATCTCAGCCTCCATCGAGCCATGAAGGTCACCCCAGTTTTGCGACAACGGGCATTAAGGTTGCTTTTGCAGCCCACGTTTCGCTTAATCGGTGGAATCAGTCTCTCGCCAAGAAGGACGTGGATCTGGTGGAGGTAGTGTTGCAGTCAGAGGGCTTTGCCGCGCAGCAAGCTGAATTACAAGCCTGCATTACAGCAGGTGGTTTGTTGCCGCTTTTGCTGCATCGAGCCGATCAGTTACAAATTATGCTGGCTGATGAACCTTGGCAAACCGGCGATCGCATTACTTTTTTGCTAGATAAAGCCTCATTTTCCAAAATACCGACCTTAAGCCAGAGCCACTCGACTCTCCTGCCTCTACCAGATCAACCACTCTCAGAGCCAGTTTTGCTGCCAACAACGTAATTATCTAGAATCATCACTGCGCGGATGGTGAAACTGCAATTTCTGCATCCCTAAAATTCAATTGAAAACTTAGTTTTTGTGTGTCAAGTTCAGTAATCTGCTTCGTTGCAACCTGCTTCATTGCAACCTGCTTAGTAAGACGATCGCATTCTCTACGACTGTACATATTGCAAAATTGCACGGGCGATCGCTTGAGCGATTTTGCTGCGCCCCGTTGCGCTTGCTAGTCGTGCTGCATCTTCTGCACCGGTGACAAAGCCAATTTCAACCAGTGCCGCTGGCATATCCGTGTACTTGATCACGTAGAAATTTGCCTGCTTCACGCCGCGATCGCGCGCACCCAATTCTTGCAACAAATTAGTTTGAATCGTTCGGGCGAGCGACTGTCCACCCCCCGCATAGTAATAGGTTTCAATGCCACTCACATCAGTCCGACTTGCCGTAAAAGAATTGGCGTGAATGCTAACAAACACATCGGCATTTGCCCGCTCTGCAAACTGAACCCGTGGCTCTAATTCAATTTCTTGATCCGTCGATCGCGTCAATATTGCGTTAACTCCTTTCTGCTTCAGCAACGCCACCACCTGCTGCGACACCGCCAGTGTTACCTCTTTTTCTTGTAAACCGCCAATGCCCACTGCGCCAGGATCGCCGCCCCCATGCCCTGGATCAATCACAACGGTAATGCCACTTTTGGGAACCGGCATCGGGATGGGGCTAGAGTTGGGGAATGGATTTGTTATCGGCGAAGGCTGTTTGGAAGGCACCTGATTGACTGGCACCGATAAAACTGTTGCCTGCAAATTGCTGCGGCTCAAACTCTGTTGCAGTTCGTTCGCTTTACCTTGTTCTCGAAACACGCCTACTTGAACGACACTTTGTCCATTTATCGTCGTCCGAAATGCGCCCGGAACGACTGCACTCACTTTAACCACATCCGTACTAGCCACCACCACTCGATAAGCTAACTGGTTATTTGAAACCGGCGGTTGAACGATTGGGGTCGGGTTGGGGCGATTGGGCAAAGGTGGCAGTTTTCCGGGACTGGTTACTGGTGGATTTGTCACCTTTGGACGGGTTGCTGTGGGATAGCGGGGTGAGGGAGATTGGCTAGGCAATGTGGGAATGACCACCGCAGAACCGGGCGATCGCGAATAGGGATTGCCCCCTGTGGATGGCGCATTGATCGGCACAGTGGGCACCACGAACGAACCGGGCGATCGCGAATAGGAATTGCCCCCTGTGGATGGCGCATTGATCGGCACAGTGGGCACCACGAAGGAACCGGGAGCCGCTAGGGCAGTGCTGGCAAATCCTAAAGGACTCAGGGCGATCGCGCCCCAAGCTATCAGCCGAAGCGAAGGAAAAATATTCATGAGCGGTGTGTGAGGTGCTACTTGAATACAAACTCCGCGACCAGCCTTAGATCCGGATAAAATTCCGCGAACTGACCAGTCAACGCAAGCTATCGCGTTCTAATTTGTATTCGCAAACCCCGCCAACTCTTGAGAATAATTTGAGATCAAACCGCGTCTAAAACAGCACTCTTTGTTTTTTTGAACACATAGGCAGTTGAGTAAACGATTTAAGTTAATTCGGAATAGCCTACAATTTCAAAGTTAAAACTACTTTTAACCTTGGTGTTAATTTACTCGCTAATCCTATGTCTACACCCAACAATCAATCGCTGCAAGCTATTCGTGGTACGTTTTTAGACTTTATCGATGATCCGTTTTATACGATTGAATCAAACAGCGTGCGATATATTCCCGATGGATTATTGATGATTGAAAATGGCGCGATCGCAGATTTTGGGGCATACAACGATTTGCGATCGCAATATTCTCACATTCCAATAACAGCGTATCCAAACCGATTAATTATGCCGGGTTTTATCGACACTCATATTCACTATGCGCAGTATGAAATGATTGCTGCCTATGGCGAACAGCTTTTAGAATGGCTCAGTAAATATATATTTCCGATTGAGAAAAAATTTAAAGACAAAGCTCATGCCAAAAAAATTGCCACTCTATTTTTCGATGAATTACTTAAGCAAGGAACTACAACAGCGCTAGTATTTTCCACCGTCCATTCAGAATCAGTAGATGCTTTTTTTGAGGAGGCAAGTCGCCGAAATTTGCGAATGATTTCTGGCAAAGTGTTAATGGATCGCAATGCACCAGACTATCTCACAGATACTCCAGAAACGGCGTATGAAGACAGCAAAAAACTGATTCAAAAATGGCATAAAAACGGACGGTTACTTTATGCCGTCACGCCCCGATTTGCTCCTACCAGCACTCCTGAGCAACTCCATGTCGCTGCCAAGTTACTGCTAGAATTTCCAGATGTTTACCTGCATACGCATCTGTCGGAAAACAAGAAGGAAATGGAGTGGGTCGCAGAACTGTTTCCAGAAAGCCAAGGCTATTTGGATGTGTACGATCGCGCTGGATTAGTCGGCGAAAAATCGATCTTTGCTCATGGCATTCACTTGACCCAGGCTGAATTTGAACGGTTGTCAAATGCAAAATCGGCGATCGCTTTTTGCCCCACGTCAAATTTATTTTTAGGCAGTGGTTTATTTAAACTTGCCCAAGCCAAATCTAGTCAGCATCCAGTCGAGGTGGGTTTGGGAACGGATGTGGGGGCGGGCACCAGCTTTTCGATCTTGCAGACCATGAACGAAGCCTATAAAGTTGCCCAACTTCAAGGCGAATCGCTTTCGGCATTTAAGGCACTATTTCTCGCAACTTTGGGCGGAGCAAGAGCGCTTTCCCTAGATGACAAAATTGGTAATTTCAATCCTGGCAAAGAAGCCGATTTTATTGTTCTAGATCCCAAAGCAACAACCCTGATGGCAACCCGCAACGAAGGGTTTCCTGCCCAATCATTAGAGGAATTGGCGCAAATGGTTTTCGGGCTAATGATGTTGGGCGACGATCGCGCGGTTCAAGCGGTTTATATTGCTGGAGAATTAGCCCATTCTTTAGCGGTGGTTGAAACAAAACAGGGGTGAGGATCGAAGTGAATTTAGGCTTCAATTTAGGCTTCAAACCATTGGCTAAGATGCCACCCACTCGCCCTTCGACTCGCCCCCCTGCCTCAATAAGCTACAGACTCTATTTTGATCTTTTCAGCAATGCGATCGGTGAATCTGAATCTAGCGGATGATGCTATAGGTCGTACCTGTGACCTGTCCGTTTCGACTATTGACAGTGCAGTTGTAGTTGAAACGATGCGACATGAAGGTTCTTTGAGAAAAATTCCCTTCGCCTCGAATACTTTCGACCCCGTTAGAAACAAAGTATCGCCGGGTTGTTTCTGGTAGGAAATTGAGCGATTTAACTTCTGCATAACCGCGGCGAATTTTGTTTGCCACAACATCCTGACATCTGCGGGCAGTAGGGTCATTGGGTGGAACTGGGCGACCAGAACTCGGTGGCACAGGTTGAGGTTGTGGCGGTCTAGGTGAAGTGACGGTGACAGAAATAACAGTTGCAGTGGAAGTATTCACGCGACATTCTGCTGTTTGCCCAGTAACGCGATTGCGGAGAAACACTGTTTTCACTCCACTTTCGGCATCAATGGGACCTGCATTCACCACATCGATATCTCTGACTTGCACCACCATTTCTTCAGCAGTCCGCTGAAGGCAAGCTCTTTTTGAGGCTTCAGGCAGTGGCGCAGCCGGAGGAGTCACCTGGGGCGGGCGAGGTGCGGGGGAAGTCGTGACCGACAAAACCTTACTGTCAATGGTGTTCACTTTACAGAGTGATGTTTGCCCAGTGGTGCGGTTCCGCATGGTCAACGTTCTTACTCCGGTCGTAGCTTCGATTGGACCCGCACTGACAAATTCGATATCTCTTGTTTGCACGACCATGTCTTCGGCAACCCGCTGAGTGCAGGCATTGATTGAACCAGAAGGAACGGTTTGGGCGGTAGCAGGGTAAGCGATCGCGATCGCTGCCATCGTCATCAGGCTGGTTCCTAAAACTGTCTTAAATTGCATCGGGGTCAGACTCCTCTCATCACGGGTGTTTACATCTGTTGAGTACAGATTATTGGCTATACTCAGTATCTTTTAAAAAGCAGGAAAGAAATTAAAAACTCACAGGTTTTCTACTGCGAACAAAAATGGGTGCCGAACGGCATTGCCAATAAAATCAGTGCGCCTGCTGCAAGCTTGAGACATAGACATCAGCTATGTGCCCTCAGATTACGGAAGCAAGAGGCTTGATCTCCTGCTTTACAGAACGTTCTAGATTTTTTCAGAGTTGAAATCTAAGGGACGATTACTGGGACTCATTTGTTTCTTTCGGTAGAGTTGCGAGTCTCAGAAAAGTTGCCATATTGAACTTCTAAAGTAGTAAGGACATCAATCATGCGCCTAGCAATTGTTTCGCTTAGTACTATTGCAACTTTACTGAACATGATGGCTGCTGCGAAATCGGCACCAATGGGGTCTGCAAGCTCTTTGAGTGGCTTGCAAGAGCGTTCCGTTCGACAAGCACCTGATAATACTTCTAACGCTTCTTTTTTCAGCCAAAAGGTTCAGTCAAATTCGGACGCAATGGGTTTGAGGATAAACCCAAATCTTCAGCTACGGGTTTCGCCAGAGAGAGACAAAAATCTATCAGGTGTATATCCAGAAGACAGCACTGCCACCGGCAACAGAATTCAGCTTTTCTACCAAATTGACTCCGCAGAGCAAAAGTGATCCAACATCTGACTGTTCTGCATGGACTTTCCAGCGATCGCGATCGACTGCTTCGATAGAATCAACCTCAAAAGTAGGGGGTTGAGCGGAGCTAGAACTCACCGCGATACAGACGTTGATGGCGGGTTTGACAAAACTGGTTTGAGTGCCTGATTAAATGGATTGCCAATCAATCTGACCCAACCTGACTAAAATGAGTTAGGCAAGTTATTGGCAGGAGTTGAGTTTGTGGATCGTTATACCCCGGCACAGATTGAGGAAAAGTGGCAGAAAGTATGGACTGAACGAGGGCTAAGCACACCTTCAGATGACCTGAGTAAGCCCAAGTTTTATGCGCTGTCGATGTTTCCTTATCCGTCGGGCAACTTGCACATGGGGCACGTTCGGGTGTACACGATCGCGGATGTGATTGCGCGAGTGCGGCGGATGCAGGGGTTTCGGGTGCTAAATCCCATGGGTTGGGATGCGTTTGGCTTACCTGCGGAAAATGCGGCGATTGAACGCAACATTCATCCGGCTGAGTGGACTTATCAAAATATTGATCAGATGCGATCGCAGCTAGATCAACTGGGCATCTCCTTTGATTGGGATCGGGAACTTGCCACCTGTTCACCTGACTATTACCGCTGGACGCAGTGGATTTTTCTAGAATTTTTCAAAGCAGGATTGGCCTATCAGAAAGAGGCAACGGTTAACTGGGACCCAATCGACCAAACTGTTTTGGCGAATGAGCAGGTGGATAGTGCCGGAAAATCTTGGCGATCGGGGGCAGTGGTTGAGCGCAAACTATTACGCCAATGGTTCTTCAAAATCACCGATTATGCCGAGCAGCTACTAACCGATTTAGATCAACTGACGGGCTGGCCCGAAAAAGTGCGGTTGATGCAGGCAAACTGGATTGGCAAATCCACAGGCGCACAGGTGGAATTTTCTGTTGATTTACCTACTGCTAAAAGCGAGGCAAATACATCAAAATTCCCAAAATGGTTACAAGTTTGGGTACAAAACCGAATTAATGACGCTATCTCAAACTGGTTGAAACCTTTGGCACGAGGTGACAATTGGGCAGCTAGATGGATTGCCAACTTATCCTCGCGGAGCAGCGTTCAAGAAAAAATTTACGTCTTTACCACGCGCCCCGATACCCTGTGGGGAGCGACGTTTATGGTGCTGTCGCCAGAGCATCCCTTAGTCGCGAAACTGACGACCCCGGAACAGGCAGCGGCGATCGCAACTTACCAAGCCGCCGCCGCCCAAAAAAGTGACCAGGATCGTCTGGCGGAAGGGCAAGAAAAAACGGGCGTGTGGACCGGCAGCTACGCGATTAATCCGGTGAATGACGAACAAGTGCCCATCTGGATCGCCGACTACGTGCTAGTGGATTACGGCACTGGGGCAATCATGGCAGTTCCCGCCCACGATCCCCGCGACTTTGAGTTTGCCAAAAAGTTCAACCTGCCGATCAAAGTAGTCGTGCAGCCAGAAGGCGAAACCCTGGACGGTGCGACGATGACGGCTGCCCATACTGGCGGCGGCGCGATCGTCCATTCTGATGCGTTGAATGGCGTGCCCGCTGGCAAAGAAACCGGGCAAAGCGTAGAAGCGGCGGTGCAGTGGCTAGAGGCAAACGGCAAAGGCAAAGGCACCAACAACTATCGGCTGCGAGATTGGTTGATTTCTCGCCAGCGCTACTGGGGTGCCCCGATTCCGATTATCCATTGCCCAAACTGCGGCGCGGTGCCGGTGCCGGATGCTGACCTGCCCGTGAAACTGCCGGAAGATGTGGCGTTTTCAGGACGGGGAGCCTCTCCCTTGGCACAGTTAGAATCCTGGATTAACGTGCCCTGCCCTAGCTGTGGCACCCCTGCCCAGCGCGAAACCGACACCATGGATACCTTCATTGATTCATCCTGGTACTTTTTGCGCTACCCCGATGCCAAAAACGACCAGCAGGCATTTGATCCGGCGATCGCCAACGATTGGCTGCCTGTGGATCAATATGTCGGCGGCATTGAACACGCCATATTGCACCTACTGTATTCGCGATTTTTTACCAAAGTATTACGCGATCGCGGCTTGCTCAACTTTGACGAACCGTTCAAGCGCCTGCTGACTCAAGGCATGGTGCAGGGTAAAACCTACAAAAATTCCTGCACCGGCAAATATGTCCTGTCGATTCACATTGCCGACCTAGCAAATCCAGTTGATCCCGAAACTGGAGATGCCCTAGAAGTCGTCTACGAGAAAATGTCTAAGTCCAAATACAACGGCATCGCTCCCAGCGATGTAGTAGACAAATACGGTGCCGATACCGCCCGAATGTTCATCTTATTCAAAGCCCCACCCGAAAAAGACTTGGAATGGGAAGATGCCGACGTAGAAGGACAATTTCGCTTCCTCAATCGCGTCTGGCGGTTAGTGACGGAACCGGGAATAGGAAACAGGAACCAAGAAATAGGGAAAGAAACAAAAGACCACTCAACACTCAACACTCAACACTCAAAACCGTCTCAGTCCTCCCTCTCCAAACCCGAAAAAGAATTGCGCCGTGCGATTCACTTGGCGATCCAAGCGATTACCGAAGATCTGGCAGACGAATATCAGTTCAACACAGCGATATCGGAAATGATGAAGCTGAGCAATGCCTTGACGGACGCGCCTTGCAAAGAGTCGCCTGTTTACACGGAAGGCATTGAGACGTTGACCAAACTGCTAGCTCCGTTTGCGCCTCACATGGCGGAGGAACTTTGGCACCATTTGGGATATGAAGAATCAGTCCATACTCAACCTTGGCTTGTGCTGGATGAATCGGCATTGGTTGCGGATGAAATCACCCTGGTGATCCAAGTTTTGGGTAAGACGAAGGGGACGATTCAGGTTCCGGCGCAGGCAACGAAGGCAGAGTTAGAAGCGTATGCGCAATCCTCTGATGTGGCAAAGCGCCACATCGACGGCAAGGAGATTAAAAAGGTGATTGTGGTACCTGGAAAGCTGGTGAATTTTGTGGTCGCATGATTTTGGATAAGAAAATTTATCAATCCGAATTCTTACCAAAAAAAAATGGGTCTAAAGCCCCGCTCCTTTAGGACGGCTTTGAGAATTGAGCTATGCACTTCCTAAGAACCTCAGACATACCTATTCCTTGCTTTTCAGCCTCTTGTTTCAATTGCTGAATCTCGTATTCAGACAGCCTAACTTTAATTGATTT
>JBGSWI010000163.1:0-26266 GCA_041752515.1 Leptolyngbyaceae cyanobacterium | reverse complement strand
GTTCTTTGAGGGGAATAATCGCGGCATCAATCATCACAGAACGCTCCTCGCAGTCAAGACTGCTCTGAATTCTACGGTTTCTGCTCGATAGTTCCAACCCCGTTCACTCAATTGTTAAGAAACGTATGCGTTTGCCCTATTAATTTGATTGAACCGTTTTAGGATTAGACGATGAGCCTATTGGCTGGGGAGACAAGATATTTCGCAGTTGATCAGCGCTGTTTTCAAGAGTCGCTGTTTGAGTATCTAAAATTTCGAGGCGTTGAACAATGCGATCGCGTCGTTGCTTCAACGCTTCTAGCTCATGCTTTAGTCGAGTTTTTTCGGTAATCAGCTTGCAAATATCCAAAGATGCAGCCGTTTCGGTTAGGAGGCTGGGCGGGGGGCTGATTTCAGGAGAGTTTAGATTTTGAGACAGTTTTTGAGACAGGGGGGAACGCATAGAAACTCCTGAAGGAAACATCCCTTAGTCTTCCCCTGCCGCGTCAAAACTGCACAACCCTTTACATTCAACTATCGCGATCGGCTTAGGTTATCGCCCTAATTCACCCCCGCATCAAAGATTTGCTTTGCGCCTTGCTGTCTCTTTTCATTAAGCTGCGTTACGACAATTGTTAAACTCTATTTCAAATTGCTTGGATCTAGGGCGGGTAGCGCCCTTTGGAAGAAAAGTCCGTGATAGTATGCTTCTTAGCTTTTACAACGATTTAGGAGAAAAGCTTTGGCACTACGCGTTGCAGTTGTTGGCGGTGGACCTGCGGGTTCCTCCGCTGCGGAAGTTTTAACGAAAGCTGGGATTGAAACCTATTTAATTGAACGCAAGTTGAACAATGTTAAACCCTGCGGTGGTGCCATTCCGCTGTGCATGGTCAGCGAGTTTGATTTGCCTCCAGAGATTATTGATCGCCGCGTGCGAAAGATGAAAATGATCTCGCCTTCCAATGTAGAAGTGAACATTGGCAGCACTTTGAAGGATGACGAGTACATTGGAATGTGCCGCCGAGAAGTGCTAGATGGCTTTTTGCGCGATCGCGCTGAAAAATTGGGCACAAAGGTGATTAATGGCACTTTACACAAGCTAGAAATTCCTAGCAACGATCAAGATTCTTATGTGTTGCACTATGCTGACCACTCCAACGGCACTTTGGAAGGGGAACACAAGAAACTGAAAGTAGATTTGGTGATCGGGGCAGATGGGGCAAACTCGCGGGTTGCCAAAGCGATTGATGCGGGAGATTACAACTACGCGATCGCCTTTCAAGAGCGCATTCGCATCCCCGACGACAAAATGGCTTACTACGAAGACCTGGCAGAAATGTACGTGGGGAATGATGTCTCCCCCGACTTCTACGCTTGGGTTTTCCCTAAATACGACCATGTTGCCGTGGGAACTGGCACCATGAAGCCCAACCAATCTCGGATTAAAGAACTGCAAAAGGGCATTCGTAACCGCGCCGCCGAGAAGTTACGCGGTGGCAAAATCATTCGAGTGGAGGCACACCCCATTCCTGAGCATCCTAGACCTCGCCGCGTCGTGGGTCGAGTGGCACTCGTGGGCGATGCGGCTGGCACCGTGACCAAATCATCCGGCGAAGGCATTTACTTCGCGGCAAAATCGGGGCGGATGTGCGCTGAGGCGATCGTCGAATTTTCGGAACAAGGCACTCGCGTTCCTACCGAGAAAGACCTCAAAGTGTACATTCAGCGATGGGATAAGCAATATGGCATCACCTATTTGGTGCTAGATCTGCTCCAGCGCGTTTTCTATCGCACCGATGCCACCCGCGAGGCGTTTGTCGAAATGTGTGCCGATATGGATGTGCAAAAGCTTACATTTGATAGCTACCTCTACAAAACCGTTGTTCCAGCCAATCCTTTGGTGCAGTTGAAAATTACGGCAAAAACCATTGGTAGCCTAATTCGAGGTAACGCACTCGCGCCTTAAATCGATTCGTTCGTTCATGCGATCGCAGGGGCGTATTTCAGTGCGCCCCTGTTGCTTTTAAGGTTGATTGAATCATCACAATGACTTCCCAGACTGCTACTCTTCCCCTAAATACTCTAGAGTTTGTCAGCTACTTGAGCGATATCGGCTTGGTGCCCGACCAATTCCAAGGCAAAGTTGGGGTTTATGCCATTTTTAATGCCGATCAAATCCTGCAATATATCGGCTATTCGCGAGACATTTACTTGAGCCTCAAGCAGCATCTCGTGCGACAGCCGCAGTCGTGCTATTGGCTGAAAGTTCAAACCATCGATCGCCCCAGCCGCACCGTGCTAGAAGGCATTCGAGATGCCTGGATTGCGGAGAATAACTCGCTGCCTGTGGGCAACGGATCTGATGCCGATGCCTGGAATCAGCCGATTGATGTGAAGGAAACCATGACGGCTGAGGAACAGGCAAGTTTTGCTAATGCCATCAATGAAACTGCCCAAGTCAAAGTCTTAAAACAGGTATCGCGTCGAGTGGAAGTAAACGTACTTGAGCTTTTGAAAACTCGCGGAGTGCAAGAAGAAATTCGATTTAACCCCAAGCTGAAGGAATCGGGGTTGTTGGATCTCAAGTGACATCAATTTCCATGCCGCGCTCAGACCAAGACTCACCCTGGAAAGACATTTTGCGCGAATATTTTCAAGACGCAATCATCTTTTTCTTTCCACTCACAGCAGCCCGAATCGAGTGGAGCCGTCCCTATGAATTTCTGGATAAGGAATTCCAGCAAATTGCCCCGGAAGCAGAAATTGGCAAACGATATGCGGATCAACTGGTCAAAGTGTGGCTTAAGCAAGGGCGGGAATTGTGGCTACTGATCCATGTTGAGGTGCAAGCGAAACCAGAAGCAAACTTTGCTGAGCGGATGCTGGAGTATCACCTGCGGATTTTTGATCGCTTTCATAGCCACGCGACCAGTCTGGCAATTCTTTGTGATGGCAATGCTAAATGGCGACCGAATCACTATCACTTTGGCAATCCTGATACAGAACTGACGTTTCGGTTCGGGATGGTGAAGTTGTTGGATTATCGCGATCGCTGGGAGGCGTTAGAACAAAACCAAAATCCATTTGCAGTGGTGGTCATGGCGCACTTGAAAGCTCAGGCAACGCAACGAGATTCAAAGCGGCGGAAAGAATTAAAGCTAGGCTTGATCCGACGGTTATACGAGCAAGGCTATGAACGAAGGGAGATTATCAACCTATTTCGGTTTATAGATTGGGTTATGATCCTACCAAAAGGATTAGAGCGCGAGTTTTGGCAAGAGTTGAAGGTTTACGAGGAGGAACGCCGGATGCCTTACATCACCAGTGTTGAGCAAATAGGGTTTGAGCGGGGAATTGAGCAGGGAATTGAGCGGGGTGTTCAAAGAGAAGCGCGATCGCTAATCCTTCGACTCTTAAACCGACGACTGGGAGAACTGCCTAACCTCCAGGCGCAAATTGACGCACTCTCCATTGCTCAGTTGGAAGCCCTGGGCGAGGCATTGCTGGATTTTAGAGAAACCACTGATTTAGATACCTGGTTACGAGGCAATTTAGAGACGCGATCGCCCTAAACAGCTTCTCCAAGCTGAGCAAGAATACCATTCGTTGCGCTATGGAATCGTTGTGTTTTTCTCGGCATCCGAAGCTAGGTGATGCTTAAGTGTGGGGATTGGAGACTCTTCAACCGGGTGATTATCGTGAGTGGGATGGAAGTAGGTATAAATCTGCTGGGCTAAGCGGGAACCAATCCCCGGCACGGTGGCAATTTGCTCCGCGCTGGCTTCACGCAGGTAGTCGATTGAGCGAAAGGTGGAGAGCAACAGCTTTTGGCGGTGGAAACCCAGTCCAGGAATTTCATCTAAACGCGATCGCCGCATTCGCTCCGTGCGTTTTTGCCGGTGGAAACTGACCGCAAATCGGTGGGCTTCGTCTCGCAAACGCCGCAAAAGCTGAACTCCGGGCTGTTCTGATTCTGTTAACAGCGGCAACGATTCACCCGGCAAAAAAATCTCTTCCCGCTGTTTGGCAAGGCTGACTACCCGCACCTCTTCCAGCAAGTTCATCTCTCGTAAAACGCTGACCACAGCGGATAGCTGCCCCTTCCCCCCATCAATCATCACCAAATCGGGAAAATCTGAAGTAGCACTCACATGGCGATCGAGCACCGAAGTCTCGTCACTTTTCACCAGTTCTCCCCGCTCTTTTAGGGCAGCATACTTGCGAAACCGGCGAGTAATCACTTCTGCCATAGACGCAAAGTCATCTGAATGCCCACTCGTCACCTTGGCACTTTTGATTTTATAGTGGCGATAATGTTGCTTTGCAGGCATTCCATCAATAAAAACGACCTGCGAGGCAACCGCATCCGACCCTTGAATATGCGAGATGTCATACCCTTCAATCCGTCGAGGGAAATCTGGCATATCCAGGAGTTCTGCCAAATCTTGCATGGATTGGGTGTTGCGATCGGCAAAGCGTTGCGCCCGTGCCAACTCAAAGCCAGCATTGCGTTCCACCATTTCCAACAGGTCAGCCTTAGTTTGCCGTTGGGGATGAATGATCGTAACTTTTCGTCCCTTCGCCGTGCTGAGAAACGCTGCCAGCATCTCGGTTTCCGGCAATTCATGCTGCACCAAAATCTCGCCAGGAATTTCGATCGGGTCGATGTGTTGATAATGTTCTTCTAAAACCCGCTGGAGAATTTCTCCCGAAGTACCCGATTGGGCATCAGCCACAAACCCAAGCCGACCCACCAAGCGCCCCGTGCGAATTTGAAATAGCTGAATACAGGCGTGGTTTTCATCGGCGGCGAGGGCGATCGCATCCCGCGACACTGTATCATCCGCCAAATCCACCTTTTGATCCGCCCCCAAAGTTTTGATCCCAGCAATTTGATCGCGAATCCGGGCGGCTACTTCAAAATTCAACTCATCAGCGGCTTTTTCCATTTGGGTAGACAAAATATCCACCAGTTCGTCAATGCGTCCTTGGAACACCATCGCCACTTTGCGAACAATCTTGTGATAGTCTTCTGACGAAATTAGCTGCTGACACACCCCCGGACAGCGCCCAATGTCGTAGTTTAGGCAAGGACGATCTTTAAACAGCGATTGGGGGCGCTGCCGCAAGGGAAAGACCCGCTTGACCAAATGCAGCGTACTCCGCAGCAAACCCACATCCACGTAAGGTCCATAGAAGCGATCGGCTTTTTTACCCAACTGGCGCTTGCGGGTAATGAAAATCCGTGGATAGGGTTCAGACCATGTAATACAGAGCCAAGGATATTTTTTGTCATCCTTCAGCAGCACATTGTAATAAGGCTGGTGCTGCTTGATCAAATTTGCTTCTAGGGCAAGAGCCTCCGCTTCGGTATCCGTGACGATGAACTCGATATCGGCTATTTGTCGCACCATCATGGCAATTCGGGGACTGTGGTGATGATCATCCCGAAAGTACGATCGCACCCGCGATCGCAGCTTTTTCGACTTGCCAATATAAAGCACCTGATCAGTGGCATCCTTCATGTAGTAGACTCCCGGCTCTGGAGGAATCTCTTTCAATCGAGTTTCTAGGCGCTCTGGATCTTGAAGTAAGGGCAAACTCTGGGTTGTCACGCGAAAATAAGGGGTTCGGTGTACTCTTCGATCTTAGTGTGAATTTTAAATATGAACCTGGCTCAAAATAGTGCGAAGGCGATCGTAATCATCTTTCAAATACAGGCTTAACATCCGTCCTGCTTGCACCAACCAGCCTCGGTCTGCCCGTCTTAAGCCATATACTTCCCGCAGCATGGCGGCTACCAGCGCATCCACCGGCACCCCATTCATTTGCAGCAACGTTCGCAGAAAATCGAGTCGATCCGTAAAACGCAGAATTTCGTCAGCATCACATTGGTACACTGCCTGGTGAAGTTGAGGCGGTCGAGGGGGCAAATGTTGATAGATCAAGGCTGAGTCTGGCTTGACCCCATTATTTATGGTGGAGTAGGGTTCAAATCCGACGATCGCCGCCCGAAACTCCGTCTTCAGCATGGCAAAAATTTGCGGCTGTTGTTCTCGCAATTCTTCCAGCGACAAACCCAATGCCCGCGCCCGATGCACCGAATCGATTGGGCTGGTGGAAGCGTAATAGACGATCGCATAAACTTGATTGCCTGACTCTTCTTCCGCCGATTTCACCCAACTAGCAAAGGGTGGCATTGCGGGAAAGCTCAGATCATCGGGATCTAAGCACTGGGCTAAAAACTCCGCTGTGGAAGTTTCAATCACCTCAGCGATATGGTTTGGCTGGCGATTTTGGGCGGCAAACTGAGGAAGAGGAAGACGCATGAGGCAAGCAAGAACTTTTGGACTTCTAAGCTAGGTTCATTCATAGCTTAAACTTAAAAGCCAAGCCTGAGTTATTTGCCCTTTTTCTTGGCGGCTGTTAAGTCTACTTCCTCAAGTTCTGAAAGCTTAAATGTAATCGTCTTATCCCAATTGCCGCCCTCAAACAGAACCAGCGCTTTACCATCGCTCATTCGTTGAACCAGCCCTTGAAACTGATAGTAAGTATCTTGAGCGTTGATCACTCGAACCACAGAACCCGGAAAAATCATAGCGTTTGCTCAGATATATTCACTCCTAAGCTTACAAGGTGAAAGGCAAGAATGGTCAGCTCTGTGATTCGTTTTTGACCACTCTAAGAGCGGAAATGGGCAATGGATGTGTCTGCGCCGCTAAAACTTTAGCCGCTGTCGGAAATTGGAAACCGATTGCACCACCCCGATCGCCAAAAAATTCATTAATAGAGCAGATTTTCCGTAGCTCAAAAAAGGCAAGGGAATGCCTGTCACCGGTGATAAGCCAATCGTCATCCCCACGTTAACGGTCACCTGAAACACAATCATCGAAAAAACGCCGATCGCAATCAGAGAGCCAAAATTGTCTTTGGCATTCTGAGCGATGATCACCAGTCGTAAGCAAACCAGCCAAAAAGCAACTAGCACCAAAAAGCAGCCCACAAAGCCCAACTCCTCGCCAATAGCCGTGAAAACAAAGTCAGTATGCTGCTCCGGAATAAAGCTTAACTGCGTTTGTGTGCCTTTATAAAGTCCTCTGCCCCACAGTTCTCCGGCACCAATAGCAATGCGTGACTGGATTAAGTGATAGCCGCCTTTCAGCGGTTCTTGGTCTGGATCTAAAAAGATAATCAGACGTTTTTTTTGGTATTCCTTGAGCAAACCCCACAGTAGATGCCCTAAACCGCCTGACACTAAGTTGATCACCACGGCACCCAGCGTTCCTAGCCGATACCAGGGAAGACTCCGCCACGCAACTACACCCACGATCGCAATCCAGGCGAACCAAAGCGGCAGCAAAGTGTTAAATAGAATTGCAGAGATAAATGGAGAGAGCAGGAGCAAAAGCCATCCAGGATTCGCGTTGCCCCAATACAACATTCCCATGGTAATGACACCAAAGACCAAGGAAGTTCCCAAGTTAGGCTCTAGAAAAACAAGTGCCCAAGGAACAGCAACCACTGCCATCACTCGTAAAGCGGCTGGAATGGTGGAAGCCGGACGATCGCTGAGTAATGCAGCGATCGTAATAATGGCTCCCAGTTTGGCAAATTCTGACGGTTGTAGATTGAAACCCGCGATCGTAATCCAGCGTTGGGCACCTAACCCTTCGGTGCCGAAGAATTTGACGGCAAGGAGCAGCAAAATGGTGACCCCGTAGATAATCCAGTGCCACTGAAGCAACTGATCATACCGACAACGGGCGATCGCCAGTGACAGCACAATTCCAATTCCACAGGTAATCAAATGTTGAGATGCCCAATTTGCCCCCTCCTGGCTCAACTCGATGCTGTGAATCATCACACCGCCCAAAATGGTCAGTCCAATAGGCAAAATAAACAGCCACCAGTCCACATTTTGCCAAGGCTGAACTAAGGTTTTCCAGCGAATTTTGGGCAGGGATTTTTGCAGCATGAATTAGGAAGAACCCACTAATCGTTCACGTTTTTTCAGGTCTCTCGTCCTCAGTTAAGTCTGAAAAAAAACTTATGTCAATGCAGCAATAGATACCTTTGCCGCAATTTGCTGAGCGATCGCCGTCAGGGCTTTGGCAGAAGCCGATTCAGGATCAGCGAGCACAATGGGCAGACCGTGATCGCCCCCTTCCCACAGCGGAATTTCCAGCGGCACACAGCCCAACAACGGCACCTGAAGCTCATCTGCGGTTTTCTTGCCGCCCGCCGAACCAAAAATGTCATATTGCTTATCGGGCATATCTGGCGGGATAAAGTAGCTCATGTTTTCCACAATGCCTAAAACGGAGACTCCAAGCTGCTGAAACATTTTTAAGCCCCGCCGCGCATCCAATAAAGCCACCGTTTGAGGAGTCGTGACAATCACCACCCCCGCCATCGGCACTGCCTGCGCCATTGTTAACTGGGCATCGCCAGTTCCGGGGGGCATATCCACGATCAAATAATCCAGTTCGCCCCATTCCACTTGATAAAGAAATTGGCGAATCACGCCGTTAAGCATTGGACCTCGCCAGATGACGGGCTGATCTTTGTCAATCAAAAAACCCATGGAAACCAGTTTTACGCCGTGATTAAAAGCAGGTTCTAAAATATCTCCATCAGCACCTTTTTGCACTGTCACTTGAGCATCGGCTAGCCCCAACATCGTCGGCGCGTTGGGACCGTAAATATCGGCATCGATTAACCCCACTTTTGCACCCGCTTGCGCCAAAGCCACCGCAATATTCACGGCGATCGTGCTTTTGCCCACGCCCCCTTTACCGCTAGACACTGCCACAATATTTTTCACGCCGCCAATTCCCTGGCGATTCGGTAACGCTTTTTGCTGAGGCGTTTCAGCCGTCACCTCTACCAGCACCTCTTTCACACCGGGCAGAGTGCGAATGGCTTTCTCGCAGTCTTCCACAATGAATTGGCGTAACGGGCAGGCTGGAGTCGTTAATACGAGGGTAAAGCGAACAATGCCCTGATTAACCTCGACGTTGCGGATCATGTTCAAGTCTACTAAACTCTTTTGCAGTTCGGGATCTTGGACAGGCTGCAACACTTCTAAAACAGAATTGGAACTTAAGATATCAAGCATTTCTTCACTCTGACTAAAGCAACGGATCGCGCTTTCTCGATCTTAGAGCTAGTCGCTAGCCATTTTGGTAGAACTGCTGAGTATTTCTGCGATCGCATACCCCTTCAACTGATGATTGAAAGAGAGGGAACTGCATTCAGGCTCTCTTTTAAGCCAGAATGTTCTTGCCGAATTGGAATTTTAATCAGAAACTCTGTCCCTTGCTCAGGCAGCGAAAAACATTTGAGAGTACCACCATGTCGCTCGATGACCTGGTAGCTGATGGCTAGCCCCAAACCTGTGCCTTTGCCCACTGGCTTTGTGGTAAAAAACGGATCAAATAGCTTACCTTGCACTTCTGCCGGAATGCCGCAACCATTGTCTCGAATGGAAATATGCACCCACGCTGAATCGATCGCTTGAGTAGTAATAGTAATTTTGCCTTGCGCAATGACGTTTTCATGGGGTGGCAAGCTCTCATAAAACTCCTGTAGGGCATCGATCGCATTGGCTAGCAGATTCATAAAAACCTGATTTAGCTGACCCGCCAAGCAATCGACCAATGGCACTTCGCCATAGTTTTTGATCACTTCAATGCCAAACCGGAGAGACGTTGGCTTGAGACGATGCTGCAAAATCCGCAGAGTGCTGTCCAGTCCCTCGTGAATATTCACTTCTTTGGCTTCGGCTTGATCTAAGCGAGAAAAATTTCGCAGCGAGAGCACGATTTCTCGAATGCGCTCAGATCCCACTTTCATAGACTTTAATAGCTTAGGCAAGTCTTCTACTAAAAAATCAAGATCCATCAATTCCAGTTTTTCCTGCACTTCTACACTGGCAGAAGTGTCATATTCCTCATAAAGCTGCAACAGTTCCAACAAGTCGCGGGTGTAAGTATCTACGTAGTTGATGTTGCCATAAATAAAATTGACGGGGTTATTAATTTCGTGGGCAATGCCAGCGACTAATTGCCCCAAAGCAGACATTTTTTCGTTTTGCACCAGATGAAGCTGAAGTTGCTTTAAGTCTTGCAGCGATCGCTCAAGCTCTTGAGTTTTTTGTTGTGTTTGGTTTAGAAGTTCTGCCTGATAAAGAGCAACGTCAAGCTGAACTGCAATCTGCTTCACAAATGAAATCTCAGATGCTTGCCATTTTCGAGGAGCGGAGCATTGATGAATGCACAATAACCCCCACAAAATCCCGCCTCGCAGTAGGGGAATGATTAAGTTGGCGCGAATTTGAAACTGCGACAGCACGGCTACATGACAGTCCGATAGACCAGCGCTCAAAATATCATCGACGGCTTGAATCCGACCGTTGGCATAGTGAGCCGCATAGCGATCGCCAAAGCAGTGATCGTGAATCCGAATCTTCAGCGCTGAATCATAGGGCGGCAACACCGCTTCAGAGACAAACTCACCATCGTCATAGCCCGACTCAGGATAAAAGCGAAAGATCCCGACGCGATCGACCTCTAGCAATTGGCGAACTTCAGTCGCGGCTAACTTAAAAATCGTGTCTAGATCAAGGGAAGATCGAATCTTGCTGATGACTTCCGAGAGGGTAGCTTGCTGCTCACTCAAGCGCTGTAGTTCTATTGTGCGCTGTTGAACATTGGACTCCAAATCCCAGTTGCGCTGATTTAATTTAGTCTCACGCTGCTGCAATTCTTCAGAGTAGCACCGTTCAAGCTGATGAATCTTTCTGATAAGGAATATTGTTGCTGTGGACAAGCTGAGGATTGAGAGAGTCCCCAGAAGCCATAAAGATAAGGTGATCTCCGAATCTGCGCCAGCTATATGGGAAAGCATATTGATAGCCTAAAGAACAGTAACCCGTTGAGCTACTTAGAACCGTTTTCCCAAGACGCTAACATCGATAGTGCAAATGGGCGACCGTGGAAATATTGAGGCTTTTTTAAATGAAAGAGAGTGCAGCCCATAAACCGCCCCGTGAGAGCGCCTACCAGATTCTGATAGTCAAACTAATTTTTATGTTTCCCTTCATATTCCAAATTTTGACCGTTCTATCTTTGCTCCTAGATGCTGAAAAGCTACTCCAGTCATCGTTACACGCTCATCGCTACGCCCCTCAGTTTATCTGAATCTGTAACTATTTTAATTTAACGGGGTATTGGGAGTGGGATTAGAACCAACAGCCCTAAACAAAAAAGCTCCTGCCGACTCATGGTAAGTAATCGGCAAGAGTAAACTTGTGTTGAATCAGCGATCGCTGATTCAACACAAGCAATTCAATCAAACTCTAATCTCTGGAATCTCTTCAACAGGGTACTTAGCGGCTTTCCAGGCTGCTAGACCGCCGACCAGTTCAGCAACAGATTTGTATCCCGCTTCCCGCAGTTGAGATGCAGCATTAGCAGTTTGCTCATCGGTATCAGCGTAAATGTAGATATCTCGAATTAACTCGAGGCTAGCGCGGGCACGATCAACCAGTTGATCAATGGGCATTGAAATTGCCCCCATAATTCGGCTGTTGTTAAAAGCGCCTCTATCTCTAACATCAATAATGGTCAAAGCAGGTTCGCCCCAATCGAGTCGGTTCTTGAGAGCCTCAACACGAGATTTAGTTTGAATAGATTCAGGGATGATAATAGTTTGAAAAAAACCAGCCATTTTGTTCACCAAGGGTAAAGGGTATGCTCGAAAAAATCGTGAAGGTTACAGGCAAAATGATGGAAAGAAGCAACCTATGATTCTCGACGATTTAAACAATTCACCAAATCCATTTCTGCTTGACTGAGCTTAGGATTAGGCTTGAGGTTCAAAATACGCTCAATCTGGTCATTGCCCATTTCGCTGAGAGCACGCTCAAAGCTAGGTTGACTGAGTTGCTTGGGTAAACAACTAATCAGCGCACTCAGGCGATCGCCCTTAGCAGTAGTATCGACAATTTGCGAAGCGACCTTCTCAGGCGCAGCCGCATCAGTATCCGATAGGGCAAACGCTGGACTGATCGAGAATCCTGATAGCCCAATTAAGCTAATCAACAAACCCATCAGAAACGTGTGACGCAGCCAGCCTAAAAGTGGATCAAAGAATGAACTGCCAACGCTCAATGCATCGGGGTTCTTAATACTGGAGGGAGTAGTCATGACAGTCCTCTATAGAAGTTAACGTTTGCATAGAGAAATGCTTTTATCAAAGCTTTCTCTCTTAGAGTCGGAATAAATGACGATAAGAAAATTCAGCGTTCCACTTCTGCTGATATATCTTTTGATGTGTCGCATCACGAGTCAACGAAGCCCAATCAAAAACTGCTGGATCTGTTCATGAGGCAAACTCTAGATTTGATCTGCGAGAGATCTAAGGCTGGATTCCTGCTCTAGAGTGATTTCTGTTGCTTGGCTCGTATGTAACTCCTAGTAGCCCAAATAGAGTAAAAACTGAAAGCGTTTACAAGAATCAAACTGAGAATTCCGCTTCAGATTAGGTTGGGTGGTCGCCTTGATCATGCGGATTAGTTGCCGTCCCTCAGAGAAACCATTCAATACAAAGTAGTTAGTTGAGATATGTGAACTATCATAACAAATTATTTACATAATTTAACATTTGACAGATTTAATAATCCAGAGATTGAGAACCCAGTTTTTCCACCTCTAAGAAAGGTCATGTTCTAGGCTTGTGGATCAAGCTTAAATGTCTAAGCCAAATTCATAGCGTAGAGTTTCGCTCCGCCGAAGGCGTATGATGAACAGACCCATGACAACCTCATGGAACCCAATGGACGTGGAGAAGCAGATGGTTTTTCGAGCTAACCGCTTAATCCGAGTCCGCCAGGTGAGATGTTTTTTTCGCCTATTTCCAGATGCATATTACTATTAGAAAGCGCCTCAGTATTGTCGTGTTCTAATTGCCACATTCAATACAACTAAAATCGACTTCGGCTTACTCATCGATCGCGACACCCACGAGCAACTTTCGCTCATCTTCAGGCGATGGAGTGACTTCTGCGGTATCGACTGCGGCAGCGATCGCGAGTGTTTCTAAAGAAGATTTTACAGCCTCTAAGGTCTCATCCGGTGGGTGTGATTTGTGCAGACGAATTCCCAAAAACACATCGTAGACAAACCCACACAAATCTTTAGTGGTTTGCAAGATGCCCAAGGACTGGTGAGCGCCTTTTTCATCCAGCAGCGGTTTCGATTGATAATAGGCACGTTCGTAGTAGTACCAAGGAATGGAGGGCCACAGGTGATGAATCAGGTGATAATTTTGACCCATGATTAGCCAATTCATGATGGAGTTGGGATAGACTCGCGCATTTTTCCAGCGGTTACGCTCTTGAAAAGGGCGATGGGGCAAGTAGTCAAAAAATAACCCTAGCGCCAAGCCCACGATCGCCAAGGGAACAAACCAAAAGTTAAAAATATAGCCAATAAAATCGTAGCGACAGCCCAAGTAGATCATTATGGCAACTGCAATTCGAGCGATCGCCCATTCTAAAAGCTCATACTTGCGCCAAAGCCTACGCTTAAAAAAATAAATCTCGTGGTACATGAAGCGAGCGTTGATCAGCCACAGCGGACCAAAGGTAGACACCACATGATCCGGGTCGTTGTCTGGATCATTGACGTTGGCGTGATGCTGCATATGTACCCGCGTAAAAACCGGGAAGGAAAAGCCCAGCATTAAAGCGCTGCCATGCCCCAAAATAGCATTCACAACCCGATTACGATGAGCGACGTTATGGCAAGCGTCATGAATCACCGTGCCTACCATATGCAGTGCAATGGTGTTCATCATAAAACAGCACCAATCTACCCAGTGCCACCGAAAAAATCCTACTGTAGAAATCACCGCGATCGCGATCGCCACAAGGAACATTAGGAATGTGGGATTAAAATCGCCCGGTGCGCCCATCAACTCCCTGGGTGCGGTCAGGGGCTTAACTGCCTCCGACATTTATCTCTTACTCCTGCTAGCCACATGGCGTAGTATACGATACCTAACTGCTAAAAATAAACTTTTGTAAAAGCTACTCATAAAAAATAGTTAGCATTGTTGAATTAAAACCCTCTACTTAATTTTATTTGCAAATGAGATGCAGGAACTTTTAGTCGCCTGTTTCGTCTTGTCCGATTACTGCCTCATTAGATTGCCCTTATTAGATTGCCTTTATCAGTTAATTCTCAGTCAATTGATTGTTCATTCTAGAGATATCTAAATGCTGACTCAACCTCACAAAACCATCGTTACAGCTTTAGGCATAGCAGTGCTGTTAGGCGGTGAAATCACAACCGCGATCGCGGCTCCCACCCCAAAAATTATGAGCCAACTGCCCACAGGCTCCACCGGGCAACCAGGCACTTCAGATGATGTCATTGTAAACACTGAGAATTCGCCCAGCGTTCCTCCTGCGGGCACCCCCAATAGAACTCCAACTGGAACGCCCGGTAGCAATCCTGCGGGTGTCCTCAGCGGAACGCGCTTTAGCTGCCAAATTGTGAACGGGCAATATACCGTGATGTATCAGCCCCAAAGCCAACCTGGGCAGACCTATCCTTGGGCAGTGCCTAGCAACATGGGCGGCGGCTGGAACCCAATCAAGCGCTGTGGTGAAATTAGCCGCCGATTAGAACAGTACCGCCCCGATGGGTTGATTGATATGCAAACGGCTGTGGAAAACGGCTACAACACTGTTTGTGTGACCACTCAACGAGTTTCGGGCTGTCGGATTGTGCTGACCGTTCCCCCAGGGCAGGATGCGACGGCGACCCGCGATCGCGTGTTTCAAAACCTGACCGTTGCCGATAGTGGACAACAAACCCAAGGCGTAAACACTTTTGTAAAGGGTGAATCGGGCGGATTGGGTGGCTGGATTGGCGAAGCAGCCCGGATGCTCAACATCAACATTCCAGGGTTAGGAACTTCTCAAGCGGCAACCTCTAACGCGATTAACCTGCGTCCTTTTCTCGATCGCGCCGACGGGGGCACAGGCACTTACTTAAGAAAATCTGCCCTCACTAGCCCAGGGCGGCGCTTGAATCCTAATAGATTTCGGTAGAAAACAAGTAACGAGTGATGCAAATATTGATCTAGTAAGCTGTATCAACTCCTACGGAAGTCGCTAGCAAGAATCCGTTAAGGTCACTTCAGGATTAGAAGTGTGACTTAAATTACACGGATTTCATGCGTTTAGAACAATTACAAGCATTTTTGGCGGTAACAGAGACGGGTAGCTTTCAAAAAGCGGCTCAGCGTTGCGGTGTAACCCAATCTGCTATCAGCCGCCAAATTCAGGCGCTAGAAGCGGATTTGGGCGCGCCCTTATTTCATCGTATGGCTCAGGCAAAGCTGACAATTTCGGGCGATTTATTGTTGCCGCGTGTCAAAAAAATTTGTCAAGAATGGCAAAACGCAACGCAGGATGTGGCGCAACTGGTCGCGGGAAAGCAGCCAGAGCTTTGCGTTGCAGCCATTCATTCCATCTGCTCTCACATTTTACCGCCCATTTTGCAGCAGTTTTGTCGAGATTATCCCGATGTGCAACTGCGCGTGACCGCCTTAGGCAGCGATCGCTCCCTCAAAGTGTTGAAAGATGGCTTAGTCGATTTGGCGATCGTCATGAACAATCGCTTTTTAACCACGAGTCCTGAGATGGTGGTGCGAGTGCTTTACGAAGAACCAATCAAAGTTTTGATTGCCGCAGATCATCCTCTTACCGCCTATGCTGTGATCCCCTGGTCAGAGCTAACCCAGTACGCTCAAGTGGTGTTTAAAGATGGCTATGGAATGCAGCGCATTGTGCAGGAGCAATTTGAACGACGCGGCGCAACGCTTAAAGCGGCGTTAGAGTTAAATACCCCCGATGCGTTTAGAGGCATTGTGCGGCAAGGCGACTTGGTGGCACTATTACCCGAATCGGCATTAGTAGATGCTTACACCGATCCCACACTGGCAGTGCGCCCAATCGCGTCGGGCTATGGTGGCGTTGGCACAGAGCCGTTGATCGATCCACCTCTCACGCGGCAAGTGGTCATGGTTACTAGCCGCGATCGCCTACAAATTCCACCCATTCAACACTTTTTCAGCCTGGTGATCGATCACCTTGCCAAAGCGGCAACGGCTTTACCATTAGCCACTGCCGGTCGTGACGGTTAATTAAGAGAACACTATGAGCCATGCCTTTAGAGAACTTCTTCGCAAGATTGGCAGCGGAACCCACACAGGCTATAACCTGACGCGCACAGAAGCCCACATTGCCACTAGGATGATGTTGTTGCAAGAGGCAACCCCCGCCCAAATTGGTGCGTTTATGATTGCTCATCGCATTCGTCGCCCAACTGGAGAAGAACTAGCAGGAATGCTAGATGCTTACGAAGAACTAGGACCGACCTTGCAGGCGATCGCCGCTTCTCACCCCGCGTTAGTGTTTGGAATGCCCTATGACGGCAGAACGCGCACCACTCCAATTATTTTACTGACGACTTTAATCTTAGCGGCGGCAGGCTGTCCGGTGGTGCTGCATGGGGGCGATCGGATGCCCACGAAAGAAGGAGATCCACTCATCCTCTTTTGGCAAGGATTGGGCATGGATTGGGCAGCGGTGCCATTGCCTCAAGTGCAAGCAACCCTTGAGCAGACAGGCATTGGGTTTGTTTATCTTCCAAGCCACTTTCCCCTCGCTCATGGACTCGTGCCCTATCGTGAGCAGATTGGTAAACGCCCGCCCTTTGCCACCATGGAGATGATGTGGTGCCCTTATGCTGGCAATGCTCATGTCGTATCTGGGTTTGTGCATCCCCCCACCGAGACGATGTTTCAAGATGCCTTTGCTCTACGGCAAGTCAGCCGATTTACGACCGTTAAGGGGCTTGAAGGTAGCTGCGATTTGCCCAGAGAGCGAACCACCATCGTTGGATTAGGCAGCGTGAATACGGCGGGGGAAGCAGCACTGGAGCGCTTGTGTTTGCCGCCTCGTGAGTTTGGGTTTGAAGGCGCAAATGTTCCGTTGAATACCTCTGAAGACGCGATCGCCGCCATGCAATCTGTTTTAGCAGGGCAGCCCTCTGAGCTAATGAAATCGGCACTATGGAACGGTGGCTTTTACCTATGGCGCTGTGGCATCAGTCCTTCTATTCAAGCCGGTATCACTCAAGCAGAAGCATTATTAACCACTGGGCAAGCCCAGCGAAAACTACAAGAGCTTCAACAAACAACCGCTGCGATCGCCGCAATTCGTTAATACTTAGGGTGAAAATCTAGATACCTTCTAACTAGGGACTCCATTCGCGACCCTATACCAATTTAAACGGAGGATGCGACAGATCTGAGCTTAAAACTGTAGTGATACCCATTTGAAATTGAACCGCGACAGAAGATCCTGCCAAAAATTGCAAGTTCCGTTGCGGGCTATGAGGCGGTACGGGGTTCAGCTACTAATTGGGATGAACTGGCAGAGAGGGAGTCCACTGAAGCATTTAAGCGCAAGATAAAGGTTGTCCAGCCCTGATTGCTTTTGACTTGGATGGAGCCACCTAATCCGCTCACAAGGCGTTGCACGAGCGCTAACCCTAAGCCAGTGCCACCTTGTCTCCAGCGATCGCTGTTGGGCACTCGATAGAATCTATCAAAAATTCGAGATAGCTCTGCTGCGGGGATTTTTGCTTGGTTCGCCACAGAAAATATGATATCTGGGGCGCTATCGCCAGATGAGGCTATCGACCCTACGCTTAAAATGATCTCGCCCTGGGGAGGAGTATATTTGCAGGCGTTATTCAGCAGTTCAGCGAGCACTCGTTCTAAGGCGAACTGGTCTGTGGTTAGGGTTGGCAGAGTATCGGAAATCCGAATTTGTAACGTTTGCTGACGATGGTGCGATCGCGATCGAAAGGGTTCTACTAGGCGAGTGAGGCACGCTTGCAGATCCATTTCTGCGGGGTTCAGCAAATATGCAGAGGCTTCTAGTCGCTGGAGATCTAGCAGATCATTAATTAACTCAATTTCTCGAATGCACTCAGATTGCAAAATATCCAAATACTGCTTTTGACGCTCCGGGCTGGTCATGGTTTTCAACATATGAATTGCCATCTTCATATTGGACATCGGCGTGCGTAGCTCATGAGACACGGTGCTCAGGAAATCATCTTTTAGCTGATTAAGCTCTTCTAGGGCAGTGACCTGTGCTTGGGTTGCTTGGTGTAACCGGGCTTGACGAATCGCGATCGCGCATTGATTTGCCACCTGCTGCACCAGCCGAATTTCTAAGTCTGTAAAAGATTCATCTGCCGGTTTAAACAGCCACAAATCACCCATGACGCTTTGATCATCCACAATGGGGCAGACAAAAGCAGCATGGACTCCGGCAAGTGGTCGCGTTCCGGTATCACAAATGCGGCAAAACTGAAAATATTGGGCTTGCAAAAGCTGGTTGTATAGATGGATATAGTCTGCCATCTTCACGGTGGAGCCTTTAGCCGTTGGGACATCCGCACGAATATATTCATAGCGAATGGTAGAAGTCGCGTGTTCTAAATCATAAATGCCTGCATCACACCCGGAGATTTCTAACCCTAGAACCAGTTCTTGAACGGCATTTTGAAGAATTTGATCTTCATCTAAGCTATCGCGCACGGAGTCTGTGATCCGCTTTAGCATTGCTTCGTAGATTAACGCTTGCTGAAGTTGGGCGGTTCGTTCTCGCACTTGTTCTTCGAGGTTTGTGTTCAGTTGACGCACTTGGCGATAAAGCTCAGATTGTTGAATGGCGATCGCCACCTGAATGGCTAGTTGTTCCAGTAGCCCGACTTCATAATCTGCCCAAACGCGCACGGCACTGCATTGATGGGCAACTAACATTCCCCAGAGTTGGTTTCCATGCAAAATTGGCACCGCCAAAAACGATTGGATTTGCCGCTGCTGCATAAAAGCTTGCAGTTCAGGAGATTGCTGCTGTTGATCGTCTACCGCCCCATGATTCCCCTGACAGTAAGTTAAAGGGCGCTCTCCAAAAGCGGTGTCGCTGACGGTTAAACCCAAAATGGACGGGTAGTTTGGCTGAACCGATTCTGCGGTGACAATGCGATCGTCATGATCAAGACTGCGATAAATCACCACCCGATCCGCCATCAAAAACTGACGTACTTCGGAGACGGTGGTGTTCAAAATTTCGTTTAGGTTCAAAGATTGGCGAATTCGGTGAGAAATACTCGCGGATAGCTGCGCCAATCCTGCCATTAATCGTTCTCGTTCTGCTTGCTGCAAGAGGGCTGCTTCTGCCAATTTACGCTCAGTAATGTCACGTGTGAAGCAGTGATGCCCAATCAGTTGGTCATACCAATCGAAGGCAGCCACCATCACGACTTCTCGATGAAACGTCGAGCCATCTTTACGAATTGCCCGTAGTTCGGCTTCGGCTTTGCCCTCTGCCACCATTTTCTGGTGGCATGATTCTGCGATCGCAATATCTTCAGAATGCACGACATCTCGCCAAGTCATCCCCATCATTTCCGCTTGTTCATACCCTAATGCCTCAGCGTAAGCCCGATTCAGCGCAATATAATTTAATCTAATATCCAAACGAGCAATCCCTTCTACCGCATTTCCCAGCGCCGTACTCATTTCTAGAAGTTCGGCTTGGGCGTGCCGCCGCTCCGTCACGTCTACTAAAAATAAAGACAACCCGTCGGCGGCAGGAAAGACACGCACCTCAAACCAAGTTTGCAGAAACGGATAAAACTCTTCAAAGCTGATGGGAACCTGTTGGGAAAGAGCTTTATGGCATTCTTGGTCTAAAACTGAGCCGACAAAATCGGGGAAAGTTTCCCACAGGTTTTGACCTAGCAATTCCTCTCGCGATCGCTGAATGAGTTGTGCCGCTTGGTGGTTGAGATAGGTAAAGCACCAGTTTCGATTCAAGGAAACAAATGCATCCGTGACGCTTCCGAGAATATTCGCAATCTGCTGATTGGCGGCACGCAGGGCTTCTTCTACCTGATTGCGTTCAGTAATATCATGACAATTGACGACTACGCCCTGAATGGCAGGATCATCGAGCAAACTCGTGGCAACCGCTTCAAACGCACGCCAACAACCATCCCGGTGCCGCACCCGATAGGCGATCGCGGCTTGCCCGATCCGTGGATTTTGAACGGCACTTTGCAACGTTGTCATCACGGCGGCAATATCTTCTGGATGAACCAGTTCAATGGTCGATCTGCCCACAACATCTTCTAGCCGATAGCCCAACATCCGCTCTGCGGAAGGGCTACAGTAGCGAAAAATGCCCGTTTCATCCAAAATCACAATGATGTCGGTGGAATTTTCAATTAAGGAGCGAAAGCGGCGATCGCCCTCTTCCAAATTGAATTCTGCTGATTCACGGTCTACCCTGTTCATCTAACTATTCATTGTCAGCGAATTCTCAGCCATGTGCCCAACAGCCCTATACGGCGATTAATCCTGCAACTATAAAATGCAACCTAGACTCTTTATAGTGGAACTGCGGGCTAGATTACGGAATCGTATTTATGCTGAGTGCTTAAATTTTTCTCAGGAATATTCGCTAGCCCTATAAGTAACTGAGTTTAGATCATAGATCACATCTCATACAACTCTAATAATTGAGCGATCGCTTAAAACAAAGTAAAGCATTCGCCTTAAACGGCAGTAGGTTGCCAATATTGCCATGCCGCATAGGCAAGAGTCACAATGCCTGTGACAATCGACGATTCATCCACGGCAAATTGGGGATGATGCAATGGATAGTTGGGGCGATCGCAAAACCCAACCCCCAATCGAAACATACTCCCCGGTGCGTGTTGCAGATACATCGAAAAATCTTCTGCGCCCAACGACGGCTCCTGAATTATCACAATGCCACTGTCGCCCCACGCTTCTCTAGCGGATGATTCTAGCAGTTGAGTCAATGCTAGATCGTTTTGCACAGAAGGCACTCCCCGCCGATAGTTCACTTCATATCGAGCACCGTAAGGCTGACACGCTCCCGCCACAATTCGTTCAATCCAATCGGGCAGAGCCGCACTGGTTTCTGGATGCAGCGATCGCACGGTGCCCAATAGCTTTACCTGATCCGCAATCACATTGGCTGCCCGTCCCCCGCTAATTTGTCCAATCGTCAGCACCACCGGACGCAATGGGTTTTGGGTGCGGCTAATTGCCTGTTGCAACGTGGTGATCACCTGCGCGGCAATCCAAATTGCGTCTACCGCCTCATGCGGGCGCGCCCCATGCCCCGACTCACCCAAAATCGTAATTTCCAAATCGTCTGCCGCCGCCGTCAACGCCCCATAGCGGATGCCAACCATCCCTGCTGAAATGGACGGAAACACGTGCAGCGACAGAATGCCCGCCACCTCCTTCATGGCTCCATCTTCGATCATCCAGTTGGCACCCTGCGCCACTTCTTCCGCTGGCTGAAACAGAAACCGTACATTTCCCGGCAAAATTTCGCCCAGTTGCGCCAGCACCATCGCCGTGCCCAACCCCACCGTCGTGTGAATATCATGCCCACAGGCGTGCATGACACCCAGTCGCCGGGATGCAAACTCTAGCCCCGCGCACTCGTGAATGGGTAATGCATCCATGTCAGTTCGAATCGCTAGCGATCGCGCACTCGTGTCTTCACCCCACAATTCGCCAATCACCCCAACTTTGCCTACGCCTTCCTTAACCTGTAACCCACATGATGAAAGCACTCCAGCCACATAGGCGGCTGTTTGATGTTCTTGCCCACTCAACTCTGGATGGCTATGTAAATGGCGACGAATTTCAATAAATCGTGGGGCTAAGTTTGCAGCAAGATCCTTAATCCGAGTCAGCATGGGGCAATGTGTTGTGCTTTACCCTCATGATACGAGATGTAAAGGAAAAGAGGAAAGGAGGAAAGGAGTGGCAAATGGAGAATGACGAGTAGTGTCAGTCCTTGGGGTTGGCTTTGCCCATGCGTAGCGTCTCCGGGTGAGATAGGACAAGTGGCGAAAGGGGAAAATGTAGACAGGGCAGGGATGAATGGTAGATAGTGAGCAGGGAGAGCGCCTGAGGTGCGACTCCTAAGATTAAAAACCATATTTTAAGAACTCTTTTTCTCTCGCCTTTCAACTTATTCCCATGAAAGACAACCACTGGTTTAAGACGGCATTTCAGATTGAAGGATCTGTGATTCCGTCCATTGCAGGGCGCACAATTATCTGCGGTTTGTTTGGTGTATTAATCTCAGCTTTTCACTACTTCAAGTATCCTGTGTCACTCCCGACTCTTGCCAGTTTGATTCCTAATATTGTGTTGGGGTTGCTGCTGGTGTTTCGGACGAATACGGCATATGAGCGCTTTTGGGAAGGGCGAAAATTGTGGGGGATGATTGTGAATGCAACTCGCAACTTGTCTCGTCACATTTGGATTGCGGTGCCGGTGAAACAGCCAGAAGCTAGAGAAGGCAAAGTTGCCGTATTGAAATTGTTGGTGGCGTTTGCGATCGCCACCAAGCAGCACCTCCGCCAAGAACCACTGGGTGCAGACGTGGAGAAATTGATTGCGCCCGCCCAATTTCATAAGCTTCAAACAATGAATCATCCGCCCCTAGAAATTGCTTTTTGGATTGGAGACTATTTGCAGCGGCAATACAGCCATCACCAGTTTGATAGCTACCAGTTGATGGCAATGCAAAATTTACTCAACAGTCTGGTCGATTCATTGGGCGGCTGCGAGCGTATTCTCAAAACGCCCATGCCCCTGGCATACTCCATTCACCTAAAACAATTGCTCTTGCTGTACTGCTTGTCGTTGCCGTTTCAAACGGTCGGTCAGTTGGGCGGGTGGACAGGGGCGGTAGTGGCGCTGATTAGCTTTACGCTGTTTGGCATTGAGGAAATTGGCATTGAGATTGAAAACCCTTTTGGGCATGATGCTAACGATTTACCGCTAGATGCAATTTGTGCCACGATGCTTCTGAACATCGAAGATTTGATGACGCTCCCTCTAGAAATGGAGGTCGTTCTTGAAGACGGCTTGAGAGCGGCTGATGTCCCGTTTAGCATGATGAATCAGCAGAGAGGCTGAGCAGAGAGGCTAAGTGGAGAGGCTGAGTGGGTTGCTAGGGCTGTGGGTGGAGTAGAGCCGAAACCCGACGGCAATTCAGTATCGATACCGGAATAACATGGCGGTCTAAGGGGTGGGCTTAAGTTGAAATCAGCGTAGGCTCCCAATACTGGGGCGCGATTTCGGGAGGAAGGGTTTCACGCATCTCAGCCGGAAAATGCTGCTCAATAATGTCAGGGATTTCTCGTGCGGTGATGCGGGTATAGCGAGTTTTGTCAGGCATGACCAGATTTGGACCTACTTTGCATTGCTTCATGCAGCCTGTGCCCTTGATGGTGACTTGATTCTGTAAGCCGCGATCGCTTAAGGCATCTTGCAATGCTTGACACACTGCCTTTCCGCCGCGCTTCATGCAGTCCGATTTTTGACACATTAATATCGTCGCCGGACGTATCTTCGCCGGACGTTGCGCCTTAGATTTCTCAGCAGTGGTTTGCCTAGAAAGAGGCATCTCAAGGCTGTCCATCATTGGATTGCTGCCTTGTTTAGGAACGGCTTGGTTGATCAAAAACGCCTTATATTTAACTTCTCCTGTGGTTAAATCAACTAATTTTTCTCCAACGACCCCAATCCAACTGCCCGAAGCTAGCACCCCATTGACTGAAGCTCTTGCTTCTTTAGACAGCTTGATCCAAAGTTCACCTGCCGCCGTTGCCATGCGCAAGTGCTTTATCTTGTAACCGTCTTCCAACCTGAAGCTGAGAAAACGCCCTTCAAGGCTAAATGTGGACACCTGCTTGTGTTTTTTGCTCATGATTCGGTGGAGAGATACAACTGACAATATACGACGGACAAATGGCAAAATCGTTTAGATAGCGTCAAAAAATTATGGCGTTTTCCAGCATCTTTCCAGCCAGTTTATAAGCTCTGAGCGAGATGCGGTGATTTGCTGCACGACACTGCGAAGCTGCAAGATAGCGATCGGGTGAGTGATTTCTACCTGTAGGCAACCGTCAGATTGGCATTTGCAAGGAATGTGAAGGTCTTGGAGGCGCTGACAGGCGAGCCAGCGATCGCAGCGAGAAATCGACTCCACTGGAGCCGTCAGCGTCATTGAGATAGATGAATTCATTTGTTTAACTAATGCAAATAATTCTTAGTGTTGATTCAGTATTAGCGATCGTGTTTTTTCTAGCAGACTGGATGCGCCCAGGCTCAAAAGCTATCAAGCCCCATGCATCGATGAGCCAGAAACAATCAGAAACAAAACTTTAGTAAAAAATTAAATGTTTGATTTGACAACCCTTTAAACAACATTGTTTATGTTTGAGCATCACTTTAATAGCCTTATTTATCAGAATACACTATGACAAACCACTTGCACATTATTCTCAATAACTTCATGTTTTTGCAAGAATCCGACACAAACAGATGCATCGGAATCAACCCGAATAGGAGATAGTGAGAGATAAATCATGAAAACCTCCGATTTCATTGACTGAGACTCAATGTTTACTCTTGTACCGATGAATCTTGCACCATGAATCTTGAAGCCGCTCAAACGCTATTGAGGCAGTTTATTTGCATCGAACCTATTTCCGCCGACCCCACGCCTAGCCCAGAAGCCGTTCGATTAGCGTTACGGCAGGTTTGCGATCGCTCTGATTATCAAATTTTTGGCATTTGTGCGGATACTGCTACCGAAGCGATCGCGGCTTTGCATCAATATCTTGCGGCTCTAGGATGCCCTGCTCGTCCGCAGCCCGATGCAATTGCTGGCTCCGTCTATCTTAAGTTCAACCCCAAAAACAACCGCTGCCACCTAGATATTTACACGGGAACTCATCGCGGTGTGCTAGTGTCTTGCCAATCGGCTGACGATGAGGATGTGAATGAAACCTATGGGCACTTGCCGCTCAATTTATTTGACGTAACATAACTCCTGATATTGCATGAAACAATTCATTCCGGCTTCCTGGAAATTGCGGCTTAAAGTCACTCAGAGGAATTGGTTAGATTGGTCAGCGGGGCACGCTAATCAATTGATTCATGCTCAACGTTTAGTAGATTCAGAAAAGCAACTTTTTCAACGTCAAATTCATCTGACTCAACCTATTTTTACAACAGAATATTCTGAGAATAAAAAACACAACTTGTCACTTGCGATCGCCCAAATCCAAGACGTTCTTATTCCACCCAACCAAATCTTCTCATTTTGGCATTTAGTCGGTTCTCCCAGCCGAGAAAGAGGATATTTAGCGGGACGAGCGATCGCCGACGATCAGCTTACAGCAGAGATTGGCGGGGGGTTATGTCAACTGTCGGGGTTGATTTATTTCCTCATCTTAAAAGCTGGAATCATGCCTTTAGAGCGATATCCTCATTCTAGAGATATTTATACTGAAGAAAACCGCTTTGCGCCCCTAGGTTCAGATGCAACGGTAGTATATGGCTACAAAGATTTGCGGTTTAGAAATCCTCTCCCCTTCCCTTTTTATTTTCAATTTGATTTACAATCTCAGGCAATTCAAGCGGCAATTTACGCACCTAAAATAGTTCCTGAGTTCCGCATAGAATTTAAACAGGTAGACTTGCATGATGGCGTTCAAATTCAAACGATTCGCTATGAATTAAACACTGACCAATTTAAAGCGATTGATTCTACTTTTTATCCCAAATTACCAAAAAAATGGGTCTAAAGCCCCGCTCCTTTAGGACGGCTTTGAGAATTGAGCTATGCACTTCCTAAGAACCTCAGACATACCTATTCCTTGCTTTTCAGCCTCTTGTTTTAATTGCTGAATCTCGTATTCAGACAGCCTAACTTTAATTGATTTCTCCCTAGCCATATACGAACGTTTGGAGGTACAATACGATTATGCCACAGGTAGAGTAACCGCTAGCACAAATGGATAACCAACCCCAAAACGACTGGCTAGGAAAAAATAATGGATAGTGGGTAGCGAAATACCACGATAAAAAAAGCCAGGATGTCATCAAGCATTCGTTCCAGTAAACAAAACTATGGGTTGATCAAGGTACGGTAGGGCATACCGGAACTAGAGAATTTATTCTCTAACGCTTAGGGAGATGAAGCCCACTGGGGCTGTCTAAATCAAACTAGAGGTTTCGTTGGACAAACGGGCATCAGGTTTGAGCATTGCCGCAAGGATAG
>JBGSWI010000162.1:0-8162 GCA_041752515.1 Leptolyngbyaceae cyanobacterium | reverse complement strand
GATTCAATAGCGCATGCAGCAGTTCAAGCTCTATGAGCCGCTGAACTGTGAAAAATATGGGTCAGTTTGGTCGTTGTGAGACGACTGTGCTTTCCGACCCTAGTAGCTGTCCGCTCGCTGACTGCATCCTGGTACAGATTTCATTTTGAGATATGTGTGTGGATGGAAAGCTGCATTTGTTGAGTCTGTTCTTCAAATGTAGCGCAGGTGCGCACCCAGCAGAAGTGAGTTAAGCCTTCATCATCTGAAGGTACAGGAGCATTATCTCTTCAACTTGTTGATTGGGATAGTGTGACTGAAGTGGCAGCTACCGAATCGCCTCCGATCAAGGGGGAGTCCTCCAATAATTTTTGGCAAACCGAAGCGAGGTCAAAAACCCTAGGAGGTTTGCCAAAACCTTGAAACCGTATTCGGGTAAAGCTTTCATTGATGTGAAACTTGCCAGAGTGAGCTTGTAAGAAAACCGAAAGGGTACTTCTGAAACAGGTTTGCCAAAAGCTAGCCTGGAGAGCTTACGAGAAAAGGATTCTAGCGCTGGGAGTCGCAATCGCCTTCCCAGAGATGGGTGGGCTGAAAGAAATTCTTGACTATGTGAAAAAAGGAGTATTCCACGGTCGCAATCGCCTTCCCAGAGATGGGTGGGCTGAAAGAAGGCTTGGTGGTTTTGAACAGAGACACGCGGGATAGGTCGCAATCGCCTTCCCAGAGATGGGTGGGCTGAAAGGTTTCGATTTTCTCCGACGCAACCCAATCCACCCCAGGTCGCAATCGCCTTCCCAGAGATGGGTGGGCTGAAAGGTGCCAATTGCAAACCCATGCGACAAAACTGACCGATGGTCGCAATCGCCTTCCCAGAGATGGGTGGGCTGAAAGCTCAGAGCCAACGCCTGGAATATTGGATTCAGCGAGTCGCAATCGCCTTCCCAGAGATGGGTGGGCTGAAAGATATCTTGGAATGTTTTAGCCATCAATTCTGCTTGAGTCGCAATCGCCTTCCCAGAGATGGGTGGGCTGAAAGGGTTCTGCGTTGGCATAGTTGGGGTGGATGTAGAAGGTCGCAATCGCCTTCCCAGAGATGGGTGGGCTAAAAGAGTTACCATTTGCTTAAGCTTGAATACTACAAAAGGCGCAATCGCTCTCCGAGAGATGAGTAGTTGAAGGGTAACCTCCGCTCCCTCATAACTTGAAAGTGCCTGACATACAACGATCGCAAACAGTCTCAATTTGGAGGACTGAAAGGAGCACTCGATTCGTAATCGGTATTAAACGAATCGTCTTAAGATGAAACGACATTAATCTGCGAATAGTACGTTTTTGAGAAATTGCGACACTAATTTGCGGAAAACGCACGTCTAGACAAGAAATGAGCCAAAACGACACTAATTTGCGAATTGCGACATTTAATGTGCGAACGTACATCTCTAAAAGCCGATGGTGGGATTTGAACCCACGACCGCTCGATTACGAATCGAGTGCTCAAAGCTGGTAACAAAGGTTTGTAGCCATCTTTGGCAATCCTTACACCCAAATTACACCCAAATCATAATTGTCGGGTCTTTTGGGCAAATTTCAGGTCTTTTTGTAACTTGTTGGCTATCGTGAGTTTTTATGACCTTGAACACTTGTTCAGTACACGTCGTGATTCCTTTGAAATATGCTGGAACTAAAAAGAGGTTGAATCTTTAGTCACGATTAATTAAATATTCGACAATGCTAATTTTGAGTTAACTTCTCTAACAGAATTAATTGAAATCCAGCATTGATTGCAGTTAGTTTTTCAGCCTACAACCATCGCTGGTATTTCCTGTGCTGCTTATTTAAAGATGACTCCACCGATGAAAATACTGGTCACAGGCGGCGCTGGTTTCATTGGCTCTCACCTAATCGATCGCCTGATGACAGAGGCGCACGAAGTCATCTGTCTGAACAACTTTTATACGGGGCGTAAAGGCAGCGTGCTGAAGTGGATCGGGTATCCCTATTTCGAGTTGATCCGCCACGAGATCACCGAGCCAATTCGCCTGGAAATGGGTATTGAGAATCAGTTGCACTGGATTTTGGATGTGGGATTCCGAGAAGACCAATCTCGCGCCACTCAGGGCTATTGTGCAGAAAACTTAGCGGTCATTCGTCATCTAGCGGTGAATTTATTATCTCAAGAGAAGTCTGCCAAAGGCGGTACGCGTGCCAAACGGCTCAAGGCGGGTTGGGATGACCAGTATCTCACCAAGATTTTGGCTCAAGTTCCTCCCCCATCCCGCAAATTATGAAGATACGTGTGCGTTCGCCCTACACTGTTGTGGTGGATGCTAGACAAGAAGGGAAATTCCAACACGACAGAGCGCATTGAATTGTTGAAGGACTTCTATCAGGTATTTCCAGATGCACAAGTCGCCTACTTGACGGCAGATCGAGAGTTCCTGGGTCATGACTGGTTTGAGTACCTCTTAAACCAAGCACTCCTCCCATTTCGCATCCGTATTCGGGAGAGTGACAAGCTAGAGGATGGTCGTCAAAGTCTTAAAGCCAAGGTTTTGTTTGCTTTTGCAGCCTTATCAGCATCAGGTTCTGCGTCATCGCCGAAAACTGTGGGGGCACTGGGTGTATGTAGCAGCAGTGCGACTGGAAGACCAGTCTTTTTGATTGTCGTAACCGCTGAACATCCCCACAGTGCCATCACCGATTACGCCAAAAGATGGTCTATTGAAACCTTGTTTGGCTGCTTGAAAACTCGTGGCTTCTGCTTGGAGTCAACCCATTTGAAAGACCCAGAACGCCTCAGTCGCCTGATCCCTCTACTGACTATTGCTTTATGCTGGGCATTCCGAATGGGTGAATGGTTAGCCGCTCAGAAACCAATTACCATCAAAAAGCATGGACGCAAAGCCAAGAGCATTTTTCGTTATGGCTTTGATCATCTGCGTAGAACTCTATTGAATCTCGAACAGTATGTAGATGAGTTTTTGCATCTCCTAACTTTTTTGTCCTGTACTTAGTCAGTAGACTTGTTTGGGAATAAGGCAAAATAGGAAGTTAGTGATTAGGTAGAGCAATGCTGAACATCGAACGGGCACTGAAGCAAGAGAGACTGCTCCGGGCAATGACGGGATTAAATCGGAAAGCTTTTGATGCTCTGGTGCCAACGTTCAGTGCAGTCTATGAGCAAACACAACTTCAGCAACCTCGCCAACGCGCTCTGGGAGGTGGACGTAAAGCTCGGTTACGCACGTTTCAGGACAAATTGTTCTACATCAAAAGCTACCCCACGTTTGATTTGGCAGGACTATTGTTTGACCTCGACCGTGCCCAAGCTCACTACTGGATGCATCGCTTACAACCGATTCTCGAAGCCACCTTGGGTGAAAAGCTAGCATTGCCAGAACGCAAACTGACGAGCGTTGAGGCGTTTATCGAGCGATTTCCTGACGTAAAGCGGGTCATGGTCGATGGCACCGAACGTCCCATTGCCCGTCCCCAAGACCCGGAAGCGCAAAAGCTGAATTATTCGGGCAAGAAGAAACGGCATACCCGTAAACATCTCGCAGCCGTAGACCAGGGCAAGCGGGTATTGGTGTTAAGCAAGGCACGGGAAGGGAAACTGCATGATAAAAAGTTTCACGACGAAGACGACATTGTGGGCAGTGTGCCCGATGAGATTCCCGTTGAACTGGATTTGGGTTTTCTCGGAGTTCACAAGCAGTATGACAACATCCGCATTCCGCATAAAAAACCGAGGGGAGGCGAATTAACCCCAGAGCAGAAGGCGGACAATCGAGCGTTGAGTCAATCGCGGGTCGTTTGTGAGAATGCGTTTGCTGGAGTGAAACGCTATGGTGCAGTCAGTGCGGTTTATCGCAACCGCACGAAGGATTTTGATGACCATCTGATGCTCACAGCCGCTGGCTTATGGAACTTCTACTTGATGGCAGCATGAACACTAAAGCAGAAACCAAGAGAGCCAGAATTTCAATTGAACCTTGTAGTATTTCCCAACAACTCTAGTATGGAGCATCTTCATGAGAAGGGGATGTTCCTGGGAGCGCATCAGTCCATTTCCAGTGTCCATTTCCAGTTAAGAATATCTGGCATATCGATGCCCTGCTCGTGTGCGTAGTTGAGGCACTCGATCTGCTGATTTTTGAACTCCTCCTTGGCATGGGCACCCGCAACTTGGAGTTTGGGAACACGATCAATCACATCGATTGCGATACTGAACCGATCAATCTGGTTGTTAATCGCAAGCTCTAATGGCGTGTTGATATTGCCCTTTTCCTTGTAACCGCGCACATGCAAATTGTGATGGTTGGTGCGCCGATAGGTGAGCCTGTGAACCAGACAGGGATAGCCGTGGAAGTTGAAAATGATGGGCTTGTCAAGAGTAAATAGGCTGTCGAAGTCGCGATCGGATAAACCGTGCGGATGCTCCGTATCGGGCTGCAACCTAAACAAGTCAACGACGTTGATGAATCGGAGCTTGAGATCAGGGAAGTGCTCCCGGAGCATGACGGTCGCCGCCAAAGCTTCCAGAGTCGGAACATCCCCAGCACATACCACAACCACATCAGGCTCACTACCGCGATCGGTGCTTGCCCAATCCCAGATACCAAGACCCTTTGTACAATGCTTAATCGCAGCCTCCATGTCCAGATATTGGAGGTGGAGTTGCTTATCACACACAATCACGTTGACATAATCGACACTCCGCAAACAATGGTCAGCCACTGATAGCAAACAGTTGACATCGGGGGGCAGATAGATCCGAGTAACGGACGGGCTTTTATTGAGTACTACATCCAGAAAGCCGGGATCTTGGTGGGTAAAGCCGTTATGGTCTTGTCGCCAAACGGTAGAGGTAATCAACAGGTTCACCGAAGCAATCGCAGCCCGCCAAGGGATGTGCTGACAAACCTCCAGCCATTTACAGTGCTGGTTAATCATGGAGTCGATGATATGCACGAAGGATTCGTAGGTGGAGAAGAAGCCGTGTCGCCCGGTCAGCACATACCCTTCTAGCCAGCCTTCCAGCGTATGTTCACTCAGCATTTCCATCACCCGACCGTCCGTTGCCAATTCACCACCATCCTGATCTTCAGGGAAGTACTCCTCCAGCCATAGCTTTTTACTAACTTCGTAGATCGCATCAAGTTTATTCGAGGTGGTTTCGTCAGGACCGAACACCCGAAAGTTATTCATGTTCATCTGCATGATGTCGCGCAGGAAGACACCCAAGGGTTTGGTATTTTCAACCCCAATCGCTCCGGGATCGGTGACTTCAACCCCATAGGAGCGGAAGTCCGGCATCCGTAGCGGCTTACGCACCACTCCACCGTTCGCGATCGGATTCGCACTCATGCGGCGCTGTCCTGTAGGTGCCAGATCCTTTAGTTCAGGAATGAGCTTGCCGCTGGCATCAAACAATTCCTCTGGCTTATAGCTCCGCATCCACTGTTCCAAAATCTGGAAATGACCTTCATTTTTAGCCACATCTGACATTGGCACTTGATGAGCGCGCCAGAATCCCTCGATTTTGTGCCCGTCTATTTCTTTTGGGCATGTCCAACCCTTGGGGCTACGCAGGACAATCATCGGATAGCGAGATCGCTTCGCTACACCCGTACTACGAGCTTCTGCCTGAATCTGTTTGATTTCTTGAATACAGCGATCAAGCGTCGCAGCGATCGCTTGGTGCATCGTTTCAGGATCAGATCCTTCCACGAAGTAAGGCTTGTAGCCATAGCCTTTAAACAAATCTTCTAGCTCTGCATGGCTAACGCGAGCAAGGATGGTCGGGTTGTTAATCTTGTAGCCGTTCAGATGCAGAATTGGCAACACTGCGCCATCGCGGATAGGGTTAATAAACTTGTTGGAATGCCAAGCGGTTGCCAAGGGTCCAGTTTCGGATTCGCCATCCCCGACCATCACGGCAACAATCAGGTCTGGATTGTCGTAAGCGGCACCGTAAGCGTGAGAAAGGCTGTAGCCCAGTTCACCCCCTTCATTGATGGAACCGGGAGTTTCAGGAGTACAGTGACTACCAATGCCGCCAGGGAAAGAGAATTGCTTGAAGAATCTTTTCAGCCCTTCTTCATCCTCGCTCTTATCGGGATAAATCTCAGAATAGGTTCCTTCTAGATAGCAAGAACTTAGAACGCCTGGAGCGCCATGCCCCGGACCTGCTAAGAAGATTATATTGAGATCTTGCTGTTTAATCAGCCGATTGAGATGTGTGTAGACAAAGCTTAAGCCGGGGCTAGTCCCCCAATGTCCTAAGATGCGATTTTTAATTTGTTCAATCTTGAGCGGCGATCGCAGCAGCGGATTATCTCGCAGATAAATCATGCCGATCGCTAAGTAATTACAGGCACGCCAGTAAGCATGGATCTTCCGTAATTCTTCAGGGCTGAGGGGCGCACCTTCAACTGTAGACCTAGCTCTGCCAAAGGCGCTAATCGAGGGATCGGTGGCTGGTTTAGGCGGTGTTGCTACCATAATTGCGATAGAGGTAAACCATCATTTTTCTAACTTTCAGCAGCATGACATAAGGATGTTTGAAATGATGTCTATGTAAAGTATGAGATGTATGAAATGGTTGAGTTACTGCAACTTCTTCAAAATTTTGGTATTCTCCATCGCTACCTCACTTGAATAAATTGGGCACTGCCGTTTGAAACAGTGATATCACCCCATTGGCAATGAGTTGAACCGCGATCGCTAAGATCAAGAACCCTAATATCCGATTCAGTGCGCCTAGTCCTGTTTTGCCTAACTTTTCGAGTAAGGGTTCCCCCAATCTAAGAAATAGATAAATCAACCCACCCAACAAGCCAATTCCTAACACACAACCTAGATAGTCGATCCATTCTGTTGCCTGAGTCGCTTGACTAATCACTACCCCGATCGCACCAGGACCTCCGATCATTGGCACAGCCATCGGAGTAAATGAAACATCATCTTGATCAACGGCTGCTTGATGTTCTTCAGTCGTCAGCCGTCGCCGTGCCGTTACCATCTCCCAGGCAGTGTGTCCTACGATTAATCCCCCTGCAATTCGCAGCACTCCTAGGGAAATCCCAAAAAAGCTGAGAATGAGTTTACCTACTAGTAAAAATGTCACCAGCACTCCAACTACATTGAGAGCCGTTTTATGAGCCTGCTTCAAACGATAGCGGGGCGTATCTTCGGCAGTGAGGCTATAGAAAATCGGCACTGCCCCCAGTGGATTGGCTATCGGAAACAGCACTGCAAGCGTTCCAAACGTGTAAGAAATAAGCGATTGCCACATACAGTTAATCGATTTAGCTTCATATCTAGAACACTACTGTCGCATTGCTCAATTGTTGAAAGTTTTAGTTAGGTATATCCGTATTTTTGAATGAACCAGGTTTTGACAAATTGAGTCAACACGCAATAGCAAGTGAGGATTGCAGCTAACCAGAGAAAATAAACAGCGGGCAAAGGCACAAAGCCTAAACTAGATGCGATCGGCGAAAATGGTAGATATATGCCGATCGCCATGACAGTGGCGGTGATCAGCAGCATGGGTAAAGAAGCTCGACTCTGAAAAAAAGGCACCTTAGCCGTGCGAATCACATGGACAATCAGCGTTTGAGTCATCAGACTTTCCACAAACCAACCTGTTTGAAACAACGCTTGATTTTCTATAGAGTTTGCCCCAAAAACAAACCACATCAAGGCATAGGTGGCATAGTCAAAAATGGAGCTAATCGGACCGATAAAGATCATAAATCGCTGGATATTCGCAATTTTCCACTGCGGCGGTTTGACTAGATCTTCTTGATCCACATGATCGAAGGGGATGCCCGTTTGTGAAAAGTCGTAGAGGAGATTATTAATCAAGATCTGCACGGGCTGCATTGGCAAAAATGGTAGAAGCGCACTTGCACCCAAAACGCTAAACATATTGCCAAAGTTAGAGCTGGTGCCCATTCTGATGTATTTGATGATGTTGGCAAACGTCTTACGACCTTCAGTTACTCCAGATTCCAGGATTAGTAAGTTTTTTCCACCTGTAAATTTTCGGTTGATTAAGCAAATTGTTCGGAGAACCAATATTGCTGCCATTGCCCATTGAGTTCGAGTACCTTGAGTAATCCAAGCGCTCTACTGCCTTGGGGTCGCCAGCTTTTACCTTTATGTTTTTG
>JBGSWI010000161.1:0-30648 GCA_041752515.1 Leptolyngbyaceae cyanobacterium | reverse complement strand
CTAGGCAAAAGTACTCGCAAACAAAATACACAAAAAATGTTTCACACTCTCAGTTTCCTCAAATAGCCCTATCAAATGCCGCACAAATAGCGCCAGAAACGCGCCCCTACATTCATCACTTTCTACTTTACAGCGATCGCCTGATTTTCCAGACACAATTCTTAATTCACTACCTCAAAACTGGTGACTTCCAATACTGGACCAATCATGGCGATCGTCATCACATCCTCGCGAACTTCGCCAGATACTTTTACCTTCAGTCCGGCTTTTTGCAAATCGGCAGGAGTCTTGTGTAATTCATAGGTTTGGCTGCTGCTGACTAACGCCCAAGTGCCCGTACCAAAGCCCTTTCGTTCAATTGTGCCTTCTACTTGAATGCTCATGCGATTCGTCCTTCTGGTTTAACAACAAGCCGTGCCAGTCCGAAACAAAGAAATGCGTTTGCTGCTAGGAATAGGCGTGCCGGGATGCCATCTCCTATCCACATAAGTGTGGGCGTGGTGATCGCCGCGATCGCCAGAAACATCGCCATCCCGATCGCGCTCCCGATCGCAAACCCTTTCCAGGTGCGATGCCCCAACAGCAGTAGCACCAACCCCAGCGGGATCAAAATGCTAGCAAAGAAAGGATTGAGTCCACTACTTAATTGAACCGCACTCCCCATCTCCGCCAGTGAACTTCCCATCAGGCGAAATGGCCATTGAGGCGCATCAAATAGATAAACCCCGCGTAAAAAGAAGATGCCAGTGCTGCCCATGACTAAGCCCGATGACAGCGACCACGTCCAGGCAAAGGGAAAGTAGATTTTCAGCAGCCACGCCAGCAGATAAGAACCCAGCACCATCGCCAGTTTGGGTCCTAGGGAAATCACGCCCCCATCAATCCAAAAGCGCGGATTGAGGTAGCCATTGTCTCGCAGCCAGCGGAAGAAATCCTGGAAGGAAATTTTGCCTTGGGCAGCTAGCTTCACGGCGGCGGCAGCATCCAGCTTGCCCGCGCCAAAGTGATTCAGGTTGTCTTCTTGAACGACTAATGCCGACTGTTTAATGACTTCTTCGATTTCATCAGGATTGGTCACCCCAGCCGCTTTAATCAACGCCACTACGCCCGATACGTGAGGAGCCGCCATGCTCGTTCCTTGAAAGGCTTCAAACACTGATTCTCCCGTTTGGGGATTCAGCGTGTTTTGCAAAATGCCGCCCGTTTTATCTTCGCCGTTGATCAAGCCACCTGGAGCCGAAATATCAATGCCAGCGCCATAGTTAGAATAGGGGGCTTTGCTGCCAGCGGAGTCGAGCGCAGATACGCCGATCACATGGGGATACCGAGCCGGATATTCGGCGGCATTGCGTCCGGCGTTACCCGCCGCCGCCACAATCACCACGCCCTTACTATGGGCATAGTCGATCGCCTCTTTCATCAACTGGCTTTCACCGCCGCCGCCCAAACTCATGTTAATCACATCAGCTTTTTGATCCGCTGCAAACCGAATCGCTTCCGCAATGTCGGCAACCGTGCCGCCGCCTTCTCCACTCAAAACCTTGAGCGGCATCAGACTCGCTTCATAGGCAATACCCGCAACGCCAAACTTATTGTTGGTCGCTTGGGCGATCGTGCCTGCCACATGGGTGCCGTGACCATTATCATCTCGAACACTGGCGCGATCGTTCACAAAGTCGTAACCGCCCACAAACTGGGTATCTAATAAATCGGGCACTTGACTAATCCCCGTATCAATCACGGCAACTGTAATGCCTTTCCCTTTCGTTTGATCCCAGGCTGGCTCCACATTGATACTCCGCATATTCCACTGCTTGCCATACTCTGGGTCATTGGGCACGGCATAGGTACGGTAAATATAATCTGGCTCAATAAATTCTGTGTATTTGCGGAGATCAGAACTTCTGAGCGTATCGAGCAGTTTTTTATCTCCGGGCATGATGAAGATATGATCTGCCAAAGAAAATTCGCTGTTGTAACGAGGAGATGTGCTGTAGGTTTGGGCGATCGCGTCAATTTGGCTCTCAATTTGCGCCGCTCCCACATCCTCCCGAAAGTCCAAAATGATGGAATTGTAGCTGCCTTCAACGGCTAACCCTGGAAAGGTCGTCAGCGCCCAACCCAATCCCACCAGAAACAAAACCACCAGCAGCAACTTCTTCATGCCATTCGCCTAGTTAAGACTGGTTACTACCTTAGCTCACCTCCATCAAAAGTGGCAGAGAACTATAGTGCGATCGCGTAAGAAGTGCGATCGCGTAAGAAAAAGACGAAAATAAAAGGACTCATCGCCTTGAAGGATACGGTTTTTTAAGGCTGCTTGGCTCAGAAAATTGCCACGTCTGAGTAACTTCCGCATCAAGATGCTCAACCACATTTCAATCTGGTTGAGCCAGGAACCATGGTTGGGCGTGACGTGAAACACAATCCGATGCCTGGGGTCGGTTAAAAACGCTGCTCGCGTGGTCATCGACTGGAGAATGCCGCTCTTGCTCTGGATGCCCAGGTCTAATCCTTCGACTGCTGCCCCAGGGCGCACTAACGATTTACGCCGCAGCGTACCAGCCTTATAAGATCGCGATGGCATTGTACAATATCGACCAGAGCTCAAAGGGTGTGAGTCGCGATCGCTAAATACCCATTTTGATAACAACCCCAATGAGTGTTTTATGAGTGTTAGTGTGCATTTTTTGCCCGATGATGTGACAGTTGAAGCAGCAGTCGGTGAACCTTTTTTAGAGGTTGCCAATCGCGCCGGAGTGACGATTCCTGTAGGATGCTTGATGGGTTCCTGCCATGCCTGCGAAGTGGAACTGGATGACGGGCGCAGCATTTGCAGTTGTATTAGCAGCATTCCCTTCGGGCGATCGCACCTCACCGTCACCCTGTTTTCTGACCCCACGTGGTAAACAAGGTAGTCTGTTAGGTGGTTTCCTATTGGCGCGATAAGGCTTGATCTGCATTAAGGTGGGCGATCTCGATCTTTGTATAAGCACCCATTAAACTGCCTTTAAGCCAAAGATAAAAAGTATGATTGGTTCAAACTAGAATAATTTTTTTAAGGAAGGTATTTCATCATGAGTCAACAATATTTTCCAGAAGATGAGTGGGCGACTCTGCTGCAAACTCCCAATATGATCGTCATAGCAATGACGCTTGCGGATAAAACTGATCCCGTTTCCTTTTTGCAAGAAACCCAGGCAGCCATCCAAATCATATCCACTGAGCAGAATCGCCCCGACTTGACGAGTGATTTAGCAAAATCGCTGGCGGTTTCCATGAAAGAAGCCGATGCAAAAGACCCCTTACAAGGAGAACAGCTTCTGTTAAAAAAACAGTTTGAACTCCTGGGCGCACTTCAAAATTTCAAGAATGCCTCTGAAGGTCGGAAGAACACCCTAGATCACTTCAGGCAGGTAGGGGTGATTTTGGGCAATAAAGTCACGGCGGTTCAGGCGCAAGAATTTAAAACTTGGATTCTTTCTATTGCACGCCAAATTGCAGAAGCGGTAAAAGAAGGCGGTTTATTTGGTATTGGCGGTGAACGAGTCAGTCGAGATGAATCTGAAATGCTTAAAGCCATTGAGAAAGCCTTGGATTTTAAGATCTAGATAGTTCTCCTACATAGATTCAAGCATAGATTCAAGTAAGGTTGCTAACCTGGCAACAAAAGCCCCCGCGATCGCACTAAGGGATAGGTTGGGCTTGGCTCACCCTGCTAAGCGGCGATCGCGTGCTGAGCACTGCCGAAACCCACTATCAAATTGGTAAGAGCAACATTGCCGTTTCGCTGCTTCATTGATATTTTTTGGTTAGCTTCTCCCTGTGGGAACCCTGTTCTAAAAGCCCGAAACTCAAGATCTCAACTCCATTGGCGCGATCGCCATATATCGCCATATATTGCCTTTCTTTGCTGAATATTTCAGATTGTGTCAACCCTGAGGTTGAATGCCTTGTCGGTTAACACTCCGGTGTAAAGTATCTGCATTAGCTGTGTGAGTTAAGCAAATAAGGGAAAACACTCATGGTTCAGCGTGGTTCTAAAGTCCGTATCATGCGTAAAGAGTCCTACTGGTTTCAAGAAGTAGGCACTGTTGCCTCCATTGACCAGAGTGGCATTAAATACCCCGTTATCGTTCGATTTGATCGGGTTAATTATGCTGGGGTCAACACCAATAACTTTGGTTCAAACGAAGTTGTTGAGGTTGCGCCTCCGGCTAAGAAGGCTAAAGCCACCCCATCGGGTGGTGAACAAACTACTATCAATGAAAGCACCCGCAGAACGGGTAGTAATGTTGTTACGGATGCCAAGTCTACAGCCAAAGCCGAATCAGGCGAAGGCAGCGGCGTGGTTGAAGGATCTCCTAATCAGGGAACTGAAACTCGTTAAGGAACTCTAATTCAGTCATCATACGGCTTAGCCTTTGGTGGATGAGCCGCGTCCTAGACCTCTTAGAGTTTCATGCGTATTTTTGGGAAATGGCTACATCTCTACTAAAATGATTATCTTACAGGTATTTATTTTGTGGTGTAGCGGTGCCCGAATTGCCCGAAGTTGAAACGGTTCGGCGAGGGCTTAATCGATTAACCCTCAACCAAGAAATTCAGGGTGGAGATGTATTGCTTAATCGCACCATTGCCCACCCTATTTTTGTGCCCGAATTTTTATCAGGGCTGACCGGAGCCGCGATCGCCCAATGGCATCGACGCGGCAAATATTTAATCGCCGAACTGGTTCAAGCCGTCGGCGCTGATAAACTTCCCACGTCTGCGGGCTACTTGGGCGCACATCTGCGGATGACAGGGCAATTGCTTTGGGTGAATGCCGCAGAGCCAGTGCAAAAACATACGCGGGTGCGGCTATTTTTCCAGGGCGATCGCGAACTGCGATTTGTTGATCAGCGAACCTTTGGGCAACTCTGGTGGGTGCCACCCAATTATCTGCCAGAGCAAATCATCACCGGGTTGCAAGCGCTTGGACCCGAACCTTTTTCGACCGATTTCTCGGCTGATTACTTCTATCAGCAGCTTCATCACCGCCAGCGCCCGATCAAAAATGCTTTATTGGATCAACGCATCGTCGCCGGATTGGGCAACATCTACGCCGATGAAGCGCTCTTTTTAAGCGGCATTCACCCTCAAACGCTATGCAGCACCCTAACCTACACCCAGATTGAACTTTTGCACAGCACTACTTTGAAGGTATTGCAAGATAGCATTGATGCCAGCGGCACCACCTTTAGCAGTTTCCGGAATGTAGAAGGGATTAATGGCAACTATGGCGGCAAAGCCTGGGTGTATGGCAGAGATGGAGAACCCTGCCGCACCTGTGGAACCATCATAGAACGATTGAAAATGGCAGGGCGATCGGCACATTTTTGCCCCCAATGCCAGCGATAGAGGGTGTTAAGCACGCCAGAACGCACTATTATGTCAATCTGATATGTCAATCTGACCCACCGGCAACGTTAGAGTACTCGATTATGCAGACATGGATTGGTAATCAACGAGTGCGATCGCTCAAGCGCTTGAAATGGCTGTTGCTAGGGGCGATAGCGGTTTTGCTAATGGTTGCTCCTGGGCGATCGGCTAGCCTCGCCACCCTACCCTCCTCCCAATATTCTTCCACCATTACCGCCCCCTTCAACCAACCCAACTATTACCCCGCCCAACAAGCGCCTCCTTCCATTTTCTATCGTCCCACTGCCGAATGGGTCGGGCGATTAATTCTGCCCACCGCTGAGCAATATCAACAATTTGCCAAAACCAATCAAGAAACCGATTGGACGTGGTTTGAAGTCTACACCGCGCCAGCGAATGCAAAAAAACTGGTGGGTCAAATTATTCGACTAGCCTGGACAAAATCCCCCAGCATTGAGCAATATGTCAGGGTTGCCTCTCGCGATGTTCGCTTGACCGCCCAAGCGCATAGAAGCTTTCAAAATGGATCAACCAATCCCATTCGCCTGGATGGTCGGAATCAGGTTGGACCGCTGCAATCTTTGGCGGGCGGGCTACCCCATGATGGCGTGGTGGTGCAGTTGCAGGGAACTGTAACCCTGGAATCCGAAGAAAAAACAGCAGGCAATGATTTAGATCGACAAGTGGTTCAAAATCTGGTTCTTCCAGAAAAGCCTTCCACTGCCTTGCCCGCGATCCTCCGGCTGGAGCGGGAACCGTTGCAGGATGCAGGACGATTTCAGGCATTGGTGAAGTTTATTGAATCGGTGCCGCCAAAAGATTCAGCATCCCTCCCCCAACAGTGCCCTGGAGAAAAGCCTTGTACTAGCGATCTGATGCGCGTTAGGCATTACAACCCCAAGACCCAACAATTTGATGGATTGGAAGAGGTGATTCGGATTCCACAACAGCCGCCAGATTGGGGGGGAGTGTTTAGTATGACCACTCGTGATCTGGCAACTTCACCCGCAGGAGGGGCGGGTTGGTACATTTATGGGGCAAAAGCGAACGATCAAAGGTTCACCGTTCAAGGGTTAAGACCGCGATCGCTGTTTCAACTGCCTTCCCAACAAACTGTTTTAGGGTTCAACAATGGTTTGAGGTATATCAGAACTGAGAATTGGCAGGATGTTGAACAGCGCCAAGGCACCCTACAGACCGTACTGGTGGATGCGAGTGCAGATACTTCAGAAAAGGCGCAAGCCCGTTGGAAAGTGGGCGATCGCGCCTTCGTGCTGCATTTGTTTGGGGGGCGCGGCGGTACTCACGATAACCATGAATCTTTTATTTTAGGCACCTACGCCGGACACTTTTCTTTTGGAGTTGCCGCCGTCATTCAAGACCCGTTTACTCAAGAACCCATGCTGGATGTGGACTACTTGCAAGTCTATGGAAATGCCCCGGATGGAACCATATCCGGGGGGCAAACCTGGACTCACTACATGGGAAATATGCGGCGCGGTTTCATGGGAACTCGCCCGGTTTCCGATGTCGTCGTCAAGCTAGATACCTTAACGGAAGACTATAACTTTGGCGATACTAAGCTCTCATTTTTCAACGAATTGATCATTCAACTTAACTTGGTGATGGCTCGGTATCGCATTGGAGATGGCACCGGAAACTCCACCATTACGTCAGCGACCTCCTGTGTGCAAGATTCTGCCCAGGCGATCCTGCATACGCTGGTGCGATTTAGACATCAGGTGGAATCGAATCCTGAAGTTGTGCAGTGGATGAAAGCAAACCCCACTGATCCCACGACGCAACGCTTCGAGAAGCTGGTTAAATTGGGGAAAGATCTGACGCGACAACTTATCCCCATGGGAATTGTCAGATGGGACTGGGAGCAAAATGCTGAGATTTTGATGGGTGTTGAAAAAGAGCAGCAATTTTTGAGTATTGACGATTTTCGACCCAAAAACTTATTGACTGGGTTAATCAGTTGGCGTACTGCCCTGCCTCGTCAAACCCACGACGAGTTTTCCATGTTGTTTCTACATAATGGGGCATCTCTTTGGTTTTTGCGTCCCAACATCATTGGGGGCACTGATCCAGGGCTTGCGCCGTTAGAGGCAACCTTGCTGTTCGGTGCCTGGAGGCTGCCTTTAACCCAAATTCCGCTGTTGTCGTACCTGGTACTCCACACGTTTGGAGGGGTGACGATTCCTTCGGGCGAGGATTGGCTAATAACACTGGGAATTTTGCTGGGGTTTGGCGCGATCGCTCTTTTGTTAGGCTTCTCTCAAAACTTCTTGCACTGGAACCCGTGGCAGGCTCCCTGGCATCGCCAATTGGCTACCTGCCTACGATTGCTGATCATGCCCGCCCTGCTGCAAGAATACATTTTTCGCGTTCTGCTGATTCCCTACCCCAAAAATTGGATTCCCGCTGGAATTTGGTGGGCGTGGGCATGGTTGGCATTGGGCTTATTTGTGAGCTTTCAACTGGGGTATGCCCGATTTGTCCGGCGATTCCCTTGGGGAGTCCTTCGGATAACTTCGCTAACGTGGAACGAATCGCCCTCCATTCTCCCTAATCCTCATATCAGCCTGATCACGATTCTGGGGGTAGCCTGCACGATCACCTATCGGCTCACGGGTTCCCTTTGGACAATTACCTTGGTGCATTGGGTATTTATCTCCGTCTGGTGGCTGCTCTTGGGTGGACGAGAGGTTTCGCTTGGAAAAAGTAAACGGGTGTCGGATGTTGGAATGATGGAGTCGTGATGAATAGTGTTTTTTTGACAGGGTTCATAGCTGGGGCGATCGCCAACTTCTTGATTCCCGCCTCTGCTTGTGCCCAATCAGCCGCAGACTATCGCCAGCAAGGGCTGAGTTTGCGCGACCAAGAGCGCTATCCAGAAGCGATCGCGGTGCTGCAAAAATCCGTGGAACTGGAGCCAGAAAACCTGTCAGGGCGAGTGTTGCTCGGTTGGACACAACACAAAGCCGGACAAACCCCGGTTGCCGAGAAAACCTTACTTGCAACCTTTGATCAGAATCCGTTTGATGTCCCCACGCTCAACGCTTTGGGCATTGTTTACCTGGTTGGCGGCAAGCTTAACCACGCGATCGCGGCTCATTCTTGGGCAGCCTTGCTCAAACCTGATAATGAAATTGCCCACTACAATCTCAGCTTGGCATTGGAGCGCATCGGGCAATACGACTGGGCGATCGCCACGGCAAAAGAAGCCGCGAAACTGGAACCGAGCAATCCCCATCCGTTAGTCGCCGAGGCGATCGCCCATTTGGGGAACCAGGAAAATCCCCTTGCCCAAGCCGCATTTCGCCAAGCGATCACCCTTGACCCGCGCTATGGCGACTCCAACTTTTTGACGTATTTAAACGAAGCAGGCTTCAGCGTTGACCAAATTCAGCGATCGCAGAATTTGTTGCGATCGCTCTAATCCTGGTCTCCATACTTACAACGGTACAGTTCATCAAAATATTGCCAATCCGCACTAGCCACCCCATAGGGCAACGGCGGACAATTCGCGGGATAAGACTCACTAGCAGGCGTGCGCTCAGGCTGCCCTGGAACCCAAATCGTGTAGGGCGTTTCGCTAGAGGAATTCGCTTGAGCCGCCGATGGTTTGCAGTTAGCGTCAGCCGTCGTATCTGAGCCACCGCTTCTAGAGGGGGCAGGGGCGCAATCTTTGACTGCTTGAGCGTTGGCACTGGTAGGCGAGATTTGTGAAACGATCCCCACAGGAATCGCCCCAGCCCACAAAATGGTAGCCAATATCCCATGACCATATGCTGCTGACCATTTGGATCGCTTCCGGGCTACATAGAGTTTTTTGAACCGACCTTGCAAGAAAATCATAAGAGCATCGCAGACAACAGTTACTTTTATGATAGTGCGATCGCAGGGAACGGTATTTTGAATCCAAAGCACCTCATTCGATAGCCCCGATACCTTGAGTTTGCAGGATAGACAGGTTGTTTCAGCCGCTACAAAGTTACAATCTTGAGCGTGAGATCAATTGGCGTGAGGGTTTGGTTTATCTATGAATGCTCCTGTTTCGGCATTGCCTCGGTTTGATATTCGGCTGGCTAGCATCAATCCCAATCACTGGTATGCGGTTGCCCGTGCTAGCGATATCACCGATCAGCCGATGGGTGTAACAGTGTGGAAACAGGCGATCGCGCTCTTTCGAGATTCGCAAGGGCAAATCCATGCGCTCGAAGATCGGTGTCCCCATCGGTTCGTTAAACTGAGTCGCGGCTGTGTTGTGGAAGGCGAGCTAGAGTGCGCCTATCACGGTTGGCGGATCAATGCTCAAGGGCAGTGTAGCGCCGTGCCCTATCTAGAAGCTAACCAAAAATTGCCGAATACCCACGTTCGGCGCTATCCCGTGAAAGAGCAGGATGGCTTTATTTGGGTGTTTCCAGGTGATGCTGCCTTGGCAGACGCGATCGCACCGCTGGCTTTACCCGAATGGGATCATCTCAATTACATTGCCACGGTTTCCATCATTGATGCCCATGCCCATTTTTCCTACCTAATTGAAAACCTGATGGATATGTACCACGGGCATTTACACCACGATCTGCAAGCCTGGACAGCCGCCGAACTAGACACCATTGAAGAAACAGCCAGCCGAATTGATGCTCACTACAACGCCCAAAGCTATTACCGAATTGACAAAATTTGGTCCGTTGCCCAATTGTTTATTCCTCAACTGCGCCAATTGCATCCAGAGCCGCTGGATGTCAGCTATGTTTATCCCCATTGGGCATCTCGTTTAGGAGAAGATTTCAAAATCTACTGCCTGTTTTGCCCCGTGGATGAAACCCATACCCGCGCTTACTTGGTGCATTTCACTTCACTAAACGCCTTTCCAAACTTGCACAAGCTCTCTCCAAAGTTTCGGCTTTTTTTGAAAAATCGCCTGTTTGGATCTGCCCAAAAATTGCTAGATGGGCTGGTGTTGCAGGATGTGCCGATGATTGAAGATGAGCAGCAGGCGTATTTAGAGAACCCCGATCGCCGCCCTCACGAATTAAACCGAGCGCTGATTAGTGTTCAACGCTTGATTCGCACTCAAGCGCAAGCCTAGATGCCTGAGCCATCCAAAAATTCTTCAATGACGCGATCGCGAATCCGGCAATTGGCAGCATGGGGCGCTGTCCAGGCGGATGAAATAGTGCCGTTGGATGTTGCACCATTGGATGAAACCGATACAGTGGCGATCGCGGGCGCAAGAACTCTAGGTGGAACTGGTTGTAAGCTTTGCACCTGTTGCTCCAATGTTTCAATGCGATCCACCAATGCCCGAATTACCCGCGCTTCAGAGTCAGGTAAACTGCCATGCTCCAAAGGATCTACCCGTTCCCCTGATCGATATACAATCCGACCGGGCACCCCGACCACCGTGCAATCTGAAGGCACATCGCGCAACACAACCGAGCCAGCACCAATGCGAACGTTGTTGCCAATCAACAAGTTGCCCAAAACTTTCGCTCCGGCTCCCACCACCACATTTTCGCCCAGAGTTGGGTGACGTTTGCCGCACTCTTTGCCCGTTCCTCCCAAGGTCACTCCCTGGTAAATCAGCGCGTAATCTCCGATGATTGCAGTTTCTCCAATCACCACGCCCATGCCATGATCAATAAACACGCCCCGCCCAATTTGGGCACCCGGATGGATTTCAATTCCAGTAAAAAAGCGCGCCAAATGGGAAATAAACCGGGGCACAAACGGTAGCCCTAATCGATAGAGCCAGTGGGCAAATCGATGCATCAACAGGGCTTGCAAACCGGGGTAACAGAATAAAACCTCTAGCCAGTTGCGAGCCGCCGGATCGCGATCGAAGATAATGCGAAAATCTGCAAGAAGGATCGACAGCACGATGGATGACCCTCGGCAATGATGAACTTACTCATTTTAGCGCCGGACGGACCCAGTCCAGCATCCTCCCATCAGGCGGATTAAAAATGCCTAGGGTTGAATAGTCAGCCTGTAGTCGCGTTGGCTGCCGGGAGTCGCTGAGCCAACCCAGATGCGATAAATACCTGCCTTCCAGTTGCTATCCACGATGCTGGCATCTTTTTGGGCACCCGTGTCATCCCCACATCTCACAATCCCATCAGCGCTCTGCACCACTAGAGTGGTATCTGATCCACTGCTGACCCGCAGAGTCAAGCTAGGGAAATTTTGTTCTAGGGTAAGGATGTGATCGGGTTTAGAATCCCCAAAGCCCAAACAGCGGTTGTTGCGATAATCCATGTTGCTGATAATGGCAGGCAACGAAATGGAGCCGCCCGTAGAACCGGAGAGTCTGCCAACCGGATTCGCGGTGCTGAGAACTACTTTACCAAAATTTGCCTCTTGGGCGATCGCGAATCCATTAGCGACTGTGGCGAGGATTGCCACAGTGCCCAACTTGGCACCCCCTATTTTCTGGAAAACTGCGATCGCGCTATTCATTCAGATTCACCCATTGCTGATAATTGTATTCTACGAACTTTATTGGTAATTTCCAGTGAATGTTTGTGCCAATATAGGTTCTAGCCATATTCGATGTATGGCGATAGGGTAGGGGCTTCTGTGCGGCTGGTTGTTAGGAGGGCAGCACCAACTGGCAAGATGATTACCTGACAAAGCCACGAGATTATAAAGCGCTTGGCATTGGGGAGTGTTGGGTCGTAGAACAACAACATTGCTTAGGGTTGGGCGGATGGCTTCACATCGGCTATCCCAAGCAATCCACGTTTTCAGTCTATCAATTCACCGAAGGGGAGTACGAGTAACCGAAGGGGAGTATGAGGTGCAGCGGTTCCACAGGGGCGACCAAATTATTTCCCCCACATTGACCGATCTGAATTTATCAGGGGCAGATCTATTTTCCGCGCTCTAGTGAGCGATTTGCTCTGCCGATTAGGATTATTTCTAAGGTTATTTTTATGCTGATTGGACTGTTGGCTCTCCTGATTATGATTGGAATTGCTGCCACTCAACTCTTACTGATTCCATTTCATGCGTTGCAGTTGATTCATCTACCCCTTTGGTTTGTGGGGCTGCTCTTGATTGCAACCTTTGCTTGGTTTTTAGGTGAGTAAATTAGATGGGTAAATTAGATCGGTAAATTAGATGAGTAAAGAGGTTAACTCACTGATCCCGATCGCGTTATGCCATTGGATTTAGGGGAACACTGAAGGAAAGTCAGCGCCCACGCGATCGCCAAACCTCCCCATGGATCAGCTAATTGACTGGAACCGTCTTCATCAGATTTCAGACCATGACCCAGCGTTTGAATTAGAACTCCTGCAACTGTTTGCAGAGGACACCGCCCACCATCTCATCCAGCTAGAAGCGGCGATCGCCATACAAGACTTCTCTGCCTTAGAACGACAAGCCCATCACATCAAAGGCTCAAGCGCAAATATAGGGCTTAGACCCATGCATATTGCTGCCGCACTCCTCGAAATTCAAGCGTGCAGCCATGAGCTTGATCACTCAGCCCCTCAAGTGCTTGTTCTACAACAAACCCTCAAAACGCTGAAAGTATTTCTAGCAATTCAGTAAACTTATTGTCGCTGTAAGCCTGCAACCCTTCTGATGACTGCCCCCCTCCCCCTACTTTCTCTTATGCCTTTTTTAGAATCAGCAAACAGTTGCGCTCATCCGGGGTGCGAGTGTAACTGAGAATATCCGAAATTCGCTGCATCAACCTTAGCCCCCGTCCGCCTTCTGCCTCTTTGTCCCATTCGGGTGGCATCTCTCGAAGTCGTTTTTCTAAATCAAATGGAGCGCCCTGATCCCAAATCCGAATTTCAATGCGGTCTTCAAACATTTGTACTTCCAAATCAATCAAAGTCTTCGCAGATAAATTACGATGGGCATGACGCACTGCATTCGTAAACCCCTCGGCTACCGCCAATTGGCACTGCATCCAAGCTTGGGACTGAAGCGGAGGATGATTAAATTGGTCAAACCACTCAAGCACTTGAGCAAGCGCATCAAGATCTGTATTAACTTGGAGGAATGCTTGATCGAGTGGTTTCAATGTTGAGGCTCTTAAAAGTGTCACCAGTGTAGTCCTAATAAACTGGAAGAATGGTTTGATCCAATAGTCAGAAAATGGCAGATGTCTGAACTATAGCCCCTGAATCTCTAGTCTTTAATCTTAATATATGGTCACTTCTTGGCGATTTACCCTACTTATTAAGCTAAAACTACTTAGTATTTCTTTAAGCTCAGTATTCCCTGACTATCCTGCACGGTATCGATGGTTCTATGTCTAATTCTGTAACAAGAATTCTCATTATTGAGGATGATCCGATCGCTCAGGTATTCTCACAAAAAATCCTTGAAGAGCAAGGATATGAGGTATTGGTCGCCAGTGACGGTGAAGAGGGCTTGAGGTGCGCAGAATCGTTTCGTCCGGCACTGATTATTTGCGACTGGGTGATGCCCTACGTGAATGGACTGGAGGTTTGCCGCAGGCTAAAAGCTGATCCAGAACTTTCGATGATCTTTCTTATCTTACTGACTGTTCGGGCAAGCGTCGAAGATCGGATTTTAGGGATAGATAGCGGGGCTGATAATTTTTTGGCAAAACCCGTCCATCCCAATGAATTGCTGGCGATGGTACGGGCAGGTTTACGACTGAATAAAGTATATCAAGCCCTGCAAGAGCAAAAGCGAATGTTGGAAGCGGAACTGGTGGAAGCGGCGGAGTATGTGCGATCGCTGCTTCCGCCTCCCCTCGATGGCACGGTTAACATTGACTCGCGCTTTATTCCTTCGCGGCAGTTAGGTGGAGATTGTTTTGATTATTACTGGCTTGACCCAGACTATCTGGCGATCTATTTGCTCGATGTTTCAGGGCATGGATTAGGGGCAGCGTTGCCTTCGATTTCGGTGCTAAATTTGCTGCGATCGCAATCTATGGACGGAGTGAATTTCTATCAGCCTAACCATGTGCTGCGCGCCTTAAACGAAACCTTTCAAATGGATGATCAAAACGATAAGTACTTTACCATTTGGTATGGCGTATACAACCAGGCAAAACGCCAACTTGTTTACTCTAGTGCGGGGCATCCACCGGCGTTGCTCATTTCTAACGCCAACCCCGAAAATGCAGGAGTGACGCAGCTTAAAACGATTAGCCTGCCAATTGGCATGATGCCAGATACCCGATTTAGCAATAAGCGCTGTGACATTGATGTGGCGAGTACTTTGTATATTTTTAGCGATGGCATCTATGAAATTATGCAGCCCGATGGAGATATTTGGGGTTTAGATGGATTTGTTAATCTGTTGAGCGATAAGCGACGCGAGATTGCAAATCAAGGGCTAAATTACGTGCTCGATCGCGTGAAGAGCCTCAACCCGAATGAATCTTTAGAGGACGATCTTTCTTTATTGCGAATTAATTTTAGCTAAAAAGAGGGCAAAGGCTTAGATAACGGATGGAGACTGACTTTCTTTTCACAGCGCATCATCCCAGCGTATTCAGCATAAGTCAGCCCATCCAGATCGAGCTTAAGCGGTATTTATAAAAACTGTTCCTTCCAAAGCGGCTTACCATTAAAGTAAAAGGGGCTTTTGAACCGTTCTACTTGATAAAACCCCACTTAAAGGATGAGCGGCATGGAAACACGGGAATTAGGCAGATCTGGAATTCGGATTACGCCGATCATTACGGGCACCTGGCAAGCGGGCAAAAGTATGTGGGTGGGCGTGGAAGATGCGGAAACGATTCAGGCAATTCGGGCAGCATTTGACGCGGGGATCGCCACAGTTGATACTGCCGAAGTGTATGGACAGGGGCACTCTGAGCAGATTGTGGCGGAAGCCCTTGGAGATGTTCGACCGCAGGCTGTTTATTTGACCAAGGTCTTTGCCAATCATTTGAAATATGATCAGGTGATTGCGGCTTGTGATAGGTCGCTCAAAAAATTGCAAACCGATTACATTGACCTTTATCAAATTCATTGGCCTGCGGGAGCGTTTGGTAGTGAAGTGGTGCCGATCGCAGAAACCATGCGCGCCTTAAATGATTTGAAACAGCAGGGCAAAATTCGGGCGATTGGCGTGTCCAATTTTTCGCGGGTGCAGCTAGAAGAGGCGGCTCAACACGGGCGAATTGATAGTTTGCAGCCTGCCTATTCTTTGTTTTGGCGATCGGTGGAGAAAGAAACAGTGCCCTATTGCATCGCCAACCAAATTTCTATTCTTGCCTATTCTCCCTTAGCGCAAGGGTTGCTGACCGGAAAGTTTGCCGCCAATCACCAGTTCGATCCGGCTGATAATCGGGCTAAAAACAAGCTGTTTCAAGGTGAAAATTTTGTTCGCGCCCAAGAAGCCCTGGCAAAACTGCGACCGATCGCCGATCGCTACCAAACCAGCCTGACCAATTTATCGTTGGCGTGGCTGATTGCCCAACCCCAAACCCAGGCGATTACAGGGGTGCGTCGTGCCGATCAAGCGATCGCTAATGCGACTGCGGCTGAGGTGAAATTATCTCCAGAGGATTTGGCAGAAATCAGTGCGATCGGGCAAATTGTCACCGGTCACCTGGATGACAATCCCGTAATGTGGAACTGGTGATAGGCGAACCATCCAATGAACTGGGCTGATTTTCGGGGAGAATTGGCGGCGCTTAGTGCTGCATTGATCTGGGCAGCAGCTTCGGTCGTTTATACCGGAGTTGGGCGGCAGTTATCACCACTTGTGCTGAATTTGGTTAAAGGGCTGGTTGCGATCGCGCTCTTACTTGTAACCCTCTTGTTTTTAGGGAAACTACTGCCCAGCGTTAGCCTCGTGCCCGTGCTGCTGTTGCTGCTGAGCGGCGTGGTTGGCATAGGCATAGGTGATACCGCCTATTTCGCCGCGCTCAATTCTCTGGGAGCCAGACGGGCGTTGGTGCTAGAATCGCTGTCGCCGCCGCTAGCTGCCTTTCTAGCGCTGATTTTTTTGCAGGAACAACTGCCCGCTTTCGCCTGGTTAGGAATTGGACTGACGATCGCCGGAGTCACTGGGGTTGTGCTAGAGCGATCGCCCCAACCCAACGGAACACTGACCCAGCCGCCTGTTCGAGGCATCATTGCGGGTTGCGCGGCAGCAATGGGGCAAGCGATCGGCGCAGTATTGTCAAGAGCCGCCCTAGCCGGAACCGATATCGATCCCTTATGGAGTACTCTAATTCGGCTGCTAGCAGGAATTCTGGTGCTATTGATCTGGTTCTCAGCCCAAAAGCACCCCCTCCAAAAACTGGCACCGCTGCGATCGCGTCGGCTCTGGGGAATTGTCATCATGACAGCCTTTGCCAGCACCTACTTAGGCATTTGGTTGCAGCAAATCGCCTTAAAGTACGCGCCAACTGGAATTGCCCAATCGCTCAGCGCCACCAGTCCCCTGTTTGTCATCCCCTTTGCGATCGCCACGGGCGAAAAAGTGAGCCTCAGAGCCGTTTTAGGCGTGTTGATTGCCTTGGCGGGCGTTTGGCTCTTATTGGTGCGGTGATGCGATCGCCAACAATCCAATTGGAGGCGGTCTGCGTATACGTCATAGAAGTTGACGGCTCTAATGTCTCGGAGCATACAGGATGATGAAAACGCCTATCAGCGCCACGCCACCGCCCAACAGATCAAACTTATCGGGAGCAATGCGATCAACCCTCCAGCCCCAGAGGATAGAAAGCACAATAAAAACTCCGCCATAAGCCGCGTAGACCCGTCCAAAATTGGCAGCTTGCAGCGTAGGCAGCACTCCATACAAACCCAGCAGGATGATACCTATTGCCGCAAACCAGAGGCTCTTGCCTTCCCGTAGCCAGAGCCAAAATAAATATCCACCGCCAATTTCACATAAGCCAGCCAGAACAAACAGCATCAAAGATTGAATCATTTAAATCCCGTTGAGATTGATATTCAGTAATTTTTAGAGCACCTGGAGTAGACTCAGCAAGCGACCGTGATCACGTTGAGTTTTTGCAGAATAGTTCACAATCGACTCAGTTCACGATCAGATGGAGAAGCATTGATGGCGATTTCTCAGGCTGTACGTCGAACATTGAAAAATCGGGGACGAAGAATAGTCCGTCCTCAAGCCGCTACCCTCGTTTTGTTAGGCGTGGTGGGGTTGGCAGCCGCGATTTGCATTGCCTGGTTTGCTGGAGAAGGATTAATTCCTCGGCTGTTTGAACAACTAAATACGCTGCAAAAATCCCCGCCCTGGTGGTTGCAAGTTCCCTTGATGGCGGGGAACTACATCTTTGTGCCAACGGTATTGCTGCTGATTATTGCCCTAGGAGTGATGTGGATTTCTCCGCAACCGCGAGGATGGGCGCGAATTGTGGTGGTTAGCATTCTTTTAGTGCTGACGGCGCGCTACATTCTATGGCGATCGCTCTCTACTTTGAATCTTGCCGATCCCACCAATGGCGTTTTTAGTTTGGGACTCTTTCTCCTCGAACTGTTGATCTTGGCAAGCAGCACGATTCAGCTTTTGCTAATGCTGCGAGTGCGCGATCGCCAAGAGGAAGCCAATCAAAACGCGATCGCGGTGGTATCCGGTCAGTTTATGCCGTCCGTGGATGTATTCATTCCCACCTACAACGAGCCAGAATTCGTGCTGCGCCGCACCATCATTGGCTGTCAGGCAATGGAGTATGACCACAAACGAATCTACCTGTTGGATGACACTCGCCGTCCAGAAATTCGCGCTCTAGCCGCCGAATTGGGCTGTGAATATATGACCCGCCCGGATAATCATCATGCCAAAGCAGGCAACCTGAACCATGCTTTTGCCCAAACAGATAGCGATTTGATTGTCGTCTTTGATGCCGATTTCATTCCGACCCGCAACTTTTTGACCCGCACTGTTGGCTTCTTTCAAGCCGAACCCGTCGCACTGGTGCAAACCCCCCAAAGCTTCTACAATCCCGACCCGATCGCCCGGAACCTGGGGTTAGAAAACGTGCTGACCTCCGAAGAAGAAGTGTTTTACCGCCAAATTCAGCCCATTCGCGATGCCGCAGGCAGTGTCATTTGTTCGGGCACCTCGTTTGTGGTGCGCCGCACTGCCCTAGAAGCCACGGGCGGCTTTGTCACTGAATCCCTCAGCGAAGATTACTTTACAGGAATTCGCCTGTCTGCCCAAGGCTATCAACTGGTTTACCTGGATGAAAAACTGAGCGCCGGACTCGCCGCCGATAACATGGCTGCCCAGGCAACCCAACGATTGCGCTGGGCGCGAGGCACGCTTCAAGCCTTTTTTATCGAATCCAATCCCCTGACCATTCCGGGACTCACACCCTTACAGCGGTTGGCACACCTGGAAGGCTTACTCCACTGGTTTACCAGCCTATCGCGAGTCGGATTTCTGGTGATTCCCCTTGCCTATTCGTTTCTTAACGTGATTCCAGTACGGGCTACCGAAGCGCAACTGCTGTATTTCTTTTTGCCCTATTACGTGGTGCAGCTATCGGTGTTTTCGTGGCTTAACCATCGTTCTCGCTCAGCGCTCCTGTCCGATATTTACTCGCTCGTGTTGGCGGTGCCGCTTGCGTGGACGGTGATTCAAGTGATGCTTAACCCGTTTTCCAAAGGCTTTAATGTTACGCCCAAAGGCACCTCCAGCGATCGCTATTCCTATAACTGGAACCTCGCCATTCCCCTGATCACATTCTTCATCATCACCGCCATCAGCCTTTGGCGTAACCTGGGAATGTGCATGATCAAAGGCGGCTGGGCTGCCGCGCCGCTCGACCCCGTGGAAGCCCTGACCCGCTCTGAATCGATTAAAGGGATGGGAGTGGGCTGGCTTTGGAGTAGCTATAACCTGCTGATGTTAGGCATCGCTCTGCTGATTTTGCTAGATGTGCCGCGCCCCGATCCCTACGATTGGTTTGACCTGCGGCGCACCGTGCAAATCACACCCCTTCCTTCGGATGGCTCACACCCCTTCTGGGGCATCACTACGATGGTTTCGGAAGGAGGTGCGGAAGTTGTCTTAACTCAAGCCGGTTTCCCATTACTGGCTTCGGGTGAAACGCTGCCCGTTACCGTCAACATTTTAGAGGAAGCCTTGCAACTTACTGGCACCGCGACTCGCAGCGATATTCAGGATGAGTTTTCAACCGTGCGAATCCAGTTTGATGCCCTTCCAGCGAACGATCATCGTCGATTGGTGGAAATGTTATTTTGCCGCCCAGGACAATGGAAACGACGCAATAGCCCCGGAGAGTTGCGATCGCTGCTCCTATTACTGCGTATTGTATTGAAACCCCGCATATTGTTTGATCAGGGGAGTGATGTCAGGGCGATCGCGATCGCGAAAGGATAAGGGGTTGCACAAAATCACCTCCGGGTACAAAACCTAACGACCCACTGCGTTAAGAGACTGTTAAGATCCAAGAAACTTTTTGTGCCCGTCTCTAATGAATGACACCGTTTTGCAAGTGAATAACCTGAAAGTGCAGTTTCAGAGCGATGGAAAAATCGTTGAAGCAGTCAAAGGCATTTCCTTTGAGGTGAAACGGGGGCAAACCCTGGGGATTGTGGGCGAATCGGGTTCGGGCAAGTCAGTGACCTCTTTGGCGGTGATGGGGCTGGTGCCTAAGCCGGGTCAGGTGACGAATGGGGAAATTTTGTTTTGGGGTCGAGACGATCAATCTCAAGCGGTCGATTTGGCAAAACTATCCGATCGCCGTTTGGAAGACTATCGCGGCAGTGAAATCTCGATGATTTTTCAGGAGCCAATGGCTTCTTTAAACCCGGTTTATACGATTGGGTTTCAACTGGTGGAAGCGATTCAGCTACACAAGCGTCTATCTAAGGAAGAGGCTGCTCAAGAAGCGATCGCCCGGTTACAAGAAGTGCGGCTGCTGCCCAGCAATGAGCAACTAGACGAGCAGTTTAATGGCAATCCACGGGAGCGCGATCGCCTGACTGCTGCCTTTCTCAACCGCTACCCCCATGAACTATCCGGCGGACAGATGCAGCGAGTGATGATTGCCATGGCGATCTCCTGCGATCCCGCGTTACTAATTGCCGATGAACCTACTACGGCGCTGGATGTAACCGTCCAGGCAACGATTTTAGATTTATTGCGCGATCTGCGCGATGCTCAAGCCGAAAAGATTGGCGATCGCCAGGGGATGTCGATCATGTTCATTACCCATGATTTGGGCATCATCGCCGAAATTGCCGACCAGGTTGCCGTCATGTATCAGGGCAAAATCGTCGAAGCAGGACCCGTCTGGCAAATCTTTTCTAACCCGCAGCATCCTTATACCAAAGGGTTGCTTGCCTGCCGCCCCCAACTCGATCGCCGCCTGCGAAAACTCCCCACCGTCTCAGATTTCATGCAGGTTAGTACAGGCAAAGATGGCAACATCCTGATTGAAGAGCGCGAAACCGACATCAACCGTGCGTTTCAGATGGCGCAAGAAGTTAGCCCCGCAGAAATGAGTCAGCGGCTTGCCACCCTGGCGCAGAAACCACCGCTGCTTTCCGTCAAAAATCTCCGGGTGGGCTTTCCCATTCGCAGCATTTTTGGGCAAACTAAGCGCTATTTTATGGCAGTGAATGATGTCAGCTTTGAGGTCTATCCCGGCGAAACTTTGGGATTAGTGGGCGAATCGGGCTGTGGTAAATCTACGTTGGCACGGACTATTTTGCAACTGATCAAGCCAATGGAAGGGCAAATTATTTTTGATGGACAAGACATTACCCAGCTATCGCCTAAAGCACTCCGCCGAGTGCGGCAAGATCTGCAAATTGTGTTTCAAAATCCGTTTAGCTCCCTCGATTCCCGGATGACGGTCGGGGCAGCTATTATGGAACCGATGCAGATTCACAGCAAGCCGAGCGATCGCGACCAACAGCGTCACCGGGCGAAAGAACTGCTGGAGCGGGTGGGACTGACTGCCGATGCCATGAACCGTTACCCCCACGAGTTTTCGGGCGGTCAACGTCAGCGGGTTTGCATTGCCCGTGCCTTGGCGCTAAACCCCAAGTTCATCATTTGCGATGAGTCGGTGTCGGCGCTGGATGTGTCGGTGCAGGCGCAAGTGCTTAATTTACTCAAAGAATTGCAAAATCAGCCCGATCTCGATTTGACCTATATTTTCATTTCCCATGATTTGAGCGTGGTCAAGTTTATGAGCGATCGCATTATGGTGATGAACAAAGGCGCGATCGAAGAAATCGGTGCCGCTGAAACTATCTATCGCCAGCCTCAGCAAGACTACACCCGCCAACTGATTTCCGCCATTCCCACTGGCAGTTTAGAGCGCATTCAAACCCGTCAACTCCAGCGCGGCTTTTCAGCCAGTTGAACTGAGCGCTGAAAGGATGGGCAATCGTCTTCACCTGAAATAGGACAAGCTACAGATTTCTCTCCAGACCAGTCGGTAAAGGTTTTTTCATCTTTGTAGTGTCGAGGGGTTTCTAGCATGGTTTGCCATGCTTTGCCAGCATCCATCAAATTAAATCGCTCTGGATAGTGAGTTTGCAGCAGCGCTTGAACCAGGGGGTAGTAGTCTGAGCTTAAACCCGGAAAAATATGATGCTCTGTGTGGTAGGAAAAGTTGAAATGAAGTAAATCGAACAGTTTGGGAACTCGAATTGATAAGCTATTTACCAGCACATCATTGAGACTCGTCATCCGACACGCCATATGGTTCGTGTAGATGTAGAACATTACGCCAGCGTAGCCAATCCAAATCGGCAAGAAATAGCTCAGCAGTAGCTTTACCGGCTGAAATTCTAGATAAGCTAGTAGACTCAAGTGCAGTCCTAGAATCGCCAAAAACTCCAGCGCGATCGCCCGCCGCTCTTTGTTGCTGACCTGAAAAGCAACCACAGGATACTGGGTTTTGCCATCATTAAACAGCAGCACTGAGGTGAGGTTTCGGAACGCATGAACGCCCCACGCATGACCCATGCCAATCGTTAATAAGATTGGATTTACTTCCGCTGAAGGGACAAACGCATTCTGAATCCATTTTCCCCAGGTATTGGGTTGAGAATGCAGATAGTTGCGATCGGGGTCTTGCAACGAATTAGTCTTGCCGTGATGTTCACGATTGTGCACCGCTTTCCACAAGGTCGGCGGCATCCATAGCAGGGTTAGCCCTAACAAGCTGATGACTCGCCTCACCCACGGATTGCGAATCATGCGGCTGTGCATGACATCGTGAGTGCTAAACAGAAGCACAATCACACTGTTGCCCATCACCAATGTCAATGGCAAATAAAGCCACAGAAAATACCATTGCCAGCGATCCAAATTGGCAGCGATCGCCCAACCTGCGAACAAAATTGCTAAATTAATCAGCAAAACCCAGACTTTATCTGGATTGGGTAAAAATGCTTCGGCAGGAAGTAAAGGACGCAGTTTTTTTGCGTAGTCCGCCTGGGTCATCCAGGTTTTTGGGTCAGTGGAACTCATAAATCTGTGTAAGTTCCTTTGAAGGGTAATTGCATTGTTTTTGAGTAGTCTTTGATTCATCAAAGACTTCCTTACTTTTGGTGAAAACTAAACGTATGTCAACCCTAGCGTTGCCCTAAACTAACTTCACCTCCACAGGGAGAGACATTGGGCAAAAAATGAATTCTGAAAAGGTTCAATAAATATGCCCTAGACCCGTTTGGCTGGGCGCACCTCGATTGAGCGATCGCCGAACGCCTGATGTTCAATCTTGAAGCCTGACATGGGGCACCTGAAACCTGCCTTAAATAAGGAATACTTCAGGGCTTCAAGTGCCGCTGTATTTACGCAGTCAAGATTTACGAGTCAAGATTTACGCAGTCAAGATTTACGCAGTCAAGCCATTCCCCTTTTTCAGCAGTTCCTTCAAAAACCAGCGGTGCTTTTGATGAACTTGCACCAAGCGAGTATATAGATCCGCCGTGCCAATGTCTCCAGCGTCCGCCGATGTGTTGGCATCATCATGCATCTCGGCAATAATTTGCTCGTGAGTGGCGATCGCCTCTTCAATCATTTCGCGCACCGACATCTCAGCGGTGGAACCTTGAATCGAAGCCATCGGCAAATAATCAGCCGGATTTGCCACAGGCTTCCCATCAATCATCAGGCTGCGTTCTGCCAACTCATCCACCATGGCAAAGATCTCGCCGCCCTGCTCTTCAAATAGCAAATGTAAATCGCGGAAGAGGGGACCAAAGGTAAGCCAGTGATATTTCTTGTAGTTGAGGTAAGCAACCAACGCATTTGCCTGATTGCGATTGAGCGCTTTGACCAAGGCTGTTTGTGAAGCTTGCAGAGTCGTCGTCATAATATCCCCTTCAAAAATATCGTGGTTTTCGGCAGCTTATGGAGGTGGAAGCTCTACCGAACTTCTTAAATCATACTCGTTATGAGTACGTTTTGCAAGCCGACTATCCGTATCGGTGCCAAACTGTTCGACGATTAAAAAATGTCGGCAGGATCAGCATCTTGCACTTTGCGAACGGCGATCGCGCCCGAAATGATGCACATCGTCATGGCTAAACACAGCACGAGAACAGCGCGATCAGTTGTCATGGCGATCGGCAGCGAGGTGGCATTCCGGGTCAAATTATACAGTCCCAAAGACAGCAGAAATCCTGGAATAAAGCCTAAAATCGACAAAATTACCGCTTCTTGAAACACCAGCGTCAACAAGTAAAAATTGCGGTAGCCCATTGCCTTCAGGGTGGCGTATTCTGCCAAGTGATCCGTGATATCAGTGTAGAGAATTTGGTACACAATCACGGTGCCCACCAAAAAGCCGATCGCGGTTCCCAAGCTAAAAATAAACCCGATCGCCGTACTGGTACGCCAGTAGTCCCGCTCAAACTCAATAAATTCTGCTTTAGATAGCACCTTGACATCTTCAAACGGATCTTGCAAATCTTGTCGCATTTGCTTGAGTAAGCTATCTAAATCAGCACCCGGTTTTAACGTCACCATGCCCACATCAATCATGCCGCTCGTCCGACGGCTAAAGATGCGGAGAAAATTCGTGTCGCTGGTAATGATATTCCCATCGGCTCCAAACGATGCCCCCAGCGCGAATAGCCCGCCGACGGTTAATCGCCGACCTGCGGCTTCGGTGATCACAGGTTCACCCGTTGCAAACAGCTTGGGAATGGGACCAAATTCTGCCCGCGATTTTTCATCGAATAAAACGACATCTGCCAGACGAATTGGAGTCAGATCGGGCACCAGTTCTGGGCTAAAAATCGGTCGGGAGGGATCAAATCCAATCACCAAAATGCCCCGTGTCCGCTGGTTCTCTGGGTTCTTCCACAGGGCAAAGTCCAAATAAATCGGACTAATCGATTCTACGCCGTTGTATCCAAGCGTTTGGTAGAGCCGTCGCTGCGAGAAGTTTTTCATCGCAATCATAGAGGTGGATTGGGGGCTAATTAAAAAAAAGTCTCCCTGTAGCTCTTTGTGCATACTGATGGAACTGTCGAACAGGGCATCTTGAAAGCCAAGCTGGATGAACATCAAAATCACCGCAAACCCAATCCCCGCCAGGGCAATCAGCAAGCGCATTTTTTCCCGTTTAAGCTGCAACCAAGCCAAAGGAATTGCAAACATGATGGATGACTCTAGGGCTTAATGTTGACTTTGACTTGCAAATTCGTTAACCCAGAAACGGGCTGACTGTCCTCTAACCGGATTTTGACTTCTACTATGCGCACATCGGTATTGGCGGCAGGATCGGTGTTTAACACGTCATTTTTGCGGATGGCAAGCCCAATTTGATCGACAACTCCCGAAATTTCGCCTGGAAACGCAGGACTGGTAATGATTGCTTTCTGTCCTCGTTGCACTTTTTGAATGTCGGTTTCATAGATTTCAGCAACGGCATACATCTGATCGGTTTTACCAATTTCTACTAGCCCATCGCTGCCGATCTGTTCTCCCTCGCGGGCGTGGACTTTGATGATTTGCCCCGCAATCGGCGATCGCACGACTGCCGACTCTAAATCCGCCTTAGCGCGCTGCATTCCCGCCATTGCCACATTCACGGTTGCCTGCGCTTGCCGCACATCCGTTGGGCGCACTTCCGCCACGCTGGTCAGTTTTTTAAGCGCCTCATCATATTCTCGCTTTGCCCCATCTAAATCTCGTGCCGTTGCTTCTGCGGTAAGGAGGCGATTTCTCGCGTCTTGCTCAGAAATTGCCCCATCGCGAAACAGCTTCTGGTAGCTTTGAGCTTCCCACTTGGCGGTACTCAATTGGGCTTCTAGTCGGGCAACGACTGCCCGTCGTGACTCTGCCGTTGCTTGCTGTGCTTCGATGTCTCCTCGCTTAGCACCCGCCTGCACTTGAGCCAATCGGCTCTGGGCTTCTTGCACTTCCGCTTGAGATTGCAGGGCTGCTGCCATTAGGCGATCGTACACGTCGAGTACCGCGATCGGCTGCCCCGCTTTCACCTGCCCCCTTTCTTGCACCAACAATCGAGCGACCCGTGGGCTACCAAAAACGGGCACGGCAGACCCCGAAGTAGACGGTGCAGCAACCTTAACGACCTCGCCCTCTGGCTCCAAGCGACCCAGTGCGGTGATGGTATTGGCAGACGGTTCAACCGTTGGAGAGGGAGGCAAAGAACCGGATGGGTTGGTGGATGAGGGGCGTAATGCTAAATAGATTCCCAATCCTGCCATTCCTAGCGCCGCCGCGACCAACACGGCGATTAGCGTCCCTGGAGATTTTAGTAACTGTTTTTCACCCAATTCGCTCTACCCGTTAATTTGCGCAAACGTCATAAAACAGATTGTTACACAACTCGTGAAAGCCAGTGAAAGTATTCATGCACTCTATTGATTATTCATTTAATACCGTTTTGAGTTTTGTTCGCGCAGCGTCTCCGCAGGAGATATTTTGAATTGTAGAAGCTTTACTCAGCTACGGTTTCAAGCTCAGATCTGTCACATTCTCCGTTTAAATTGGTATGACTTGCCCCGAATAGGACGTTTAGGCACCTTGCGCCATACGAGTCGTTCTAAACGTCACGTTTGAGCCTTCTTGAGTTTGCTCTAGCACTAGAAGGGGAGTGGGTTTTGCTTTTTGATCCCAGCGCATATTGGCAATACGACCCTGGATTGTGGGCTGCCAACTATCGTGATCGCTAGTGGGGCTAAGAAAGGTTTCAATACAGTCAATAATCTGATTGATGGTCACAGAGGTTGGCTGAGTGGGTAGCTTAAGAATTTTAATTTCAATCCGAAACAACACCCGCTTTGTGCCTTTTGGCAAATCGCCGGGTTCGTATTCCACATCGAACACTTCGTCTACTTGGCGACCGCCACTCGCGATCCCAATTTCTCCTTGATGCGGCTGAGACGATCGCAACGCCATCGTAATTTTATCTTTCACTTTCATCTTGATTTGGTTCAAGATGGCAAAGTGAAAGACTTCTTCATCCATCCGCATTCGCAAATAATCTAAATTAAATTCGCGCGAGTGAATCAAGTCCGGATTTCGCTCCATTTTGCCAATGGTTTCAACCGCATATTTCAGCTTTTTTTGCAGTTCGCGGTTTTTAAACGTTTCAAATTTAAGCTGTTTAGCGGCTTTATCGACGCTGATCTTAAAAACAACTCCTAAACCAATCAGGAGCAGAAACAACCCGCCCGATGTGGCTAACAGCAATGGGTTAGAGCCAGTATCGGCAGGCTTTGATGACTGGGCGATCGCAGTGGGATTGAGTTTGGCAGGGTTGCTAGAAGCTTTGGCTAGCAAAGGTTTCACGAGGAAAATAGGGACGGACATGGCGCTTTTTACAAAAGGTTTGGTTCTACTTAAAAGAATGCCCAAAATGGAAGTATGGTCTACATATCTCCATCTAGGTGTAGCAAACTTTAAGAAAAAGGCTGCAACGGCTGAGTCCTAATCGGGCGTTAATTTCATCGCGCTTAATAGCGCTTAATCAAGTGAACGACTTCTAGATATTTTCTCTAGCCAGAAATCCTATCTTTCTCAAGTTCGCTTAATAATTCAGCTAACTCCCCCTCACTAGCCTGATAAACCGTACTGCAAAATTCGCACGTGGCTTCAGCCCCGCGATCGTCTTGAATCATTTCCTCTAGCTCCGCCGAACCAAACAACTTCAGAGCATTGAGCACCCGCTCCTGCGAGCAGCCACAGTGAAAGCGCACCATTTGCACTTCGGGCAAAATAACCAAACCCATATCGCCTAGTAATTCATTAAAAATTGCGGGGATCGTCTTGCCAGCTTGCAGCAACGATGTAAACCCAGCTAAACTACTCAGCCGAGATTCTAGCAACTCCACGAGAGCCTCATCTTGCGCGGCTTTTGGCATAATCTGAATCAGCAAGCCGCCCGCCGCAGAAACCCCTTGAGCATCGGTAAACACCCCGACCATCAGCGCTGATGGCGTTTGCTCGGAGGTTGCCAGGTAGTGGGTCAGGTCGTCTCCAATCTCCCCCGACACTAGCTCCACCGTACTGGAATAAGGGTAGCCAAAGCCCACATCTCGAATGACATACACGTAGCCGGTATGCCCCACTGCGCCGCCCACATCCAGCTTCCCGATCGCCGTAGGCGGCAGTTCCACTTCAGGATGGGTGACATAGCCGCGAACCGTGCCATCTAAGCCAGCATCGACGGTAACACCGCCTAAAGGACCATCGCCCTCAATCCGAATATTGACCCGCGACCCCGGACGCTTCATGCTGGAAGCAAACAAAAGTCCGGCTGCCATAGTTCGCCCTAAAGCCGCCGTCGCAACGTAGGACAGTGTGTGTCGCTGCCGAGCTTCCTCAGTTAGAGCCGTGGTAATAACACTAACGGCTCGAATTCCACCCTCAGCGGCGGTCGCACGAATAAGCTGATCTACCATGAAAACCTTAAAACATTTCGTTACAGAGTATGCTTCTATTCTAGGATCTTGGGGGAATGGCGGCGGAGATTGGAAGGAGAATTCGACAGATTCGGGAGGTAGAACCGTCGAAAAACTCCCCAAATCGCCTCTACTATGGCAAAAGTCATTCAAATCCGTTAAAACAAGCAGCACGGATGCAGGATCAAAATTGCTTCCGAAATCATGACTTGCGAGTATGTATAAACCAGCGTGGTATTGGGTGGAGTAACGGTCTATGTGTGGAATTGTCGGCTATATCGGAACGCAAGCTGCCAGCGGAATTTTGCTAGAAGGGCTGCGAAAGCTGGAGTATCGGGGGTATGACTCAGCGGGAATTGCCACTATTTTGGATGGCACGATCCACTGCATTCGCGCCAAAGGCAAGCTCCACAACCTGCAAGAAAAGTTAGAAGGCGAACACAATCCCGCCCAAATTGGCATTGGTCACACGCGCTGGGCAACCCACGGCAAACCGGAAGAATACAACGCCCACCCCCATACCGACACCCAACGCCGGATTGCGGTGGTGCAAAATGGCATCATCGAAAACTACCGCGAACTGCGAGAAGAGTTAAAAGCCCTTGGTCATCAGTTTCGCTCGGAAACCGATACCGAGACGATTCCTCATTTAATTGCCGAAGAAATGAAACAAGTGGGGGATGATTCTTCCCCTACTCCCTTCTGTGCTGCTGTGCGGCGGGCGGTGAATAAACTCCGAGGAGCGTTTGCGATCGCCGTGATCCACGCCGACTATCCTGATGAACTGATCGTCGCCCGCCAGCAAGCCCCCCTCGTCATCGGTTTTGGGCAGGGCGAGTTTTACTGTGCTTCCGATACGCCAGCCCTAGTGCCCTATACCCGCGCCGTGCTGACCCTGGAAAACGGCGAAATTGCCCGCCTGACTCCCCTGGGCGTTGAGGTTTACACCTTTGAAGGACAGCGGCTCAAAAAAGCCCCCCGCACCCTCAACTGGAACCCCGTCATGGTGGAAAAACAAGGCTTCAAACACTTCATGCTCAAAGAAATTTACGAGCAGCCCGGAGTCGTCCGCGCCTGTTTAGAAGCCTACCTAAACGATCAGTGGAGTCAGGAAGAATGCTCCACTCAAAACTCAAAACTCAAAACTCAAAACTCCGACCTCCGAACTCCAACCTCCCCCATTCGCCTCAACCTTCCCAATTCCCTCTACACCGATTTGCAGCAAATCCAGATTGTTGCCTGTGGCACCAGTTGGCACGCGGCGCTGGTGGGCAAATATTTGTTAGAGCAACTGGCAGGGATTCCGACTCAAGTTCAATATGCTTCTGAGTTTCGCTATGCGCCCTCGCCGCTAACTCCCCACACGTTAATGATTGGCGTGACCCAATCTGGCGAAACCGCTGATACGCTGGCAGCGTTGGAGATGGAAATTCGGCGACGCACCGAGTTGACTGCTGACTATCAGCCGCGATTGTTGGGCATTACAAACCGCCCTGAAAGTTCTTTGGGAGATTTGATTCCCAATATTATTGATACCCACGCGGGCATTGAGATTGGGGTGGCAGCAACCAAAACCTTTTCGGCTCAGTTGGTGGCGTTCTATTTGCTGGCGATCGACCTGGCATATCACCGCCACACGCTGTCAACCGAGCAGTTGGAAAAGCTACTGGATGGATTACGGCAGCTTCCGGCTGAGATTGAGATGATTTTGGAAAGTCAGGAGCGCTACATCGAAGAACTGGCGCACGCTTTTGCAGAAACCCAGGATTTTATCTTTTTGGGGCGCGGCATCAATTTTCCGATCGCCCTTGAAGGTGCCTTAAAACTCAAGGAAATCAGCTACATCCATGCAGAGGGCTACCCCGCTGGCGAAATGAAACATGGTCCGATCGCCCTGCTGGATGCGAAGGTGCCGGTGGTGGCGATCGCCATGCCGGGAACGGTGTTTGAAAAAGTGCTATCCAACGCGCAGGAAGCCAGAGCGCGGGATGCCCAACTAATTGGCATCACCCCGATGGATGAGCAAGACGCAGAAGATACGTTTGATACCCTGATTCCGGTGCCCCATGTGGATGAGATGTTGTCTCCCCTGGTGACGGTGATTCCGCTGCAACTGCTGGCGTACCACATCGCCGCACGGCGCGGATTGGATGTCGATCAGCCTCGCAACCTCGCGAAGTCGGTGACGGTTGAATGAACCAATTTGTATGCTCTACAAACTTGTGTGTTGACATAAAAAAGTTAAACAATAAATAAAAAAGTTAAACAATAAATAAAAAAGTTAAACAATAAATAAAAAAGTTAAACAATAAATAAAAAAGTTAAACAATAAATAAAAAAGTTAAACAATAAATAAAAAAGTTAAACA
>JBGSWI010000160.1:0-11857 GCA_041752515.1 Leptolyngbyaceae cyanobacterium | reverse complement strand
ACCGTCAAACAGATAGGACGACGGATTAAGCTATCGGGGGCACAATGGGAAAAAGACAATGTTCCGCAGGTGCTTAAGCATCGTTCCGCCTATCTCAATGGACAATTCTCAAAATGAGTCTCGCAAGACTGGGATGCACTCTTTGCAGTTCTTCCCACAACGCTACAATCAATGCATCTTTTGCCTCATCTGTGAGTTGCTTTAGGTCGGGAAGTTCTGTCATACCCTCACTCTATCCCCTTTGCAGATTTTGTCAATTTACCCCAGTTGAGCAATTACAATGTATTTTATGAAGCTTTAGGAGCGCAAACAGGAACACGTTTACGCCTGAGGCAAGACATGATTGCCACATTGTCCAAAATAAATCAAATTGCCAGTCCACAAGTTCGGGAATTAGAGAACTTAGAACAAGCTCTGGCATGGATGCACAAACACACGCTCATTCGACTAGCCGAAGGTTCAAATCTATTCCATCAATCAATGAAAATTAGGGTTACAAAGGGAGTCCGAGAAGATAGAGTAACACGCGAATATCCCAAAACAGTCAAGCCCCATTACGAAGAGCAAGCCCGTCGTACTCACATCATGCTCGATTATGGAGAACACCATAAACAAGCAGGCTTCAATCACCAGGAATATATCGAAAAATACTTCTCCCGTTCCAAATCAGAATTCTCCATTGAATATCCCAATACAGATGGTGAGGCGGCTAAACGTCCCGTTACTCTAGAAGATTATAATCTCATCATCAAGCCTCTCAACCCAGTTCAACGTGAGATAGTTCACTCTGAAGCCCCGGCGATTTCAGTGATTGCGGGTCCAGGGTCAGGTAAAACTCGTACTATTGTTCATCGGATTGCTTATCTAGTGAAAGTCAAAAGAGTAGCCCCTCTTCGGATAATTGCCCTAGCATACAATCGTAATGCAGTCAGAGAGATAAGACTCCGTTTACAAACACTTGTAGGAGAAATGGCTTCACGGCTTCGGGTATATACTTTTCATGGATTAGCGCTAGCAATTTTAGGTAGAACAGTCGAGCCGACCAAAAATGAATCTCAAAAGGCACAACAGAATACCAGAGATCCAAATGAAAAATTCACTCAGCTTATAAAAGATGCTTGTGATTTTCTTGAGGATAGCGAAGAAGAGATAGAAGATGAAGATAAGCAATTAAAGATTACAAAACTTCTAGGCAGCATCGAATATGTCTTTGTGGATGAATACCAAGACGTTGCTGAAGATGAATATCGTCTTGTGAAGTTAATTGCTGGATTACAGGAGTCTGAAGATAAAGCTCGTTCCGTGCAGACTAATATTTGTGTGATTGGTGATGACGATCAAAATATCTACGAATTTCGACGCACTTCAACTGAATATATCCGTTTCTTTAAAGAAGAATATCAAGCTCAACAGTTTTTACTCACCGAAAATTATCGCTCTACCGAGCCGATTATTGCCGCCTCAAATCGACTCATTCAAAACAATAGCGATCGCCTAAAACGCAGAGGGGATGAACAAGTTAGAATCGACAAAGATCGGATAGGTCAAGGGGGATTAGAGGTACAATCTCTGAGATTTAAGGATGATGATTATCAAGCAGAATACATAAAGTGTCAGGTAGAGAAATGGATCAAACAAGGCACTAAACCCGGAGAGATTGCCATCTTAGCGAAAAATTGGCAATACATGGATAAAGCACGGGCATTGATAGACCGCAAAGCAGGTATTCCCACTTATTCCCTTAAGGGTGAAGATATAAAACTAATTAGTAATCGAGTCACCCGACTTTTGCTTGTTGCCCTAGAAAAGAATCCGGATCTAATACTTTCCAAAGAAGAGTCTGTCAAATCTCGTTTCGAGAATTTCTTTGAAAAAAATAAGCGAATTCTATCTGAACCAACTGTAAAAACCCTGATCAAAATTGCCGAAGATATTGATAAGGAGAGGGGATATGACTCTGAGAACTTGTCTACCGAAATTGCAGTCAGTGAGATTATTACTTCGATCTATGAATTTAATGAAAGTCCTGATATATCGACTGATCTAGATGCAGTATTAGTTACCAGTTGTCATGGAGCAAAAGGGCTAGAGTTCAAATATGTGATTCTGATTACTAATGATTTTGTCTATAGAAGAGACAAGATAGAATCGGAAAGGCGACTGTTTTATGTAGCCATGACTCGTGCCAAAGAGAAACTGATTTTAACTCACTTTAAAGACTCTCAGTTTATTCAAGAAGCAGAACCAACTCCATACCCTGCTGAAACTATCGATATTAAGCCACTTCAAGTTGTCTTCTATAAAGATTTGACTCCTAAAGATATAAATATAGGTTACAAGGCAACTACAGAGAATCAAGAGTTAATTAAGAACCTTCAAGAAGGAGCTAAATTACATTTGAAGAAAAATTGCTTTAAAAATAATTGGGGGATTTACACGTCTAACAACAAAGAAATCGGTGAACTTTCGAGCAAGGCATTTAAAGAACTTGCAGAAAGAAATATTAGGTTAGGAGAGTTTCAATTTCAAGATGGAGAAGTTACTGTTAGAAATGTATACAGGCACTTGAAGACTGATGAAGTTACTGGCAACATTTTGGAAGATTGGTATGTAGTTATTCCTCAGATTAGGATATGCCGTTAGATTTGGCATTAAGCAACAAAATTCCTGAGACTGTAGATTCTTCAATTTTAAATCAAAATTAAGAGTAGCTTATTTTTTTAGCACCACGCAAAACTCTACCAGCTAAAACTAGGCTGCAACAGACGGAGTAGAGGTTATTGATGAGAGTTTGAATGTTGTCTGCCACCGTTAAGTTTCACTGTTATTAGGAGCAATACGAAAGTCGCTCAAAATCTTTTAGAATAAGCGTAACTATTGAGACGCGGCTATGCTGTCATCTGACCTGCAATCTATATTGCCAAGCAGTGATGAATTAATCGATTCGGACGATTTTCCTGTGGATAATGAGGATCAAAATTTTGTTCCCAATGTGCTGCTGTTTCTGCTGGAATATATCTGGAAACATCGGGCTGATTGGTTTTTTGCGGTTGATATGGGCGTGTATCACACTACCGGAGCGCATCCTAGAGTTCCGATTGTCCCTGATGGCTTTTTGAGTCTAGGAGTGGAGCGTCGCAAGGGCGGCAAGTCGCGCAAAAGCTATGTGCTGTGGGAAGAAAACGGGATTCCACCGATTTTGACATTGGAAGTCGTCTCTCAAACTCCGGGCGGCGAGTATGACGAGAAGCTGGCAATTTATGCCAAGTTGGGGGTGCGGTATGCCATCGTTTACAATCCCCAATTTTGGCGGCGCGATGGGCATTTGCCCTTTGAAGTTTACAAATTAGTGGAGGGTTCCTATGCGCTCCAAGTGGGCGAACCGTTTTGGATGCCAGAGCTTGGCTTGGGGCTGGGGCGCTGTCCGTTGCCGGATGATCCGCTCAAGCGAGAAAGTCTGAGTTGGTACGATGCGACGGGCGATCGCTACCTAAACGAAGCGGAGACCGAACGGCAACGCGCAGACCGACTAGCGGAGCGACTACGGCAGTTAGGAGAAGAGGTATAGAAATTCAGCGCATCCTTCCTGTTCTACTGAGCATCGATCGCCACGACATCATGAAAGTAGCTGTAGTCTACGATGCGCTGTCCATTGGGCAACGAGAAAATTACATCCACGAACCGCTGATTCCAAATCAAATCGCGCACTGCATAGGATTCACGGGCATGGATGGGTTGAGCAACGGTTTCATCTAGCCCAGTCAGTGAGACGATGATATCTGCATCGCTGTTGGCAAGAGATTCGGGTGTTTCTCCATAGAGCGGGCTGTTTTCGTCGATCGGGTGCATGGCAGTCCAAGATAAGGTGAATAGAGGACTGTGGCTGCGAACCAGATTAAGGTCATAAATTCGCCGCATGGTGTAGCCTTCAGCCGTGGTCTCCGATCGCACGAGCGTTGCCCACAGTCGCGCTTCCAAAATCTGGTTGCCGCGTTTGTTTGCCGTGCGAAACATCAGTGTGGGGTTGCCGTCATAAGGAACCACTACTGCCACTCGGCTAAAAACGACCCGTGCCGATGGGCGAGAAAATCGGGCAAACATCAACCCGGTGATCATGGCGACCCCCAACAGCCCAACCAGCGCTTCGATCGCCACGAGCAAATTGGCATAAACGGTTTTGGGATACATTGCCCCATAGCCAATCGTCGCCATCGTTTGCACGCTGAAGAAAAAAGCATCTAACAACGAACCAGGTTTGGCATTCGCGATCGAGTCGTTGCCTAACAGATAGGCGATGGCAAACAATAAATTACTCACCCAATAAAGCCCAATGGTCAAACCCAAAAACTGAACCCAGGACATGGTGAGCAACAAGTGATAGAGATCGCGCCAGAACGCAGACTTGGCATTGATCTGCAAAAAAGTGGTGCGCCCATTGGGGCTGATCAGCGTTTTGTAAGAACGCCGCCCCCTTTTGAGGTTGAGTGAAGCTTCTGAGAGTTGGGGATGGGCTAGATTTTTAGGCACGTTGGAATTGACAGACTGATCAATTTTTGTCATGAGATCCTCGCGATCGCGGCTGCACTGAGTCTCGCCTACATCCAAAAGAATAACGCTCCCTTCACCCAAAAGTAATTGACATCAAAGTAATTGACATAAGAGCAATATTTATAGTACTTTTATACTATACACTTCATCGCTCCTAAACTACTAAGCCCCTCTAGCACTGCTAGAGGGGCTTTTTTGTAGGCAGTATTTGATTCAGCCCGTGTTCCGCATTCCGGCGGCGATGCCGTTAATGGTAAGCAAGGCACCCCGCAGCAATTCGCCTTTGCTATAGCGCGATCGCACGATCCCCGATGCCGCCTCATCTTTACTCTGGCGTAGACGTTTTAGCAAGGAAACCTGAAGGAATCCAAGGGGGACGATGGTGCCATTCCGTAACTGCACCGATCGCTGCAAATCGGGGTCGCCATCTAACAGGCGCTTGTGCCCCGTGATGGTTAAAATCATGTCGCGGGTCAGGTAAAATTCGTTGGCGATTTGTTCATACACCGGCTCAAAGCGCTCCCGATCTTCGGGATGCACCAGTTCGCTCATATAGTGCCGCGCAATTTGCAGATCCACCTTCGATAAGGTCATCTCCACTTTAGAGACGACGACTTTAAAGAACGGCCATTTGAAATAGAAATAGCGCAACAGCTTCAGGTGTTCCTCAGGATAATCCCGCAAAAAGTCGCGCAGGGCAGTGCCCACGCCATACCAGGCGGGCAGCAGCAGACGGCTCTGAGTCCAACTAAACACCCAGGGAATCGCTCTTAAGCTAGCTAGGTCGCGCTTGCCACCCCGCCGCGCCGGACGAGAACTAATCTGCAACTGGCTAATTTCATCGATTGGTGTCACGCTATGGAAAAAGTCGATGAAATCGGGTTGCTCGTAAATGAGGGCGCGGTAATGGCTGCGCGATCGCCGCGCAATTTCTTCCATAATCTCGTGCCAGGGCTGAATTTCATCAAATCCAGTCAGCAGCAAACTGCTTTGTAGTACCGCCGAAGCCACCTTCTCCAAGTTGTATAGCGCCAACTCTGGGAGAGAATACTTAGAAGCGAGCACTTCTCCTTGCTCGGTAATTTTAATGCGACCGTTAACGCTGCGCCCCGGTTGCGCCAGAATTGCCTCATAAGCCGGACCTCCCCCCCGCCCAACTGAGCCACCCCGCCCGTGAAAGATGCGAAGTAAAACCCCATAGCGCTCCGCTAAGGATTGGAGTGCTTGCTGAGCTTTATGAATTTCCCAATTGCTGCTGAGAAAACCAGAGTCTTTGTTGCTGTCGGAGTAGCCTAGCATCACTTCTTGCAAATTTGAATTGAGTCGCCACGGCTGCTTTCCTATAGGCAAATGCTGCTCCTCGATGACACAGCCGCCCCCGGCAAGCATCGTGCGATACAGCGGCATTTCAAACAATTGGGCTAGCACCGCAGGCGCTTTTTGCAAATCCTCCACCGTTTCAAACAGGGGCACCACGCGGATCATGCTAATGCCCGTTCCTGGATCGTAGAGTCCCGCTTCTTTTGCCAACAGCAACACTTCCAGCATATCGCTGACATCGTGGCACATACTAATGATGTAGGTATGGCAAATTTCTGGGCTAAACTCATCATGCAGCGTCCGAACCATCCGAAAAGTTTCGATCGCTTCGTTTGCCTTTTCAGAAAAGGGCAGCGCTCCAGGAATCAAAGGGCGACGAGTTTGCAGTTCGGTAGACAGCCAGTGAATCCGCTCGGCTTCCGTCATCTCACAGTAAGGCTTGGGCAGCACTTGCATATACCGCACCACTTCATCAATCGTGTCGGAGTGGCGGGTGCTTTCCTGGCGAATATCCAACTGGGCAAGATGAAAGCCATAGATTTCCACCTGACAAATCAAGGTTTCCAAGTCACGGCAGGTCAGTCCGGTTTCAACCAGGTTGCTCTGAATTAGCCGTAGTTCTGACAAAAATTCTGCGCCAGAACGGTAGAAGGTGGCAAGGTCTTGTTCGGAGTGAGTTTGCTGAACATACTCGCCCTTATACATTTTGAGGCTGCGATCGCGGGTATTTTCTAACCGCTGTTGGATATATGCCAGCTTCAGACGATAAGGTTCTTGGCGATAGCGAATCGCTAGCTTGTCATAAACGGCAGGAATTTGTAGTTGATCTTGCTCCAGCGACTCTAGCAAATTGGGCAACACATCGCTCCAATGCAACGAAAGACTGAGCAGATCGATCAGTTTGCCGACGGAACCCATGTATTTATCCAACACCAGGTTTCGCTGATAGCACGCGGTTTGCCAGGTGACCTGCGGAGTGACAGAAGGATTGCCATCGCGATCGGAGCCGACCCATGAGCCAAACCGACAAAAATCGTAGTTGGGTGGTTGAATGCCAGGGAAAGACTCTTTCATTGCCCGCTTAAACCGCTGATGTAACTGCGGAATCACATCAAACAGCACTTCTTGAAAATAGTGCAGCGCATAGTCCACTTCATCCAATACAGTGGGCTTAAATTGGTGCAGTTCGTCCGTGCGCCACCACAGCCGCACCTCCTCAGTGAGTTGCTCTCGCAGTTGATTTTCGTCGATGGAATCAATATCTAATCCTTGGGCAGCTTGACGTTCTTCTACCTGGTCAAGCTGGCGTAAAACCTTAGCAATTCGGCGCTGCTTGTCGCGAATGGTATGGCGAACAATCTCGGTCGGGTGAGCGGTGAATACTAACTGAATATCCAACCGCTCGACTAAGTTTTGAATGTGCTGAGGCGGCACATTTAAAGCTTTCAGTTTAGGAAACAGCCAGTGGAAGGTGCCTAATGCACGGCGAGTCGTGGGATCTTGAAGCGTTTTTTCTAATAGATCGGCTTCTAGTCGGCTAGCGGGGGTTGTTTCTTCACCGGGGCTGGATGTACCGGACTCTGCACTGCCAGCGTCGCGCACTGCCGCCCGATATTGCAGTTGATCTCGCTGTTCGTAGTGCTGCTCAACAATATTAATCAGTTGAAAATAAAGGGCGAACGCACGAGCAGCCCGAATGGCTTCGTTTAAATCGAGCTTTTCGACCACTTCGAGTACTTCAGCCTCGATAAAAGTGTTTGCCTGTCCTTCAGGAGAACACAAGTCGCGAAGCTGGTTCAGCAAATCAACGAGTTGTTGCCCACATTCTTGTCGTAAAACGGACTCCCAGGTTTCTTCAACCGATTTAAGCCGCAATTTAAGAAAAAGGTCGGAGGTGGATGTTGCAGAGATCTCTGCCACTGTTCTAGATTCAATCACTGTATTGGAACTCAACGCATCATCTGAAGCACGTGTCACACTCATAGAGGCTGTTTCTAGAAAGACATTCAAAATATTCTATGGGCTATTTCCCCCCTGTGAAGTGGTTCAGGTGACCAAATGTTTTTGGTAAATATGCCTGATTTTAGTCGGGATTGACTGTATCCATCGAGGGTGAGGGCGGATTGGATAGGTTTAACAGGGGCAGGCGATCGCCCCGAAACACTTCTTCTGCAAATTTACCAATCTCTTGAGAGACCTCTGCTAGGGCTTTTCCACCGACTAAGCCAATCAACAGGGGCGCTGTTGCAAGACTAATTAATAACTCTAAAGCGGGGGCTGGCAGAGATGAAGGGTTGTTTTTTGGGGATGAGCGATCGGAGGTCTGCATAGGGCGGTTTAATTTTAATTTTTGTGAAGAGTTTTTTTGCTCGGTTAGGACATGGTGCCGCTTGAAGAACGCAGCTTAGATAAAGTCAACTTGATAAAGTCAATATTACCTGAGCGCTTTTTAAAATAAGGTGTTCAATACTGATACGAGATAGATATTGGCATTAAACGTAGCAGGGTTAAACACACATGAGTCCTCAACTATGCCAGATTCGATGAAGATATGCTATCTCTATGGGGCAAGATTGCTCTTGATTCACCCCGGATATCGATTAAATCAATTGCTAGTGCTCTCATGCTGAACGCCAATGGACAACTCCCAATTTCGTCTGGAATGCCCCAGAACGCCGCGATCGCTCGCAGGCACTTAAAACAGTGGTTGCAGCAAATTTTTGGGCACAGCCACGCTCACATCAAAATTCGCTTGAAGGGGAATCACCTTCACATTTTGATTGAAAGTGACCCCAGCCCGGAGGCAGAGTCTATTATGGCAATGCTGTCACAGGCTTTAGCCGTTGAGGTTCCAGAGTGTTGTGTGCCCTTGCGATCGGCTCAGATTCATCGCCTCGTGGTGTATGGGCGGTGCCTTGGCGGCAATCAGCCTGTTTGGACCAAAGTAATCGATTTAAATGGGGACGCAACCGCAATCCTGGGCGATCGCCCTTTAACTACTGCGACATCGGATCAACCGGCATCCGGTCATGTTGATCCTACCGCCGCCTATTTTGCCCAAGCTCAGCAGGGAGACCCTGACGCGATCGCACGGTATCTCAGCAATGCGCTTAGCCGTATGGGAGTTGCGGTGCGTGCCAAAATTAAAACTGAGTCGGCTGACAGTGGGCGATCGTCTTCTCAGCCCGCGTCTTCTCAGCCATCGCCTGATTTATCCCCGCTCAGCCGATTATTCATTGTCTGCGAGTCGGCTTATAGCCCCGACTTGTCTTTATTAAGGGATGTCATTGCCCAGCGGCTCAGGGCACTGGAACTTCAGCAGCTTCGGGATGCGTTGGTGTTTGGGCAGGTGAGCGGCGAACTGCAACCTGAATGGATTTTGCGAGTAGACCTAACCCCGACCGCAGACATTCTCAAAGAATGGGCACGATGGGGCGATGTGCAAGCGATCGCTCACCTGCTAAATCGCCACTTGGCAGAGCAATCTATCGAATTGTCGGCGCTGCTAAAAGATGCCACCTTGCATCTCTCCTGTGCTGGCAGCCGGGGCACGGTTCCCGATCAAGCCAGCGCGATCGCGGCGATCGCACCCCTGCTGCAAGGGTTAATGCCACAAGGAATTCAGGCGGCGGCACTCTATGGCGTAACGACTTCTTCTACCGCAGTTGCCGCGATCCCTGCTTGGGTTCATTGGGTAGAGCTGCCTGCTGCCCACAATCCGCAACTGGCAATCTCTACTCTCGATCTTGCCCGTCAAAACCACTTAGCCGCGATTACTTTTTTGCTAACGCGCCTGGTCAACCCTGATTTAAGTGACAAATTGGCAACCGGCGGCATTCGCGTTCAGATTCGGCAAAAAGGCGATTTGTTGCACATCATGACCGATGCACCCCATTGTCCTCGGCAGGATGCCGTGGCTGCGCCAATTGCCCGATTTCTAAAGCCATTAGAGATTGACTCCGTGGCGGGGGTGCGGGTTTATGGGCGGCGCTCTGGGCAGCGGATGCCGCTTTGGCACTATGGGCTTGATTTTAGTGGCGATCGCTTAGGTTCTACCGCCCCTCCAGAATTTGCCGCATCGGATATGAACTTGTCGAATGTTCACCTTTCGGATATTCACCTTTCGGATGTTCACATTGACGAATTGCTGTCGCCTGCGGGGGCACTTGTGCCGTGGTCAGAGCCGCAGACCGACGATCGTCGATCGGCGATCGCTCAGATTGCAGACCGAGCACTGGAGAAAATCCAGCGATCGTTGATTCAAACTCAACTGTTTATCCCTTTAGAGTCTGCACCGCTCAATCCCAGCCTTGGCGTAAGCAAAATTTCTGATAAGCCGAGTCGCCAGCGTTTAGGCGTTGGGCTGGTTTGGGGCATTGTTGGGCTGCTGCTAGCGCTGCAAATCGACTGGCTGCTGGGCTATTGGCTCCAGCGATCGTCTCAAGCTCAAATCGCTCAAGTCCAGACTTCTGCGATGTCGCTAACCAGCAGCCCCAAATTGGCAACGACTCAACTCCCCAATCTATCGCTCAGCAAAAAAACGAGTGATGCAACCGCCTTTAATGCTTCCAGCTTTACCCAACCCGGCGAAATGGCATGGTCTCCAGCGATCGATTCACTCAATCACAAGGTGCTACCGGCTTCTCCCATGCAGGCGAAGGCAGATACGCTAAATGCCACCCTAGACTATCCCAGCTTCAATAGTCGCCAGTTCGATCGCCAGCTTGCGGTTTATAACAGTTATTTAGAAATTTTTGGTGCGCCTGATGTGCTGATTATGGGGAGTTCTAGAGCGCTACGGGGAATCGATCCGGCAGCCTTAGAAAAAGCGTTGGCAAAACAAGGCTATACCGGCGTTCAAATTTTCAACTTTGGGGTGAATGGCGCAACGGCTCAAGTGGTTGATTTAGTAGTGCAGCACATATTACCCCAAGATAAGCTGCCGAAATTGCTGCTGTTCGCCGATGGGGCGCGTGCTTTTAACAGCGCTCGCATGGATATTACCTATAACGGCATGGTTACGTCGGAGGGCTACCGCACCTTGACGGGGGGCAAACCGCCGATCGCCAGCACCACGATCGCCCAACTCCCGACTGCCAAACAGCAGCCGAACGGCACTCCAGCATCCGTGACGGAAGAAGCGGCACCCTCCCCTGCCAATCCATATCAGCAGGTGAATGAGTTGGTGACCAAGCAGTTGGGCGGATTGTCGGCAGTATATCGCCAGCGCGATCGCCTCAAAAATCAGCTACGCGAACAGTTGATTAGCCTGTTGCCTCCAACACTTTCACCCAACGTGCTGGCATCATCCGATAGTTTCATCAACTCCAGTTCCCCCGTGGCTTCGGCGAGTTCGGCTCCGTCGCTCTCCGCCGATGGACAAGGCATGATCGATATAGATGGATTTCTGCCTCTCCCCGTTCGCTTTAATCCAGTGACTTACTATCAAAAGTATGCGCGGGTTTCGGGTGAATATGATTCAGACTACGAATCTTTTAGCTTGGAAGGAGTGCAAACCGAAGCCATGATCGCGATCGCCCAGTATGCTCAATCTCAAAAATTGCCCCTGGTGTTTGTTAACTTGCCCTTAACTCAGGAGTATCTCGACCCGTCGCGCAAACGGCATGAGGATGCCTTTCAACAGCAGATGCTTAGCCTTGCGCCTGAGTTTGGCTTTATCTACCGCGATCTGAGCGGTGCCCTCACCACTCAACCTGATTATTTCTCTGACCCCAGCCATCTCAATCGGTATGGAGCCTATGCCGTCTCGCAGCGCCTCGCCCAAGATGTGATGATTCCTTGGCAAATCGCCAAGTAGCAGATTGATGATAGCGGAATTGACGAGCCGTTAGGGCGAACGCACACGTATCTTCATAATTTGCGGGATGGGGTAGGAACTTGAGCCAAAATCTTGGTGAGATACTGGTCATCCCAACCCGCCTTGAGCCGTTTGGCACGCGTACCGCCTTTGGCAGACTTCTCTTGAGAT
>JBGSWI010000159.1:0-12432 GCA_041752515.1 Leptolyngbyaceae cyanobacterium | reverse complement strand
AATGGATGAAAATGAGATCGAAATGGATGCAGAAACAGTAATTTTGACCGATGATGCTGGGCGAAAAATTGCCTGCACAGTTGAACGTTTCATTGAAGTAGAAGAGCAGGACTATGCGTTGCTAGTCCCTGTGGATGCACCGGTCGAGATTTTTGCTTGGCAAGGTGAATCAGACAATGATGAAGAGGCGATTCCCGTTGAGGGCGAAGAAGAGATTGATATTCTATTTCCCATCGCAAAAGCCGTTCTAGAGGAGCAAAATTTAACTCTGAAAAGAACCGCCGTTGTATTGACGGTCGAAGGAGACTTGCCTGATTTAGAAGACGAAGACGAATTTATCGAAATTACTTCTGAAACAGATGAAGAGGATGTTGAAGAACTGCAACTGTTAGCCCGGTTTTATCGAGAGGAGAAGGAATTTGCGGTTTATGCTCCGCTTGATCCATTTTTTATCTTGGCGCGGATGGATGCAAACAATCAGCCTCGTCTGCTTTTGCCAGAGGAGCTAGAAAAACTTCAGCCTCTGTTGGCTGAAATTGAAGATCAGCTTTTTGATGATCTCGACTCGAACTAGGAAAGTGGCGATCGCGGCGAACTTTAGTGCCAGTCGCGATCGCCTTTTCTATTTCAAACTGCTGTGATTACAGCTACGGTGGACACTCTTACTATGGCTAAACGACTTCCCAAAGGTTTACTTTTCTTCGCGATCGTCCTAGCCACTTTAGGAGTCGCCACTTGGCAAACCTGGAACTGGTGGTTGACCGCCACTGCGCCTATCGCCTCTGGTTCTGCTCAAACGGCTGCGAAACCGATTAATCTGCGTGTTGCCCCTGGCACCTCCGCCCAAGAAATTGGACAAGATTTGGCTGCCCTAGGGCTGATTCGGTCTACCAGACCTTGGAGCCTATGGACTCGTTGGACGACGCTTCAAGATCCTAAAGGTGGGTTTCAAGCGGGCACCTACCAACTTTCCAAAACTCAGTCTTTGCCAGAAATTGCCCACACAATCTGGGCAGGAAAAGTAACGCAGCTTAGCTTTACGATTCCAGAAGGCTGGTCTATGAATGAGATGGCGCAATACTTTGAGCAGCAAGGATTTTTCTCGGCTGAGGATTTTTTGGCGGCGGCTAATCGCGTTTCTGTCGCTCAATATCCTTGGTTGCCAGCCACTAGCCCAATGCCCGGTTTTCCCCGGTTAGAAGGCTACCTTTTTCCAGATACCTATCAAATCGCGTCGCCCGTCAACCCTGATGCCGTTGTTCAGCAAATGCTTGATCGCTTTGAGCAAGTGGCATTACCGATTTATCAACAGCAAAAAGATAATCCGTCTCTCACCTTGGCGCAATGGGTCAATTTGGCAAGTATTGTGGAGAAAGAAGCCGTAGTGCCTCAAGAGCGCAATCGAATTGCAGGCGTATTCACGAATCGTTTAAGGAAAGAAATGCCATTAGCTTCTGATCCCACGGTTGAATATGCCTTTGGCATTAAGCAAACGCCCGATCGTCCGTTGCTATATCGTGAGGTGGAAACCCCCCATCCTTACAATACTTATGTCAATCCAGGCTTGCCCCCTGCCGCGATCGCCAGCCCTGGTAAAGCTAGCCTTGAAGCCACCCTCAGCCCAGAAAACACTGACTATCTCTACTTTGTTGCCCGCTATGACGGCACCCACGTCTTCAGTCGTACCCTCGCAGAGCATCAGGTTGCCCAGAACGCCATCCACGATCAGCGAGATGCCGCAAAATCTTCTAGCCAATAAGCTTTATAGATTCTGCAATAGAGGCACGCTAATTATCTTCTAAAATAAATTTCACCCCCTAAGAATTAATTTTTGGCTGAACTAATTATTTAAAGTAACTTTTTATGTTTTGGAGCAAACTTCTACAACCCAACCTGGTGATTCCAGGCACTGTTCTTCAGATTACGCCAGAATTGCTGAATGCCCATCAACTGAAAGGGTTGGTGCTAGATGTGGATGAAACCTTGGTGCCGCTTCGGGCTACTCAAGTATCCGAAGAGCTTTTGCCGTGGGTGAAAGAGGTGCAGCAAGTCGCAACGCTCTGGCTGGTCAGTAATAATGTGAGTGAAGCGCGGATTCGACGGATTGGCAAATCTCTAGACTTGCCCTACCTTTCGAGTGCGGCTAAACCCTCTCGGCGGAAAGTGCGAAAAGCGATTGAGTCTATGGGCTTGTCACCGGAACAAGTGGGAATGGTGGGCGATCGCCTGCTTACCGATGTTTTAGCAGGAAACCGCCTTGGGATGTTCACTATCCTTGTGAAACCGATGATCCATCCCGATTTTGACTCTCGAACTTCGCCTTTTCACAACTTTGAAGTTTGGCTTTCTCAAGCTTTAGGTGCCTCTCTAACCCCTGAATCGCTGCCTGAGCGAAACCCATAAAGCAAATTGACTATCTAGCCTAGAAAAATATAAAGAAAATATTAGAAAATCTTTTAATGTCCAGCTTTGCTGGCACTCTTGTAAAAGATGAAATGAGGTCAGCCAAATAAAGACCTTAAAGATACATTCTTATAAGTACTATACGGAGCGCTAATCCCCAATGGATAGGGGGTTGGCGCTTTGTATTAGCTAGACTCCTAATTTTATTATGGCTGGGCTGCTTCATGTCTCAAACTATTGTGGTTAAAATTGGCACCTCTAGCCTGACTCAGCCCACCACAGGCTGCTTAGCCTTATCAACGATTGCAACCTTGGTAGAAACCCTAAGTCGGTTACGCCATCAAGGGCATCGCGTTGTTTTAGTTTCTTCAGGTGCGGTGGGCGTAGGGTGTGCCCGATTAGGTTTGACCGAGCGCCCCCGGAGCATTACTCTCAAACAAGCGGTTGCCGCCGTTGGACAAGGGCGATTGATTCGCGTGTACGATGATCTGTTTAGCGTGTTACAGCAGCCGATCGCCCAGGTTTTGCTCACTCGTGGGGATTTGGTGCAGCGTAACAGCTACATCAATGTAGAGCAAACATTTCAAGAACTGTTGCAGTTGGGCGTAATCCCTATCGTTAATGAAAATGACACAGTGGCGGTAGATGAGCTCAAATTTGGAGATAACGATACCTTATCGGCGCTGGTCGCAAGTTTGGTCAAGGCAGATTGGCTATTCTTACTCACGGATGTGGACCGCTTATATTCTGCTGATCCCCGCAGCAATCCTGATGCGAAACCTATTTCGGTAGTGCATCGAGTGAATGACCTGAAAAAATTGCAGGTGCAGGTGGGCGATCGCGGTTCAAGTTGGGGCACCGGTGGGATGATGACCAAAATTTCAGCAGCCAACATTGCTACAGGTGCCGGAGTGCGAACGGTCATTACGGATGGGCGATCTGCTCAAAATATTGAAAAAATCTTACAAGGCGAAGCGATTGGAACCCAGTTTGAACCGCAGCCTCGCCCTGCCAACGCTCGTAAACGCTGGATTGCCCACGGATTAGTGCCAATGGGCAAGCTGTTTTTGGATGAAGGCGCGGTGCAGGTAATTCGCTATGCGGGCAAGTCTTTGCTAGCCGCTGGGATTATTCAAGTGGAAGGTGAGTTTGAAAGCCAAGATGCGATCGCTCTCTGCGATCGTTCAGGCGAAGAGTTTGCGCGCGGCGTGGTGAATTACAGAAGTGTGGAACTGAAAAAAATTCAAGGACATCAATCCGATGAAATTGAGCAAATTCTGGGTTATGCCTGTCCAGAAACCGTTGTCCATCGAGATAATCTGGCGCTAATAAACGACCTTTAATGAAAAAACTTGCCTTCAAAGATCGCGATTCCCTAGAGGGTTGCGTGGAAAAGCTTCGCTAACTACAAATCGCCCACTGCCATCCTTTGAGACGAAGACTGCACCAACGCTTTACGACGATTGCTCGAATAACTATTGGCTGGAGTCGGCGCACTAGGAGTTAGGCTTTCCAAATTTAGGCGATAGCCCACGTTCCGAACCGTCTGAATTAAGTTTGGCTGGCGTGGATCGGTTTCCACCTTTTTTCGTAATGATAATACGTGAGTGTCAACGGTGCGAGGATTGTCAATCGCGTCAGGCCAAGCTCGACGCAGCAATTCCGAGCGACTCAGCGGCATTCCCTCTGCCTGCGCCAACACATACAAAAGACTAAATTCTTGAGGAGTTAGGTCGATTAATTCTTCTCTAAATCGAACCCGACGATGAACTAAATCAATTTTTAGGTCGCCACAGTCTAATGAAATCGGTGGCGGCATCGCCACTCGACGACGAGTCAGCGCCTCTACCCGCGCCAAAAATTCTTGCATTCCAAACGGTTTGGTTAGATAGTCATCGGCTCCAGCCCGCAGCCCTTCCACAATATCAGCTTCGGTATTGCGGGCAGATAGCATCAAAATTAAGGACTGCTGTTGCCTTAACCACCGACAAAATTCAACTCCATCCCCGTCGGGCAGTTCAGAATCTAAGATCACTAAACCGGGTTGACGATGTTGAAATACATCCATTGCTTGGCGAATATCAGCAGATTGGTATACAGCCGAACCAGCCTGCTGCAAATGCCACCCCAGCAGCGATCGCAGGTGAGGATTTCCTTCAACAATCTGGATACAAAAAGCTACCACTCAGGCTTGACTTCCTTCTGATGAGTGTCCTCAATGTAACAGAGACCACTGCTCATATTTGTAATCAGCGTTACTCAAGCGGGTAAGCCCCTTTACCCGATGTGCCTCTAAAAATCTTCCTAGCGGCTTAATTGAAAAGCTACAAGAACTTCATTTATTAAAGTTAAGATAGAGTTATTAAACTAAGTAGATGATTGCAATTCGTAAATCAACTTCACTTCGTTTAGTGGAAAGATAGCAATCAACTGCTCTAACCTAAAGGCGCTTTTCACACCACACCTATGTTGCAAGACACTTTAACAATTCGGTACTATCAGCGGTTAACTGACGCTTTAGTTGATCTGTGGAGCCGAGGCTATAGATTTGATGATTTACGGCTATATATTGATGGTTATCTTGCTGCATTAAGGCACGCTAATAGTCTTGAGCCGTATCTTATTCATCGGTTAGAGGAAGAAGTTACTCGCTATCTCTATGATGTTTCTAACTTTGAGAAACCAGAGCCGGAGGTTGAGCGAGGTTACTATTGAATACCAAAACCCCCCTTTTTTGATTGACAAAAGGGGGGAATATCTAGGAAACGTATCGACGATCGCTAGCAAAGATTGCGATCATCAAGATGCCATTGCCACTTCGACAATTTGCTGGAGTTCCCCTTTCTGATAAAGCTCAATTAGGATATCAGAACCACCGACAAATTCCCCATTCACATAAACTTGTGGAATAGTGGGCCAGCTAGAAAATGTTTTAATTCCATCTCGAATCTCAGCGTCTGCCAAAACATCAACTGTTTCAAAGGGAACGCCTAAAACGTTGAGAATTTGAACAACGTTGTTTGAAAAACCACATTGGGGCATAAGTTTATTCCCCTTCATAAAAACCATCACCTTGTTGTCTTGGATCAAGCTCTCAATTCGTGCCTTAGTTTCTGGAGTCATAGGTTTATTTAAGTAAGGGGTCATCGACTATTGAACGCTGAATATTGATAGGCTCTGCTAAACTAAGCGGTTTGCTGGATAGACTCCCATGCCTGAGGGGTATAGGTTTTAACCGCCATCGCATGAATGGCTCCAGTCAACATCTCCGTTTGAATCGCCTGATAAACAAGCTGATGTTGTTGAACTAGCCGTTTTCCCTCAAATACGGGAGATACCACAACCACTTCATAATGTTCGCCATCGCTCGTCAAAACCTGAACCTGAGCATCCGGGATCTCAACCTTAATCATGGCTTCAACCTGATCGGGGCTAACCATCGACCCTCCTTATCTTGTTGAGTGACTCAACTTATTAGTTTAACGATTTAATTGAACGATTTAAACTTGATTCTGATGGGTTTATTTCAGATTTTGATCGGAATCTGAATTTTCTGAAAGCTAATAAAGCAAATATTACCAGTGAACGACAGTTTAATGCTTAACGACTACTTATTTTGCAGAAGAGGGAGTGGGCACAGATCCATCAACACGGGGTCGAGGGAAAGGAGAATCTACAAAGCCCAGTTCAAAAAGCTGTTGATAAGCCTTTTTGCCGAGATCGCGGGTAGGTTGTTGGCTCCGAATAATTTGCACCAGTAAGGGAACTGCTAGCTCAGACTGGTTTTGCGCACGGTGTACCAGGGCTAGTTGATAGGTTGAGTTGTCTCGCATTTCAGCGGTTTCTAATGCTTTGCGGCGATGCCCATCCGCGATGCGATTATCGATTCCAGAAAAACTGCCTGCTAGCTCTTGATAAAAATTGGAGAGTTGGTTAAAAACCTGACGAGCCTCCTGAAATTTTTTCAGCGCTAGGGGATAATTTTGAGAAGAAACGGCACCGTTTGCTTCTTGCATCAACTTTGTACCGCCTTGCAAGCTGAGAATCCCAGTTTCTTGGCTGGTAGGGCTGACAACGTTGGGAGCATTGGGATCAATGGGTTTTGCCTGGTTTGGACCTGTTGGCAATTCTTGCGCCGACAAAGTTTCGGGCTTGAAGATGCTGGAAAAAACCAGAACCGACAAGGATGCCAAACTAGTAATGTGAAGAAAACGACGCATTCCAGAGAGTTTCATGAGGCAACGTTGCTAAAGGAACCGGGAGTTAGTTGAACTTATGTATATTACCACTGCAACTTGCCATGCGTCGAAGTACCTAATGGTTCTTCGTGAAGCGGAAGGGGCTAGCAGATTATTTGAATATCCAGTGGAGGGCTTTTTGATAAAAACTTGGAGTAGTGTGGAAGTGCGATCGCGCCTTTCCTAAACGATCGCTCTCACTAAGCACTGAGCTTATCAGAAATTTTAGCAACTGTTTTAGCAACTGTTTTGAGGTGCCTCAATGACGAACCAAACTCCTGCACAACCTGATCCGACTCCGCATAACCAGGCGATGCCAGAGACGAGTGTGGGCAAGGTGCTTCAGCGAGGTGGGGAAGAACTTTTGATTGAAAAAGTGGGCGATCGCTTTACGGTGAAAGCGGCAGATCATTCAGTCATGGTGGATTTAGTCAAGCCGCTGCCTGCTGAAGTTAGTACGGAGCAGACTCCTCAGCAGCTCACAGAAATTGTGGTGGAGCCAGATCAGCGCGATCAGGTGATGCAGCAAGTGCGTGAGTCAAATCAAGTAGAGTACGCCAGCCACGTGTATCAATTTAAAGATGATCCGTCATCGCGAGTGTATATGACGGATCAAATCACGGTGCAGTTTGCGCCCCAGGTTAGCCCAGAGGCGATCGCCCAAATTGCTGCTGAAGTTGGGTTACAGCAGGTGAAACCGGTGGTGGGCATTCCCAATACGTTTGTTTTTCAAGTCACTGCTGCTGCGCAAGAAAATCCTGTGAAGGTGACTAATCACCTCATGCAGCGATCGGAGGTGTTGGTCGCAGAACCCAATATTGTAGTTAAGTCGCAGTCGCTCCATCGCCCCAAAGATCCGATCTACCCGAAACAATGGCATTTGAATCATAGCGGCGGCGCTGACTTGGCACCCAACTCTCACATCTTTGCAGAGCAAGCCTGGGATTTGACGAGAGGCGTGCGATCGGTGGTGGTCGCTATTATGGATGATTCTGTTGACCTGAACCATCCCGACTTTCAAGGTGTGGGTAAAATCGTTGCGCCACGAGACTTTAAGGACAATGACTTTTTGCCCATGCCCGGTGAACCCGACGATGACCATGGGACTGCGTGCGCTGGCGTTTCAGTTGCCGAAGAAAACGGGAAAGGGGCTGTAGGCGTTGCTCCGGGCTGTGCCCTCATGCCGCTCCGTACCAGTGGCTTTTTGGATGATGAATCCGTCGAAGATTTATTTGGGTGGGCAATGACCAAGGGCGCTTCAGTGATCTCTTGTAGTTGGGGACCCTCGGCGGTATATTTTCCACTATCACTGCGGCAGCGAAATGCTCTATCCCGCGCGGCGATCGAAGGGCGCAATGGCAAAGGCTGTGTGATTGTGTTTGCCGCTGGCAATGCCAATCGCCCTGTCAATGGCGCAGTCACCGAACAGGGATGGCCCAACAACGCTTTGAAGGGATCAACCGATTGGCTAACCGGATTTGCCGTGCATCCCGATGTGATTGCGGTGGCGGCTTCCACTAGCCTCAATCGCAAAGCGGCTTACAGCAATTGGGGGAAGGAGATCTCCGTGTGTGCCCCTAGCAACAATGCGCCCCCTGGCTTTGGGTTGCAGGGGGTCGGCTATGTTTACACGCCGCCCCCTGTGCGGGAAGAGTTAGCGGGTCTGGGCGTGGTCACGACCGATCGCGTGGGGCAACCGGGCTATGATCCGGGTGACTTCACTTCAGATTTTGGGGGCACTTCTAGCGCTTGTCCAGTTGTGGCGGGGGTGGCGGCGCTTGTGCTATCTGCTAATCCAGATCTGACGGCGCTGGAAGTCAAGCAGGTATTGCAGCAAACCGCGGATAAAATCGTCGATTCAAACCCAGATCCGCAGTTTGGGTTTCGCAAGGGCACCTATGAAGCGGGAGGGCGCTGTGACTGGTTTGGCTATGGCAAGGTGAATGCATTCAAAGCGACACAGGCAGCAGTGCAGCGGAAGGTTCCGGCGATCGCCCCTTCTCGTCAAATTCAGCTATCCAACGCCGCGAGTTTCGCAATTCCCGATAACAATTCCCAAGGCATCACCAGTTCAATTCAGGTGATGGAAACTGGCATCGTTCGCACCATTCAAATCAACCTGGAAGTAGAACATCGCTTTTTAGGCGACTTGGAAATCAGCTTAGTTGCTCCTTCCAACCGAACTGTGTTGCTGCAAGCCCGTACCTTAGGACGCAGAACAATTTGGCAAGCAACCTATTCTCCCCAATCGACTCCGGCGCTGGCTCGATTTCTGGGGCAATCTGCCCAAGGCACCTGGCAGCTTAGGGTTGTAGATGCGGCTCTAGGAGACACTGGAACCCTCAAGAACTGGCAGTTAACGCTGGGGTTATGACAAGGGCGAGACCTGCAAAAAATGATGTGGCTAAATTGGGCAATCATTTTGCAGGGACAATTTCCCTAGGGTTGCCCTGCCCCCACAGGGAGTAACCGGCAAAAGACCGGCTCTGTCCCAAAAGTTTTTCATGCCATGGTTCAGCAACGCCCAAAAAATCATACCAATTTGAAATTGAAACGCGACAGATGATCTGCTGGAAGCGGCAATGTTTCTTTGTCTTGCAACTCAAAACTCAAAACTCAAAACTCAAAACGGTATCACTAACGCGCCCAATCGTTTCAAGATAAAGCTTCCATGGCAGCTTGGAGATCGGCGGAGAGGCGCTTTGCGTTTTGTTTATGAGAACCCTGGCAATAGTCAGAAACATGAAGCGGTGCACCGATCGCCACGCGAACCCGGCTACGCCAAGGCACCAAGGAACTGCTGTAACAGATGCTAATGGGCACTACTTGAATCCCAAGACTGGTGTGATTAGCTTCTGTTTGAATGGCTAATCGCGCCAACCCTGGTTTTAGGGCTTGGACATGGGATTCTCGAAAAATATTACCCTCAGGAAAAATGACTAAAGTTTCACCCGATTCCAATATATCAACGCCGTGACGCAGACTGGCGATCGCCGGACGGTCAGTATTGACGGGAAACCCACCCATCCGCTGAATAAACCAGCCTTGCAACCCGGTCACTTCATTTGCCGACACCATAAAGCGCAAGTGTCGTCCGGTGATGTCTTGCCCTGCGGCATAGGGCAACATCATCGCATCCCATCGCGATCGATGAGTGGGAGCCAAAATCACTGGACCGCTAACAGGTAAATGTTCTCTGCCAGTCACTTCAATTTGTTTGAAGTAGATCGGCAGCACAAAGTAGCGCCCCAATGGATAAAACAACGCCATTAACCAAGGCAAAACTCGCGAAGGAGCAGGCTCGGCAGCTTTTTTGCTCGGTGGCAAATCGCCAGGTTCTGATAATTGAGAGGATAGATCAGTCCGTGCAAACAGGTCAGACTTTTTTTCGTCTTCAACAGGAAAAACAGACTTAAAGAGCGAATCAACCGAGGACAGGGAGTTAAGCGATCGCATGATGCTAATGGGAAGCGGTTAGATGCAGAGAAAAATAGATATTTCCACCGTAGATGCCCTTAAATCTACTGTCTTCATCCCTGGGACAGTTTGAGGGGTGTCATGTGACAGATCCCACCTTTGTTAAGAACGATGATCAGCAAACCACGATTGCAATTGCTGACGACAGGAATTTTCTACGATACCACCAATTACTGGAAAACGATGATTGGAACACGCGCTATCCGGCACATTCAGCACGCTGCGAATCGCTCCAGCCTTCGGATCATCTGCGCCATATACGAGCATTCCCAACCGCGCTAAGACCAACGCACCCGCGCACATCGGGCATGGCTCTAGAGTGACATACAGTGTACAGCCTTCTAGTCGCCAAGTATTTAAGGCATTTCCAGCAGCACGCAGGGCAAGCACTTCAGCGTGAGCCGTGGGATCATGGTCACGCTCTCGGCGATTTTCTGCCTCAGCGATCGCGTTTCCCTGGGCATCGACAATCACTGCGCCCACTGGAACATCGCCTGCTTTTCCGGCGGCATCAGCCAGGGCGATCGCCCGTTCCATCCAGCGGCAGTGCTTTTGATATTCTGGGTCATCCAGTAAATATTTCCCGCCCATTATGCAGATTGCAGCAAGGGATCAAGCTGCCCTTGGGCATCTAGGGCGTAAACATCATCACAGCCGCCCACAGGCTGATTGTTAATAAAAATTTGGGGTACACTGCGACGACCCTGCGATCGCTCTGCCATGGCTGCCCGTGCCGCTTCATCTCCATCAATTTTATATTCCGTGTACTTCACGCCCTTCCACCACAACAGCAGCTTGGCGCGAATGCAAAACGGGCAGGTTTGCCAGGTATAAATTTCGACGTTGGCGGTGATCTTTTCGGGATGGCGATCGAGTAGGGAATTAAGGAGTTTCATAGGAATTACGAATGTCGAATGGCGAGTGAAAAATGCTGTTTTTTTGCGTTTTACTGTTCTATTGCTTTTTCTAGCATTTCTGCATGAATGAGGGCGCGATCGACGAGAAATTGAATCTGGTCGGGCGACAGCGGTTCACCGTTAACGTAGTGTTCTAACCAGGTTTGACAAATGGCGTTCGGGTCAGTCGGGATGTGGTCGAGTTCCCATCCCGGTAACTCCAAATCCTTCATTAACTGGCTCACCTTCGGATCATAGCTGAGGGCAAAGCAGCGACACTCAGAGGCAGCAGCCATGATCAGCCCGTGAAACCGCATGGCGATCGCCATTTCTACCCCGCGAAATAATCCTTTTAGCTGCTGCGGATCGTCTAACATCAGCACTTGGGAACCGGGGATTTGCGGCTGAAGGGCTTGGGCGATCGCGAGATCTTGCGATCGCTGAAACGGCACCAATAAAATACAGGCTTGGGTTGATTTCTGAAACAAGATCAACGCTTGGGTCACCGCTGCCAGACGATCTTGAGTCAGTTGGGGATGGGTGCGAAGATTGACGGCAACTCTGGGAGCAGGCAAGTCCCACAATCCTTGAACGGGACTGCCGGTCAACGCCCAGACTGGATCGGGTGCCAGCGTAAAGGGAATGCCCCAGTCAGAAACCCACTGAGCAGAACGGCTATCGCGCACACTGACCGCCGTACAACGAGAAAAGGTTTGCTGCGCCAGCCATTGAATAACGGGACGATTCAGCGGTCCAATCCCTTGTGCCCAGGCAATGGTGATTAAGCCCATGCGCTGCGCTAACTGCATTAACCCGGTGTAGTAAAGCGGACTGAGGGCGCTGGTGGCATCTTGGATCAAACTGCCGCCGCCCCAAATGAAGACCTGAGATTGGCGGAGGGCTTGAAGCACCGCGATCGCGTTATTCCGGTCAATTGCGTCTACCCCAAAGCGATCGCGGGTTTGGCTAGGATTACCCGACAGCACCAGCGGCTTAACCGTTTTGGGCAACCGTTGCAACAGGGATGCTAAGAGCGCCTCATCCCCGCCGTTGCCCTTGCCGTAGTAGCCACACAAGATCGCCTGTAACATTTCCATAAATAAAGACTTTATCTCAACTAGGTGACGAATTCCGTTCGCATTACATCTCCCAAGCGCCCCTATTGAAGATGCCATATTCCTCTCTGAGAGACTTCAGCGATCGCCCCATCACGCGATCGGGTTGAATATAGGCATCTATTTTTTTGCTGACGGTTAAGCCTTGCCGAATGCCGTGCAGTTGACACTCCTCGACCTAAAGGCACGAGGATTCTTGGTTCACCGAGCCAACTTGTCTGAAGCAATTACTTGATTCAGATAGAGGTCGTTCTCTCCCCAAGCTTTGATTCCGGTATGCCCTACCGTATTGAGTCCTTTTTT
>JBGSWI010000158.1:0-16288 GCA_041752515.1 Leptolyngbyaceae cyanobacterium | reverse complement strand
TCCCCTCACCCGATTGCCCATGTTTGACGACATCACTACTTCCACAACTTGGGCAAAGAACTGGTTCAAGTACCATGGCAGAAACTTTAGGCAAACGACCTTTTTAGTTTCTCTCATTTCCACAGGTCTAGTCCATTACCTCAATCGGCATGAAACTGACATGAGAAAAGCATGAGAATTTTCTCATGTTCGCAGGCGATACCCCATGCCGCGCACGGTTTCAATTAGGTCGCTGCCCAACTTTTTGCGGAGATAACCCACGTAAACATCGACGATGTTAGAACCAGGGTCATAGTCATAGCCCCAAACGCGATCGAGTAATTGTTCGCGGGTGAGAATCTGCCCAGGATGGCGCAAAAACATTTCTGCCATCGTAAATTCACGGGCAGGGAGTTCGACCGTGTTACCCTTGATCACTGCTTGCCGAGTTCGGAGATTCAAGGCGACATCTCCCCCTTGCAAAATGTCTTTCTCTCCCCCTTTGGCGGTGGCTAGATGCCGGAGGCGCACTCGCACTCGCGCTAGGAGTTCTTCAAAGCGGAAGGGTTTAGTCACGTAATCATCCGCCCCGCATTCCAAACCATTCACCTTATCGTGAATGTCATCTCGTGCTGTCAGGATAATAATGGGGAGAGTTTGTCCTTGCCCACGCAGTTCTTCTAAAACTTCTAAGCCATCTTTTTCAGGCAATCCTAAGTCTAGAATCAGCAAATCAAACGAGCAACCTTGAGCCAGATTTAAGGCTGCCAAACCGCTGCTGGCAACGGTGGTGGTAAACCCGCTGGAGCGCAACCCTTTTTCAATGAAGGCGGCAATTCGAGATTCATCTTCGGCGATGAGGATATGCGACATGGGCAATAATCTCCTGGGGCGGGTCGAGGGGCAAAACAAGGGTGAACATGGAGCCGGAGCCAAGTTTGCTGCGGAGTAGGACTTGTCCACCGTGGGCTTCGGCGATCGCTCTGACAATAGATAATCCTAATCCGGCTCCTTCAGAGCGGCGGCGGCTATTAGCAGCGCGGGCAAATCGTTCAAAAATTCGCTTTTGGTCTGGCAATGGGATGCCCTCGCCCGCATCTCGCACCCAAAAGCGAACTTTACCTTTAGCGATCGTCGAACCGATGGAAATCGTACCCTGCCGATGGGTATATTGAGTCGCGTTTTGTGCCAGATTCATAATTGCCTCCGTTATGCGTTCGCGATCGACCACAATTTGTCCCCGCGCCGTCTCATCCAACTGCCAATCGCGCTCTGCCAGCGCTCTCGCTTTGGTGAAAAGTTCCTGAGTCAACGCAGCCGCATCCACTGTTGCCAGATGCAAAAAATCTGTGCGTTCCGCTTTTGCTAGCAACACCAGGTCATCCACTAGACGGCTCATCCGCTCCAGTTCACTCACTACCAAGGCTAGAGTTTCCTGCTGTTCGTTTGGGTCATCGCCCATGAGTTCTAGGTTGCCTCGGATGATCGTAATTGGCGTTCGGAGTTCGTGTCCGGCATCGTTGATAAACTCCCGCTGGGTTTCAAACGCAGTCTCCAGCCGATCCATCATGCTGTTAAAGGTTTTTGCCAGTTTTGCCAGTTCCCCTCGCCCAGCCCCTGGCAATCGCTGAGACAAATCGGTTTCGCTAATCGTTTGGGCGGTGGTAGTAATGGTTCGCAGCGGAGCCAAGACTCGTCCAGCGGCAAACCAGGCAAGCACTAAAGCAATCAAGAACAGGGCAAGAGAGACCTCAATAATCACAATTAGAGCTTCCAAAATTTCGGCGCGTTCCCCCGCCGTGGCATGAACCACCACAAACACGCCGCGCGTTTGCCCTTGAATTTGGACTGGCTCCACCTTGTATAAAAGTTTGCCCCCGTCGGCATCTGCAATCTCTTGTTCTCCCTGGGTCGATCGCTGCTGCTTTGCCCACAGACGCATCAAATCTGCCTCTTTTTGGAGTGGTTTGGGTCGCGCTCTAGGGCTAGATTTGTAGAACTTGCCATCGATAAACGTAATCAGAAACGTGTCATCTTGGGGAATCCGGTAGAGCAAATATTTTCTAAAAACCTCCATCAAGTCCGCTTTGGATGTGGGAGGAACTATCTGGCTATCGCTAGACTGAAGCTGCTCTTTGAGGTGTTCCAGATCTTCTGCATCGCGATCGTCAGGAGTTAAGACTTGATCATTGTGGGAAATTAACGCTCGAAAAGTTACCATTTCTGCTGCCATCTCCCGGCGAACTCGTTCATCCACCCGCTGAAACAATAAATAGCGGAAGGCGGGAACTCCGGCGAGAAAAACCACTCCCAAAATTAGTACATACCAGAGCAGGATACGAGTGCGGGCTTCTCCCCAAATATGATGCCATCCGCGATCGAGGGCAGGCAATGAGAGGATCGCTGCCTGAGAATGGGAAGCAGGTTTTCCGCGTTTAGATTCTAGTTGCACCCTCCCTCCACTGTGCATTCACCTGTTTCAACTTTGCAAAGCTGAGTGAAATTAGGATGAGGTTGGCATGAGAACTTTCTCATGACTCTCAGTTTGAGCGATCGCCCGTTAAATAAAAGTTGTCTCATAAGTAATGCGATCGCGCATCTCCAGTCCTTGTCCACTCTACAATGCAGAATAAATCTAATGAGACTGCAAGCTAATGTTGTGCTCAAAATCATCGAGCGGGAGATCGTGCCGTGAGCAACCTTGACCAGCACCCCGTCACAACTTTATACCCAACGGGTTCCTGGAGATCGAGCCTTTCCCAGCAGATGCGCGATCGCGGGCAGGCTTTCTGGGGAGAAGCCCGCACCCGCATTTTAGTCTGGTACATTTTGATTTTGACCTTTGCCTTTGGCATCTCCATCCCCATTTTCCGCCACCTACTGTTTGCCGACATCGATGCTCGTGTGCGGCAAGACATGGCGGAAGAACTGGAGGATTTTCGCGAGCTATTAGCCGAGAAGTCCGCTGTGGCATCTCCCCAAATCCAGGTAGAACTGAAGCAATTTTTTGATGCTTACATGGCTCGCCGGATTCCAGAAGACGAGGTCTATCTGATTGCATTTGTCGATGGACAATTTTACAAATCTAGCCCCAGAGGACGACCCAAAGACTTAGACACAGACTCTGCCCTAATGCGGCGCTGGATGCAGCAAACTCAACCGGAACAAGGGGAACAACTAAGCGGCAATCCTAACGTTGGCAGCATTCTCTACCGGGTGGAACCGATTCAACGCCAAAATCAACCGCTGGGAGTTTTTGTAATTGCCCACACGACCGCAGGCGAACGGGCAGAGGGGTTAGCCGCAACCCTGATTGCAGCTAAGGTGACATTTGGGGTGTTGCTGCTGGCGTTGCTGCTGGCATGGGCGGCTTCTGGACGAGTGCTGCGACCGTTGCAAACCTTAGCCACCACCGTTGAAGCGATCGATGAATCAGAGATGACCCGTCGCATTCCGGTGCAGGGCAAGGGCGAACTAGCACGGCTGGCAACCCGGTTTAACGACATGATGAACCGGGTGGAAACGGCTTTCATCACTCAACGGGAGTTTATTAGTGATGCTGGACATGAATTGCGAACTCCCATCACCATCATTCGAGGACATCTGGAACTGATGGATGTGGAGTCGATCGAGCAGCAAGAAACCCTAGCGATCGTCATGGATGAGCTAGACCGGATGAATCGCTTTGTCGATGACTTAATTTTCCTGGCAAAGGCAGAGCGCCCCGACTTTTTACAACTCGAAACCCTAGAAGCCGCTGCCCTAACTCAGGCGTTATTTGCTAAAGCCCAGGCACTCGCCCCGCGCCACTGGCATTTAGAAGAGGTAGCACAGGGGCGAATTACTGTCGATCGCCAGCGGCTAACTCAGGCAATCATGAACTTGGCAGATAACGCCACCCAGCACACCAAAACCACGGACACCATTACGCTTGGCTCTGCCATTGGCAAGGGTAAGGTGCATTTTTGGATACGCGATACGGGCACAGGCATTGCCTTAGCTGATCAAAAGCGGATTTTTGAACGGTTTGCCAGAGCCGCTCATCAGCGCCGACGCTCTGAAGGAGCCGGATTAGGACTGTCAATTGTCAGAGCGATCGCGATCGCTCACGGCGGAGAAGTGACGGTGCGGAGTCAGTTGGGAAGCGGCTCAACCTTTGCGATCGTGCTGCCACTACAGTCGTTGCATCAAGGCTCCGTTGAGCGATCGTGACCCACGGAATCCCTTCAAGCATAGGAAAGCAGCCAGCGTGAGGCAATTTGAAGTTTCACATGGACTTGGAGGCTTGAATTGAAGTGATCTTCATGGGGTTGCAACGAGGGTAGAAATCAGACTGGATAAAGCTCATCGCTCTTAATTCTCGTAGAAAAAGACCCGTTTTTGAGGCTCAAGCCGCATCAATTGATGGATGGAAAAAATACTTTTCGCATCCTGCCCGTTACGCAGCAGCAGGCTGGACAAAAGCGGGTTGAAGGTAGATCGCCCGACTACCCTATCAACCATTCGATTCGTATGAAACAACCCTGACCAGAATTGCCAGGTTGGCAAGTGAATTTTGACTGATTTTTTATCTCTTTCACTTTATCAAGTGCATAACCTTTTCTTAGTTTTAAGCTAACTTCTTTAACCAGTTCTTTGCTTAAATCATATGAATTTCATATATTATCTGTTTATGTTTAGGTGAGTTAAGTCGTATCCTAAATGTATCGACAAAGGTTTTTGACTGATCGCTGTTACTGTATCTAAAACTAGCTTCGTTTGTTGAGTATAGGGCTAAACTTTTTTGAGGATTTTACTTCGGTAGACTCAAAGTTTTTTTGGTTTCTTAGAGTTTTATTCAAACGGGTAGGAAGCTAGCGTTGATTATGGCTCATTAGGAATAATTCTAGAATCGGCAGTCTATTCACTCGATTTGATCAAGTTGTCAAAAAAAGTTTTATCCACATCGGTTTGTGTTTAGAAGATCACGATTTTGATGTCTTTTTGATTCTGCAAAGTTAGTCATTGTCAATTCTTGTTGAAACAATCATTTTGCTTTGATGTCTCGGAATGTGAGCAGGGAAAACTCCTCACGCCCATGATGGTTTAGTAACCTTTTTTCCTTCTCAAGGCACGTCCTTGATAAGTATCAATCCTCGATTCTAGATGGATCAGCTACGGGCAGATGCTTGATTGATTCTATTGGTTCATTTCTCTATAGCTCACTAACAGGAGAAGGCTTAATTATGGTTAACATGGTTCCCAACCCTATTCAAGTGGAAGACGATCGCACTGGCATTAGTGTCGAAACAATCAAGCGAGCGTTTTTGGATAACCTGTATTACGTTCAGGCGAAGTTTCCCCAAGTTGCGACCCAAAATGATTACTACATGGCGTTGGCATATACCGTGCGCGATCGCTTGTTAAATCGGTGGCTCAACACCAACCAAACCTATTTGGAAAAAACACCTCGGATTGTCACTTACCTATCTGCCGAGTTTTTGATGGGACCTCATCTGGGCAATAACCTGATCAACCTGGGGCTTTACGATGTGGTTAAGCAGGCGGTGACAGAGTTGGGACTCAACCTGGAGGATGTGCTAGAGCAAGAAGAAGAACCAGGGCTGGGCAATGGCGGTCTAGGGCGGTTAGCGGCTTGCTATCAAGAATCGATGGCAACGCTAGAAATTCCCGCGATCGGCTATGGCATCCGCTACGAATACGGTATCTTTGACCAGCGATTCAAAGATGGCTGGCAGGTCGAAATCACAGATAAATGGCTGCGGTATGGGAACCCCTGGGAAGTGGTTCGTCCGGAATCGGAAGTAGAGGTCAAGCTGGGCGGATATACTGAAAAGTATACCGATGAGCATGGGCACTCCCGCACTCGCTGGGTGCCTTACAAGGTGGTCAAAGGCGTTCCCTACGACACGCCGATTTTGGGCTTTCAAACCAACACCACGAATACTTTACGCCTTTGGAAAGCCGAAGCCCCAGAATCGTTTGATTTTGAGGCGTTCAACAAGGGCGATTACTTTGGAGCGGTTCAGGAAAAGAGTGAATGTGAAAATATCACCAAAGTTCTTTACCCGAATGACGAATCTGATCAGGGCAAACAACTGAGACTGGAACAACAGTTTTTCTTTGTGTCCTGTTCTTTGCAAGACATGATTCGGATCATGCAGCTAAAAAATCTGACGTTAGAGCGCTTCCACGAACAGTTTGTGGTGCAGTTGAACGACACCCATCCCACGATTGGCGTGGCTGAACTGATGCGGCTCTTGCTAGATGAACATGGATTTAATTGGGATAAAGCCTGGAACATCACTACCAAAACCTTCGCTTACACCAATCACACCTTGTTGCCAGAAGCATTAGAGCGTTGGCCTTTGGAGATGTTTGCTAGTTTATTGCCCCGGCATCTGGAACTCATTTACGAAATCAACCGCCGCTTTATTGATGAGATTAGGATTAAGTTTCCTGATGATGGCGATCGCATTCGTCGAATGTCGATCATTGATGAAAGTGGGTCGCGCTATGTGCGGATGGCAAACCTCGCCTGCGTGGGCAGCTTTGCCATTAACGGAGTTGCTGAACTGCATAGTGAATTGCTGAAGAAGACCGTTCTGCACGACTTCTACGAGATGTATCCAGAGAAACTAACCAATGTGACCAATGGGGTAACCCCTCGGCGGTTCATGGTCTTAAGCAACCCGCGATTGGCAAACCTGATTACCAGCAGAATCGGGGATGGCTGGATGAAACACCTGGATCAACTGCGGCAACTAGAGGACTTTGCCCACGATGCGAATTTCCGTCATGAGTTTCGCCAGGTGAAGCAAGCGGTCAAACAAGATTTGGTCAATTACATCCGCGCCAAATATAACTTTGAGCTTGACCCTAACTCGCTGTTTGACATTCAGGTGAAGCGGATTCACGAATACAAACGGCAGCATCTGCTAGCGCTTTACATTGTCACTCTCTACAATCGATTGAAGGCAAATCCTGACCTCGATATCACGCCCCGCACTTTCATCGTGGGTGGTAAGGCGGCTCCGGGTTACTATATGGCGAAGTTGATCATCAAGTTGATTAACTCGATCGGTGATGTGGTCAACAACGATCCTGATGTGCGGGGTCGGCTGAAAGTCCTATTCTTAGAAGATTACAACGTCAAGTACGCCCAGCGCGTCTTCCCGGCTGCTGACTTGTCTGAGCAAATTTCTACTGCGGGTAAGGAAGCCTCTGGCACGGGCAACATGAAGTTTTCCATGAATGGGGCGTTGACGATCGGCACCCTTGATGGAGCCAATGTCGAGATTCGCGAGGAAGTCGGAGCCGAAAACTTCTTCCTGTTTGGGTTGCCAGTCGAAGAGGTGCAGGCGAAGAAAGCCAGTGGATATAACCCCTGGGATTATTACAACAGCAACGATGAACTGAAGCTGGTCATCGATCGCATTTCTTCTGGCTTCTTCTCTCACGGCGACACCAACCTGTTCAAACCTTTAGTAGACTCGTTGCTCTACCAGGATCAATATCTATTGTTTGCCGATTATCAATCCTATATAGAGTGTCAGGAGGGGGTGAGCCGAGCTTATCGCGATCAGGATCATTGGACTCGGCTATCGATCTTGAACGTGGCACGCATTGGCAAATTCTCCAGCGATCGCTCCATCCGCGATTACCGCGAGAATATCTGGAAAGCGCCCTCTGTTCAGGTAGAAGTGCCAGACTATAGCCAAACCAATGGTGATGTGAAGCTCACGTGGTAAATTAGACCGTTTGATCCCCCATACTCCCACCAGAAGGGGAAAACCAAACTCCTGCAATTCAAGATCCGAGACCATCCTAGGAAAACTGGCGTTGCTGAATCAGTCTATGAATTCTGAAATACGCCCTCACCCTAGCCCTCTCCCAACGGGCGAGGGGATAAGATTTCTGGCTCCCTTCTCCCTAGGGAGAAGGGCTGGGGATGAGGGCAATTCATATCGCCATTCAGCAACGCCGGAAAACTCACTATGGCACTCAAGATTGATATGCACGGCACTGGTCACGCGATATGCCACTCATTCGCCCTCATCCCGACCCTTCTCGTGAGGGATGAGGGCTTGCGGAGCGTTCTAGTTCCCGGTTCCGCTGGGCTAGGGCAGTCTTGACAGATATTGCAGGAAAGCTGAACATTATGCTTAACCGTAATGAGTGGGGATACTCCAATCGGGTTATAGATTTGATGCTGTTTATGGCGAAAAAGGAAGGACTGATATGAAGCCTTTGATTCATCGCACCAAAATTGTGGCAACGATTGGTCCGGCAAGCGATTCTCCTGAAATAATTCGCAAGATGATGCTGGCGGGCATGAGTGTAGCACGACTTAACTTCTCTCATGGCAACTATGCGGATCATGCTGAGCGAATTAAACGGTTACGGTCTGTTTCCGAAGAATTGGACTTGCCATTGATGTTGCTACAAGATTTGCAAGGTCCCAAAATTCGGGTGGGAGATTTGCCAGCAGAAGGACTATTGCTGCAAGAGGGCGATAGTTTGACTCTGGTGCCGATCGCTAACCATACCGGGCAACCCAATACCGTTGGAATTGATTATCCCGATGTTGCTGAAGAAGCTGAACCTGGAACACAGGTGCTTTTGGATGATGGTCTATTGGAACTGCGAGTGGAGCAGGTGAATGGCACCGATGTGCAATGCACCGTGGTGTCGGGCGGCATTTTGAAGAGCCACAAAGGGGTCAACTTTCCGACCCTAAATTTGCGCCTGCCCTCAATGACCGAAAAAGATAGACGCGACCTCGACTTTGGCGTTGAACAGGAGGTCGATATTATCTCTCTCAGCTTTGTTCGCAAGCCAGAAGACGTGCAAGCGTTGAAGGATTTGCTAAAAGAGAAAGGGGCAAGCATTCCGGTGTTGGCGAAACTGGAAAAACCCCAAGCGATCGCGAATTTGGAGGCGATCGTCGATCTGTGTGATGCCGTCATGGTGGCACGGGGAGATTTGGGTGTGGAGATGAGTCCAGAGAAAGTGCCCATGATTCAGAAACAAATTATTGAGCTATGTAATCAGAAAGGGATTCCGGTGATCACGGCAACTCAAATGTTGGATAGCATGATCCACAATCCCCGTCCTACCCGTGCCGAAGCCAGTGACGTAGCCAATGCCATCATCGATGGAACTGATGCCGTCATGCTGTCGGGCGAGTCGGCGGTGGGTGACTATCCAGTAGAATCCGTCAAAATGCTGGCACGGATTGCGGCTGAGGTGGAGCCATGCATTGAGTTTGTCAATTATCCTCCAACTCACACTGAAGATGTTTATGCGATTAGTGAAGCGTTGAATCAGATTGATCAAATCATCGATCTGCAATGTATTGTGACATTGACAGAAACGAGCGCGACTGCCAAACTCGCATCCAAAGAACGCCCTAGAGCCGCGATCGTTGCCTATACTCCCAATCCCAAAACTTATCGTCGTCTCAGCCTAAGTTGGGGAGTGAGACCCGTCTTATTTCACTCATTTGCAGACACGCTGACCACTGAAGTGCTGGCTCAAATAGAAGCAGATTTGCTCCAACGCAATTTTGCTGCCCCCGGTGACAAAGTGTTGATTATGGGTGGAGTGCCGTTTGGCAAATCAGGAGGCACTAACTTTCTCAAAATTCACACCATCATCGCCGAGAGGGAACCCAATGGCTAAATTAATTTTGACTCGCCACGGACAAAGTCTCTGGAATGCCGAAAACCGATTTACGGGTTGGGTGAATGTGCCGTTGAGCGAAATGGGACGGGCAGAGGCGACGATCGCATCCTGCAAGCTGAGAGATTATCGAGTCCGAGTTTGTTTTACGAGTATGCTGTTTCGGGCGATCGAAACCGCTGTCATCATCCTGACGGAAGTGGATGAAATCTGTGATGGGAGAATTCCCGTTTTGCGCGAAATCAATGAAACCGATGCGCCGGGTTGGAACGAATATCAGGGAGACCCAGAACAGGAGCTTCCCGTCTATACTACGTCATTCCTTGATGAACGCTTTTATGGCGATCTGCAAGGGCTAAATAAGGCGGAAACCGTGGAAAAATTCGGCAAAGACCAGGTGCAGCAATGGCGGCGATCGTATGATGTTGCGCCTCCCGGAGGAGGAGAAAGCTTAGAAGATACGGTGGAACGAACCGTGCCATTTTTCCGCGATCGCATTATGAACCATTTAATCGCGGGGGAAAATGTGCTGATTGCGGCTCATGGCAACTCGCTGCGCTCTATCGTTAAACAATTAGAAAACCTATCACCCGAAGAGATTGTCAAAGTTGAATTGGGAACTGCCATTCCGATCGTGTATGACATTGATTCGCAGGGGCAGGTGACTGACAAAGTTATCTTGAATTAACTCAATCAATGGGTAAAAAAGAACTCTTCAAGTAGGTCTTGTAAGCTATGGCAACAATCATTGAAGACTATTCTGCCCGATCTTTATCGGAAGCGGATTTACAACCTAGAGGGCGAGTATTTCCTAGTCCAAGAAATTGGCGTGATCAGATTTTATATCAACTACTGCCCGATCGCTTTAGTGATGGTCGGGAAATGCAACGCCCGATGTTCGATCGCACTCAGCCTGAGCAACATCGAGCTAGTAGTAAAGCCGCTTGGATGACTGCCGGAAACCAGTTTAATGGTGGCACCCTAAGAGGCATTGCTAGTAAACTCGACTACTTGCAGAATCTAGGCGTGACCACGGTTTGGGTAAATCCACCTTGGAAGCAGCGGATTGATTTGCAAACCTATCATGGCTACGGCATCCAGAACTTTCTCGATATCGATCCCCGCTTTGGCACCCGGCAGGATCTCCGAGATCTGGTGGATGCAGCCCACGATCGCGGGATGTACGTGATTCTAGATGTGATTTACAACCACAGCGGCAGCAATTGGTTTTACCGGGGTGAGGATGGCAGCCCGAAAGAGACGATGCCCTATCGTTTCGCGCCTCCCTACCCCATTCATGGCTGGCGATCGTCCAAGGGAGAAAGCATTCCCGCGCCTGTATCAATGGATGACGGCGTGTTTCCGCAAGAGTTTCAGAATCCAGAGTGGTACAACCGCGCGGGCATGATTCTCGACTGGGAAGCCAAGGGATGGGAAGATCCGATGAATCCAAATGTCGAGTTTCGACGAGGAGATTTTTTTGAACTGCGAGACTTTGATCTAGAGCGGGAAGAAGTGATTTCAGCCCTGGCGCAGGTCTTTGAATATTGGATTGGATTGAGCGATTGTGACGGGTTTCGCATCGATGCAGTCAAACACGTCTCTCCCGTTGCGTCACGTCACTTCTGTGATGCGATTCATGGCTATGCCCAGTCGATCGGCAAAGATAATTTTTTGCTAGTTGGCGAACTGACTGACGACAGCATGGTACGCGGCTATCTCGACATCTTTGGACGCAAACTGGATGCCGTGCTGGATATTGTGATTGCCCCGAATCGTCTGTCTGCTGTGGTTAAAGGGTTGGCGCATCTCAACGATTTCTTTGGTTTATATGACGAGAAAACCTTGGCGGGAACTCAGCGACAGTTAGGCACTTACCATGTGGCGGTGCTGGATGACCACGATATGTCCTCCCGTCCCCGCAAGGAGCGGTTTGCGGCTCACAGTGATTCGCTGCCCTACCGCTATGAGCAGGCGGCTCATGCCGTGGGAGTGATGTTAACGATGCCGGGAATTCCTTCAATCTATTACGGCATGGAACAGGCGTTTGATGGCTCCCAGAACTCTCATGACTACGGCATCGAACCTCGACATGAGTTTATCGATCGCTACATTCGAGAATGTATGTTTGGGGGCAAATTTGGAGCCTTTGAAACAGAGGGGTGTCATTTTTTCAACCCCGATCATCCTACTTATCTGCGGATCGCGGCGATCGCCCGCCTTCGCAATCGCCAAGACGGCATCGGTAAAACGCTGTGCCGAGGACATCACTACTTGCGAGAAACATCGGTCTTAGATCGTCCGTTTAGTATTCCCCTGGCTGGTGAAGCGATCGCTTGGTCTCAGGTGCTCTACATCCATGAAGTGTTGATGACCCTCAACACGCACGGTCTGGAGAACCGGGGCGCATTTGTCACTGTAGATCGTTCCCTGCATCCGCCGGGTTCCATGATGACAATCCTGTACAGAAGCGATTGGAATGATGACCAACTGCGTCATCCACCCCAAGCCGAAACCCTCCCCGTGCAGGGGCATCAGGGGCGATCGGCGGTGCGAGTTGACCTCCCTCCGTCGGGAATGATGATTTTGTCTTAGCGGTAAGGAATTGCATCAAAAAAATGTATCCGTGATCTGGGTTTCGAGTTTGCTCACTCCTCAACGACGAAATGGTGGGCGAAGTCGCAACCGCAGTTTCTTATAGGGTATTCTCGGCGCTTAAGGCAGCAGATGTAGAGTGAAAATGGCGCTGCTCGTCTATTGGATTATTTCATCGTGCGCTATTCTCTACTTCCATATTGGGTGCCACGATATTTGCTGCAAACTAATCGCAACCTTCGCCCTTATTTTTGCGGTGCGGGTTCTGGGCACTTTCTATTTGCAAAGTCGCATTGATAGACGTGGGACTCCTGCCAAGAAAGTGGAATTTCGAGCAAATCTCGTGTCCCGGTTATTCCTTGAGCGATAAAGAGTAAGACCGCAACAGAATTTAAAGTTGCGTGGATAATGCGCCAGCGATGGCTACGGTCTTGATAAATATCTTGAATGATTGCTAGCGAAAAAATCATTAGTAAGGTCGCAGTCACCCCAAAGTAAAAATGAGAGACAAACCACTCATTATCTCGACGATAAATCCCGTTTTGCAGGCTCAGTACGACTAAAGCAGCGCCACACAATGTTGCAAAAACTCGGCGCCAAAGCTTTTTCTGCGCTCTGTAAAGCATGACTAAAGAGCCAATGGTGACGACGTACATGAATAGAATCAAGATAAATTTGAATGGATCATTACTCCACAATTGGTCTTTAGCAATCTGGCTAAACATGGGGCGAGTAATGCCGAGTAGCTCTACGCCAACGACTGAGCCAGCGAGCCACCGTCCTAGTTGCAAATGGTCTTGCCCCACACCAGGCGAAATTTTGCTCTTCCCCTCTTCCGCAACTTTGAGCCGACGTTGGCGGGTTAACCACGCCATTCTCAAGACCATGCCGATGATCGGAAACACAACGGTAACCGCGATCGCTGGATGCACTAAGCGCAGAATATCTGCAAAATCAAGCATAGAGTTCTCTCCCTAAATTCAGCCGACTATTTGAAATCTTCACCATTGCGGGTATTAGGTTAACATCAAGCTTCATCCAATCTAAGAATAGATGATAGCTGCTCCACTGGGGTAAATTGACAAAATCTGAAAAGGGGACGGAGTGACGCTATGACAGAACTTCCCGACCTAAAGTAACTCGTAATCGTTCATGGGGTGACCGTATCAGTAGGCAGTAAAGACGGAGTTGGTTGACCCTGTCGAGTAGCCCGACATACCTCGACTAGATAATTGAGAACTGGACGATGTTGGGAACGTAACGCCGTCACCACCGTTAGCATCCTTGAGACGAATAAACTTCCTTGCTGACCTTGAGAGCCAAAGCTGTTTTTGCGCCACAACATTACCGGACGGAGTGCCCGTTCTGCGGCATTATTGGTCGGTTCAATTCCCTCGGTTGTGACAAATGTCCACAACGCTGATTCAACTTTCAACGGTTGCCGACAGGTTCGTATTGCCTTGAGCAAAGCTGGTTTCATCCACATTTGCATACTCTTGTGCTTGCACGTACTGATGGGCTTGTGCCACAACGGGCGCTACGGCTTGTGAGATCTCTTGTCACAAGCGATTGACACTGCCTAACGAGAGTCGGATACCGAATAGCTCCTCCAGTAATTCCTACACCATCCGATGCGATCGGCGGTACTGTCCACTGAGCACCCCAACATGAGCGACATCGCTCTCCATAGCCACTGCCATTGATAATCGTTTCATCCCAGGATCGAGTCAACCCACCTCATCGCTGACATTGGAGACTATGAAAGCGATGTTCACTGACTTGAGGGACTGCCGGGGGAATCTCAACGACTTGAATCCCATAGGGTTCGCTATCGTTCCCCTTCAAGGCTTCACCACACTCAATGCAGCGATCGGGATAATGGTCTTTTACACTCTGACAGTGCTCCACTCGATACAACGCACGCTCATGTCCACTGTGTCCGAGTTGTCCTCCTGGTTTCTGCTTTCCTTGCTTTTTCTCTTTCGCTTTGAAGCCTTTACTGATGTCTTATGACGGTGGTTTTGATGAATTCTTGCTGGTTTGTTTCACCCGCTCTTTCAGCAGTTGGTTCTCCCCTTTTAGCTCTTCATATTGTCACTCTAGGTGCTCAGTTCGCCCAATCAAACTCTTCACCAATTGCTGGACGCTATCCGGTGTCTTAGCCCAATCTGCGTGGCTGACTTCATCAGTGGCTGACTTCATCAATTGATGGAGGTAATTTTTCTGCCATGATGCTAGCCTATTCGCACCCTGTAATTTTCTCAATTCCTCAATCAACCCTGTGAACGATTACAGCTATTGTTAGTCAAAAAATATTGAATCAATTAACACAACAAATCATAGTAAATCGCGCACGTCGGTGACTTTGCCTGTGACGGCAGCGGCGACAACCATCGCGGGACTCATCAGCAATGTCCGACCTGATGCAGAACCTTGACGACCTTTGAAGTTGCGGTTGGAAGAAGAAGCGCTGAGTTCGCGACCTTGCAGTTTGTCGGGGTTCATCGCAAGGCACATAGAACAACCTGCTTCCCGCCATTCAAACCCGGCAGATTCAAAGATTTTGTTGAGTCCCTCAGCTTCTGCTTCTGCTTTGACCCGTTCAGAGCCAGGGACAACAAAAGCTTTTACGCCGGGGGCAACGCGGCGATCTTTAGCAAATTTGGCGGCTTCGCGCAAATCAGAAATGCGCCCGTTGGTGCAGCTACCAATGAAACACACATCTACCTTGGTGCCCTGAATCGGCTTACCAGGTTGCAAATCCATATAGCGATAGGCTTCTTCCGCGATCGCCCGTTCTTCCGTCGCCATTAGCTCTGGGGTGGGCACCTGCTCATTCACGCCCATGCCTTGACCGGGCGTAATGCCCCAGGTAACGGTGGGCGAAATCTCTGGGGCATTGAAGACCACCACATCGTCATAGTCGGCATCGCGATCGCTAGCAATACTCTGCCACCACGCGATCGCAGCATCCCAATCCAATCCTTTGGGCGCAGCGTCTCGCCCTTGCAAATAGTCAAAAGTTACCTGATCGGGGTTGATGTAGCCGCAGCGCGCACCGCCCTCAATCGACATATTGCAAACGGTCATCCGTTCTTCCATGCTCATCTGCTCAAATGTCGTTCCAGCAAACTCATAGGCATAGCCTACCCCCCCTTTTACGCCAAGCTTGCGGATGATATGCAAAATCACATCTTTAGCGTACACACCGGGACTCAGTGCGCCATTGACTTCGACACGCCGCACCTTCAGCTTGGCAAGAGCAAGGGTTTGCGATGCCAACACATCGCGGACTTGGCTAGTGCCAATGCCAAAGGCGATCGCCCCAAAAGCCCCGTGGGTAGAGGTATGGCTATCTCCACAGGCGATCGTCATACCCGGTTGAGTCCAGCCTTGTTCCGGCGCAATCACATGGACAATACCCTGGTTACCAGAGCCAACGGCATAAAAAGTAATATTGTTCTTTTGGCAATTTTGCTCTAGCGACTGCATCATTTCTTCAGCAAGCGGATCTTGCAAGGGACGATCGCGGCTGTTGGTAGGAATAATGTGATCGACAGTGGCGATCGTGCGATCGGGAAATAAAACATTCAAGCTTCTCTCCCGTAGCATGGCAAACGCTTGAGGGCTAGTCACTTCATGAATCAGGTGAAGCCCGACAAACAGTTGAGTTTGCCCCGAAGGCAGCGTTCCAACCGTGTGCGCATCCCAAACCTTATCAAACAATGTTCCCCTGCTCATGACTGCCCTTATCACTAATAAAAAATACTCTTATTGGTTAGTCTTTTAGTCTATCAGCTAATTTAGAAGCTTTTAGGTAGGCGTAGTATGAGCAAACTGAAATTATTGCTTGATTAATGTTAGCTGGAAACACTGCAAGGAACAGCGCATTGACACTCCCACGGCTGAAGCCAGTGGGATTCTTGGTTCCACGAATGACTTTAAAATTCACTATCCTTGCGGCAATGCTTAAACCTTTCAACCGCACCATAGCGCCAATTGACGAGCTTAACTTAGTCAATCCCAGAGA
>JBGSWI010000157.1:0-16298 GCA_041752515.1 Leptolyngbyaceae cyanobacterium | reverse complement strand
TTGTTTCCTTCTGTCCTCTGGTGCCAATTGCTCAAACTCATCGAAACTCGAGCTGACATCGCAGCAAAATATGGATGTGAAATCACGCTCAAATCATTGCCTGGTTGGGCTTATCGAGAATGCTGCAAGATCTGAGTTATCGGTTTGATGCCCAACAGGGGGTGTTGGTAGCCGCTTCGGCAGACCCCCAATGGTCGCTCAGCAGCCATCACAACACCCATCAAATTTGGTATCGAGATAGTAACGCCCTACACGAACAGGGGCAAACCTCTGTGGTCGATGACATCACTCAGCAGCATTTGCCTCCAGCCTATCTAGCTTTTATGCGGCAGATTCAGGTAAAAGCCAAAATGGTTGTTCCGCTCTCCCAGGGTGATCAGCTTTGGGGGGTGTTAGCGGTGCACCATTGTAGTGCGGTTCGCCAGTGGCAAGCCTTTGAAATCGATTTGGTGCAAAAACTAGCGGTGCAAGTGGCGATCGCGATTCAGCAAGCCCAACTGTTTAGCCAGTTGCAACATCAAGCACAACGAGAACAATTGCTGAACCAGTTGGGGCAAGCAGTAAACTCCAGCCTAGATCCTGATCATATTTTGCAAGAAATTGTTGATCGCACAGGAGCAAATTTTGGGGTTGATCGCGTGTTGATGTTCACCATCCAAGATCTCATTTGTGTTCGTAATGAATGGCGTGCCAATTCTACAATTCCCTCCTTAATCAACCAAACATTTTCAGCCTCAGACTGGACTGATCTAGCTGACCCCGAATCAGAGTTTAATCAAGGTCGGGCTTTCTATGTCTTCGACCTGGCTCAATTGTCAGCCACGCCGGGGCGACAAGGTCAGGTTGATGACGGACAAACACTCTCCGTATTGTGTGCGCCGATCTTCATTCGTGAAAAGCTGTTTGGGGCGCTTAGTTTGCACACCACAACCTGCTACCGCACGTTTACCCTTGAAGAAGTGCAGTTTTTGCAGCGGATTGCCGACCAAACCGCGATCGCCCTTTACAACGCCCAAAGCTATGAATATTTAGAGCAACTTGTTCAGCAGCGCACTCAAGAGCTAGAACAAGAAAAACGAGTTTCCGAGGCAGCAAATCGCGCTAAAACCGATTTCTTGGCAACCATGAGTCACGAACTCCGCACGCCACTCAACGCTGTTTTGGGTTTATCTCAAGTGTTGCAGCGAGAAATTTTTGGCAGCCTCAGCGCCAAGCAGCTTGAATACATTAATCATATTCACAGCAGCGGTGAACATTTGCTGATGTTAATCAACGATATTTTGGATTTGGCAAAAGTTGAAGCTGGGCGCGAAACCTTAATGCCAGCAGTTTTAGGGGTTCATCATCTTTGCCAATCTTGCCTTGCCATGGTTCAAGAACAAGCGACCCTGCAAGGATTGCAATTAATCAGTCAGGTAGATGCTGACGCTAAATTTTGTACTGCCGATGAGCGACGACTCAAGCAAATGTTGCTGAATCTGCTCTCGAATGCAGTTAAGTTTACCCCCACGGGAAGCGTTTCTTTGATAGTACGTCAGCAACCTCAAGGCATTTCATTCACGGTTGCCGATACGGGCATTGGCATTTCTGCCGACCAGCTAAATCTACTGTTTCAACCGTTTAGCCAATTGGATGATCAACTGACCCGGCAATATGCGGGAACGGGTCTAGGGCTGGCACTCACGCGTAAGTTGGCACGGCTACACGGCGGCGATATCACGGTGTCGTCGGTGCTGGGCGAAGGCAGCGAATTTACCTTGTTTTTGCCGGATGTTTTGCTAGAATCGCCTTCACGATCGCAGTCTTTTTCCACCCAGGCTCAAATTCAAACTCAACAGGCAACGAGCAAGATTTTGCTGGTTGAAGATGATGTAGTCAGTGCAACGTTGCTGCAAGATTACCTGAAAGCGATCGGATATCAAGTGGATGCAATGGATGATGCCAAAGATTTCCTAACGCGAGTACGCTCCTCTAGCCCTCATTTAATTCTGCTAGATGTGCAGTTATCTCAATCGCTCTCTGGGCTAGATTTACTCTCGCAATTGCGGAGTGAAGCCAATTTCCAGAATCTACCGATTATTCTGGTGACGGCAATGGCAATGGCGGGCGATCGCGAATCTTTTTTGGCGCGGGGTGCTACTGATTATCTCAGCAAACCACTCGACATCGTAAAGCTTGAACTAATGCTAATGAAATATTTATAGTTGTCTGATTAATTTTGTCCTGGTTAATTCCTCATTAATTTCTATCCATAAAATAAGTATTTGTCTTCTGAATAATACCAATTTGAAATTGAAACGCGACCGATGATCTGCTGGAAGCGGCAATGTTTCTTTGTCTTGCAACTCAAAATATCTCCTACAGAGACGCTGCGCGTTGGTAAAGCCAGTCCGAAGGACTTACAAAACTCAAAACTCAAAACATCCCCTACAGAGATGCTGCGCGAACAAAACTCAAAACTCAAAATATCTCCTACAGAGACGCTACGCGTTGGCAAAGCCAGTCCGAAGGACTTACAAAACTCAAAACGACACAACTTTGCCGTTCAGCCTAAATTCGATCGCTACCATATAATCATTTTCCAATGTATTGCAACTCTACTAAGACGCAAATTTTCGTCTCAATACTGAGCTTGAGAGGTAAACACTGATCTCTCTTAGGCGAGATGAACCGCTGTAAATAAGTTGTTATCTTTATCGGGTAATAGTTCGCAAAGAACCTCATAAAGGAATCAAAACTATGCCACTTCATAAAATTAAGGACTTTGATCCCGATTATCGCACTCACTTTGATGACCAAGACATCATTGGATATGACTTTTACGCGGGTAAAGATAAAGTCGGTTCAGTGGATGATATGTTAGTTGACGACAACGGCAAAATTCGATATCTGATTATCAATACCGGTGTTTGGATCTTGGGCAAAAAGGTATTGCTGCCGATCGGGCGATCGCGCATTGACTATAAAGATCATCGAATTACTGCTGAAGGGCTAACTCGTTCTCAAGCAGAATCACTACCTGAATATGACGGCACTATGCCTGTTGACTATGACTATGAAGAGCAAGTCCGCGGTGTTTACCGTCCCACCACTGCTGTAGAAAGCTCTACTGCTGTAGAAAATTCTACAGCCTTGGAAAACTCTGCTCCCTTAGATGGCGCTGCGGCTACTATGGGCTACGATCGCGACACTTACAGTTACGATCGCGACTCTTCTTTATACGATTTGGATGACACCCATCACCAAAGCTTGAAACTGTATGAAGAACGGTTGATTGCAAACAAAACCCGTGCAAAAACAGGAGAAGTTGCAGTTGGCAAGCGGATAGAAACCGAATCTGCCAAAGTTTCTGTACCCATTGAAAAAGAGCGTGTAGTGATTGAGCGGACTAACCCGGCGAGTAGTGCAGCCGTTACTTCGGGCGATCGCGCTTTTCAAGAAGGCGAGGTAGCACGAGTAGAGGTTTATGAGGAAACTCCTGATATTCGCAAAGAAGCGTTTGTTCGTGAAGAAGTCAGTGTTAGGAAAGAAGTTGACCGCGATGTGGTGAACGCCGAGGAAACCCTACGCCGAGAAGAGCTAGATGTAGATACACAAGGTTCTCCAGTTGTCGATAAAGGAACCAAACCTCGCCGTAATTCTGAGCGCGTTTAGGTGCTGCTAATCGTAGCCTTCTGAAAACCTAATTTTGGTGTAGTCCAGGTAGAGCTATATAAGCTTTGCCTGGACATTTCGAGAAAAACAGAAAGCTTAAGTTTGTAAAATTAAGTATTGGCGAATGTGAATATAGTTCACCTTTAAATCACTTTTAACTAAGCAATGTCAAAAAATATAGGAGAACGAATAAGTGGCACAACCAGAAAGTTTTGATGTTAAAGAATTACAAAAACAAGATAGAAAAACAGGCGTTGATCGGGTTTCGCAGTCAAGCAATGATCTAGCCTGCTATCAGCCAGGAGGCGATCGATTTTTTGGTGCTTTAGAAAATTCTGCTTCTTTAGAAGAGCCTAAGTTGATCTATAAAGCAGTTCTACATCCGGCTGCTGCGCCAATGAAAGATTCTTTTCAACCGCCATCTCAATCTGTTGACTCGACTGCTCTCACGGCTCAATCAAGCAACCTAAATTCTCAACCTAATTTAGATACCTTTTCTCCTATTCCTGTAGTGGAAAATGAGACTGTCGAGAGCTTATCTGATGTTAGGAAATCGCCATTGTTTGAAGAAACAATTTCTTTGTTGGAAGAACGCTTAGTAATTGATAATCAGAAGCGCAAGATTGGCGAGGTAATTGTTCGTAAGGAAATTGAGACGCGCATTGTTGAGGTTCCGGTTCGCCGTGAGAAGCTAATAGTAGAACAAGTTAGCCCAACCTTTGAACAGCTAGCAGTGGTTGATTTAGGGCAGATCCAAGAGACTGAGTTTGAGCAGAGGCAAGCTGACCAAACTCAGTCTCTTGACGAGTCGGCTTATCGATTTAAGGATGCTCATGCTGCGATTCAATTTTTAGAAGCGATCGCATCTAAATCATCTACTTCTCAACAAACGGTACACATTAGCATTGTGCTGAAAGATAAAAATGACCTGAATGGCTAGCCGGAGATAGTTTTAACTTCTTTCCTGTGGGAATTAGACAAAAGTTGTTGCCCTTTTGTCTGCTGACAAGCAGACATGGTTTTGACGTGTTCCATTTCATCGTCACGGATCGCCACAAACACATCATATAAATTATTGACTGCGGGGCGGCGTGTTTCCGCTTGGTGGGTCGTTTGAAACTCATCAAACATATACAAATCACCATCCCGATAGTATTGGAGAGCTACGGCTGGAGCAGGTTGTTGCTTTAGGAATTCTGATTCAGCATTGAGAAACTTGTCATAGCTTTCATAGGCGTGTTCTTCTACCATTTCCATAAAATGATAGGCAGATTTAGGCGAGATCATATACACCAAGACGATAATCCAGTAGTAAAGAAGAGCCGTGGTTCTGGCGAGGAAGCGATCGCCCCAAAAGCTTGATCCCCCCAATGATTCCATAATCAACAGATGATGTAGCTCATTCCACGACTCGGCAAAGTGAATTTTCAACCAATCCGATTGCCGCCACAAGCCCAGTGTTTCATAGAGATGCAGTACCGATAGATAGGAGAAATAGGGAACACGGGCAACAGTTTCTAGCACATAAAACCGAGGATATGGGCGCTTGGCATAAACTGTGTTAATCACAAAAACGAGAATACCCACTAAGAGACGAATCATTGATTAACCCTAATAATTGTTTAGAACGGTTGAAATGATGAATGCACGGCTCTACGTCGAAAGCGCTGCTTTGCGGCGCTTTCGACAAAATCTTTAGCCGTTCAAGACATCTTTCTTATGTTGAGGAGCCGCCGCGACTGCCGCCACCTCTGCCAAAAGATCATCAGCTACGCCCATCTCTTTGAGGGTAATCATCAAATCTTCGGCAACCGCGTCAAAGTGATCGCTGTTTAAACCCTGCTGTGCTACTAGATCCTTGTGGGCTTCACGCATTTGCGCTCCACTGTATTTGTCAGTACCGCCAAAAGCATAGGTGAGAAACGCTTTTTGGTGCATCCGTTGCTTCTGCATATCGGTATTCTCAAAAAAGTGTTTGATGCGATCGTCCTGCAACACTCTTTCATAGAAGCGATCGACTGCGACATCAACGGCTGCTGCGCCACCCAGTTTTTCAAATAACGTTGCCATGGGATTTCCTTTTGTTCTGTGTAAGATTTAGACTGATGCAGATTTAGCGGCAATGGTTTTGACTGCAAGGGTTTCGAGGGGTTGGGTTTGGGTGGGCTGTTGGAAAATAGCCACGATCGCCTTCATGACGCAAAAGACCAGGATCAATGCGCCAATAGAGAAGACGATATCTCCAGGGATGCGTAGCCAGACTGTCCACTGCATCCATGCAGAACCAATGACTTCAGCGCTGCGAGCATACCAGGTGCCATGATTCACGGATTGCACCAATTGATAGAACCCATTGGGAATCAGTCCGCAAACCATCATCATGCCTAGCCCACCATTGATCCACCAGAAGGAGAAATTGAAGTTTTTCTCATCCCAGGCGCGATCGGGAGTGATTTCACGCAAGGCAAAGAGCATGAGGGCGATCGCCAAAGAGCCATAGACCCCAAACAGTGCAGAGTGAGCATGGATTGGCGTGGTGTTTAGTCCTTGAGAATAGTAAAGGAAAATCGGCGGATTGATTAGGAAACCGAATACACCTGCTCCCACTAAATTCCAAAAACAAGTCGCAATAAAGAATTTGAGCGGTACTCGATAAAATCCTTGCGCTTCTTGGGATAGCTTCAACGACTTCACTACTTCAAAGCCAATTAAAGTCAAGGGAACAACTTCTAGGGCTGAAGCCACAGAACCCATCGCCGTAATAAATACAGGCGTTCCTGAAAAGTAGAGATGGTGCAACGTGCCGATGACACCACTGCCGAGATAGAGAATGGTCGTCAGGTAGGTGGCTTTCAGGGCGGATGAGCGCTTTAGGAAGCCTAACTCGCTACAGAGATAGGCGATCGCCACCGTCGCAAACACTTCAAAGAAGCCTTCTACCCAAAGATGCACTACCCACCAACGCCAATATTCTGCAATGCTCAAATGGGTGTGATTGTTGTACATCAACCCTGACGCATAGAACAGAGGAATCGTAATGGCACTGTAAAGAAAGAAGTGATTCAGCCCCGTTTTATCGCCTTCCGCCTTGAGCGCAGGTTTGAGAGCGCGGTACATCAGACCGAGCCAAATTACCATGCCACCAATCAGCAATAGTTGCCAGAGGCGACCGAGTTCCACATATTCATAGCCCTGATGACCAAACCAAAAACTATCGTCCCCGCCAATAATGCCCTGGACACTTGCCCAAGAGCCGATGAGGGAACCGACAACCACGATGGTCAAAGCTGCGAGTAAAACCCCATTGCCCCAAGCTTGGAACTTTGGCTCATGTTTGCCAAATCTGGGCGCGAAATAGAGTCCCGCCGCTAGCCAACAGGTGGCAATCCAGAATACTGCTAGCTGTAAATGCCAAGTCCGTGAGGCAGCATAGGGTAAATATTTTTGAAGGGGCACCCCATAGAAACCATCGCCTTCTACGGCATAGTGGGCTGTGACCATGCCCATCAACATTTGCACCAAAAACAAAGTCATGGCAACCCCAAAGAAAAGGGTGGTGACTTTTTGGCTCGGTGTGGCAAGGCGAATCAGGGGGCGATCGACGACTGCAAGCACGTCTTCGCTATCTTCTTGGGTGATGTAAACGAATAGAAATACGCCGATCGCCCCAATGAGAACAATCACCGATACGATTGACCAGATCAGGAATTGATCAGGAGCTTGATTGCCAATTAGATCATCGTGGGGAAAGTTAGCCGTATAGGAAAAGGGTGCATTGGGACGATTGGCGGATGCTGCCCAGGCTGTCCAAGCAAAGAAAGCGGTGACATTACGGATTTGTGTATCGTCAGTAAACCAACCGCTAGGAATAGAATGAATCCTAGAGCCTTGGGATAGCAAAACTTGATAACTATCAAAAACCGTGCTGAGTCCCTGAGCTTGAGCCGCCGTGAGGGTTAAAGCGCCTGTCTGCGACTCATAACGATTGGTTTTAAATTCTTGCTGTACCTGCGCTTGCAGCGTCGCGCGATCGACTGCCGGTAAAGCCTGTAAATCGGCTTCACTAAAGTCGGGATTGCCATTGTGCAAAATTCCTGCCGTGGCTAAGCCCCAACGGTGCAAGACATCGGCTGTCCAGTCGGGAGCTAAATAACTGCCATGCCCCCAAATACTCCCAATATGTTGCCCCCCACGACCCAGATAGGTGGTTTGCCCAGCTTGAATATTCGCTTGAGTCAGGATGACTTCCTGTTGTGGAGAAACCACTGTGGCGGGAATCGGGGGTGCATTTTTGTAAATCGCCGATCCTGCAAAGATCAACACTGAGAAAGTGACGATGCAAATTAGCACAAGCCACGCTGGGAGGCTAAATTTCCAGGTACGCTTCGGCACCCCCACCTCACCGAGATCAAACGTTGGATTTGCCATAATAAGTGCAATTCTATTCAGTAAGCACCCTCTAGACTAGACAGATCGCTGTGAGAACGCTTTGACTTAAGTCAAAACCAACCTGTAGAAAACCTTAAGGTTGCCGCTTGCTTGAAATGACGTGAACCTATATTTATTTTGATGTATCAAGCTTGCAAAGCATTCACCGGTGGTTGCGATCGCTGACAACCAAACTCATTTTTTTGGCGATCGCTAGAATCCAACAACAAAGACTTAATGTAGCGACCTAGAATGAACGAATTTAATTCTGATTGGGCTGATTGGTTGCAGACAACGCCGATTTTTCATCGACTCTCGCGATCGCAACTGTTCTGCTTATGCAAAATTGTTCAGCCCCAAACCTGGCAAAAAGATGAACTGATCTTCAAGCAAGGCAGACCAGCTACAGGATTTTTTGTCGTGAAAACGGGGCGCGTTAAGGTCTTTAAAGTTTCACCGATCGGCAAAGAGCAAATTCTCAATATTTTTGAGCAGGGAGATAACTTTGCAGAAGTCGCGGCTCTCGATGGTCAGCCATTTCCGGCATCCGCCGCCGCCTTAGATCGAGTTGAACTGATCTTTTTTCCCCGCCAAGTCTTTCTAGAGCTACTTCGCCAAGATCCTGACATTGCCATTAATATGCTGGTCAGTTTATCCCAGCATTCCCGTCATTTAGTCAGTGTTATTGAAGATTTATCATTTAAAGACGTGCCGCAGCGTCTAGCTGCCTATCTCCTTAATCTCTGCGACGGGAGTTCTCAGAAATCGAGCGATCGCTCAAAATCGATCGACCTTGTGACGTTAGATCTAACCAAGACGCAACTTGCAGCCGCACTGGGTACGATTCCTGCAACGCTTTCTAGAGCTTTTTATCGTCTCAGCAGCGAAGGAATGATTGCGGTCAATGGTTCACAGATTGAAGTGCTAGATCGCGATCGCCTGCAAGACTTGAGTCAGTCCTTAGGGCAGAGCGATCTCTAAACACATTGAGGAAACACATTGAGGAGGGATCACTGCCTTGCCCAAATAATCCTAACCATGTGTTAAGTCGGGGTGGACGAGGGGGCGGAGTCCATTGGATCGTCCTGTTTCTCAGGTCAACGCTCCGCGATCGCCCTTGATCACTCGCCCATCGCCTGCCCCGCTAACCAACCCGTTGTCCAGGCGCTTTGAAAGTTGAAACCACCCGTTACGCCATCAATATCTAAGATTTCGCCCGCCAGGTAAAGTCCAGGGCATTGGCGACTTTCCATGGTTTTAAAATCTACTTGATTCAGCTTAATGCCACCACAGGTAACAAATTCTTCCTTAAAGATGCCTTTGCCGCTGATGGTGTATTGCCCCTGGGTGAGTTCTTGGATCAGGTGATTTAGCGTTTTGTTCGACACATCTGCCCAACGGGTTTCATCTTGCATCATGCCAACGCTGACGATCAACCGTTCCCATAGGCGGCGCGGAATGGGCACCGGGCAGCTAGTCGCCACAAGCCTGCGGGAAAGCTGCGATCGCACTGCCATCATTTGTTCGCGAATGACCTCTGGGTTCATTTGAGGCAGTAAATTGATCCGCAGGTTGGCGTGATATTGCTGTTCATGTAGCGCTCTAGCTCCCCAAGCCGACAGTTTTAGCACGGCGGGTCCACTCAATCCCCAATGGGTGACTAACAGCGCTCCTGTTTGCTTGAGTGAGGTTTTGTCGTCTAGCTGAAGATGAAGTTGAGCCGATGGCACTGATACTCCTGCCAAATCGTCTAAGCGGGGGTCTTTGACATTAAACGTAAACAGGGATGGAACGGGTGACTCGATCGCGTGCCCTAACGACTGGGCGATCGCATAGCCTTGCAGGTTGCTTCCGGTTGCCAACAGCAGGCGATCGCCATATAACAGTTCTTCGGACTTTAACTGAATCTCAAATCCATGCTTGTGACGGTTGACCTGTTGCACTTGAGCGCCCGTGTGAATCGCCACACCTGCCTTCTTAGCAGCCCACATCAAGCATTCCACGATGGTGCCAGAGTCATCCGTGGTGGGAAACATTCGTCCATCAGCTTCAGTTTTAAGCGCCACGCCTTGCTGCTGAAACCACTCCACTGTGTCTTTTGCCTGAAACCGGCTGAAGGCTCCCCGCAACGCCTTGCCACCACGAGGATAGTTTTGCACCAGCAGCGCCGGATCGAAGCAAGCATGAGTGACATTGCAACGCCCTCCACCCGACACTCGCACCTTAGATAAGGGCTGACGAGCGGCTTCTAACAATGTAACCTGCGTGTGAGGGTGCGCTTGGGCACCGGCGATCGCGCCAAAAAAACCTGCCGCCCCGCCACCAATAACCACAATATTCATCGGGTAACTACTTTAAACAAATTCGCTATCCACCAAAAATCCATGACATGAAGCCACCCAGGAATCTGCATTCCCATTCATCAAGCATTCGTGCCGTGCACACTCTAAACAGTTTGCCTGCATGGGTAAAACGAGATCTAACGCTGGATATAAGCTTACGCCCTGATGGATAAACGCTTGGGCTTCTAGATCGGAAATGGTATTACAAATCAGAATTGCCTGTTTGCTACCCAACGCCGATCGCTGCTGATTCAGCCGTTGCAGCGTTTCGCCAAACCCTTGAGACTCATCCCGAATCGCTACCAACACTTTTTGGGGAAGGCTTGTGAAGCAGGGTGGCTTTGCACTTTCAAAAAAATCTTTATATTGCAAGGTCAGAGTCCCGTCTGGGTAATGCAGAGTGCGAATGCAGCGTAAAAAAGGGATCGTGAACTGCTCGTTTGCATCCAAGGTAAGCCACCAGGATTTGTGCCAAGCGTAATGGGGCAACCGCAGAATTTCTTGACTGTGGAGGGGTGAGAAGCCGACCTTTGCCAGCAGCGCGATCGCCGGGGCTAGGGACAAACGTTGGGAGATCGGTTGCATATCCGATTCATGCTGAGTTAATCTGGCAACTGCCTTGCTGTCGTGCGTCCCGCTATTGATGCTGGAGTCTACTTGAGTTTTCACCTGCGCTAGCACACAATGAATCGCTTCAAAGTGTAAAATGCCATCCGCCGCACCGCGATCGCCCATAGGTACACCAACTTCACTCGCGATCGCATCAATTCGCTCAGGCTGAGCAATTGCCGGAATACATTGAGTCACCAGATTTTGCAGCAAAGTTAAATCGGCGATCGCCAGCGCCATCTGAATTTGATCCCGCCCGCTGACGACTCTAGTTTTCTCATTAATCGGATGAAATAGCGGATTATGCGGCATTGCAGGAAACCTCCTACTAACCCTGGGCAATCAACTGAAAAATGCTAACTTAACGCGATGAGCGACTTTCCCGAAACCATGCAAAGACAGCCCTCACCCTAGCCCTCTCCCATTGGGAGAGGGAAGCGGAAACTTCTGAAAGCCCCTCTCCATCGGGAGAGGGGTTTGGGGCGAGGGCAATTAGTAGCACATTGGGCAACTTACCTAACATCTTGACGAATTAATTAGTCCAATCATCATTCCAGAATTGACAGCATTCTCCCAATTCCGCTTGATTCTCTTAATATCTTGATTCTCTTGATATTAGGAGTTGAACAAGAACAATTGTTGGCAATGGGGAGTTTGAGCTTGATTAAGGATTAAAAGGGATCAAGGATTTCGGTTGCGCTCAACCCTTGCCTTGACTCGTGTTGAAATCGCAACCTCCACCCTGATTTTAATCATTCCGACGAGCCGCGATCGCATAAAAAGGATCACCACCCGACATTCCTAACCACTGCAACATCGCTGGCGCTTGCGATTGACGCGCAATCACTTCTGGCTTACCAAATCCGGGCACCGCTTCAAAATAGCGCTTCACCAGCGCAACCCGGCTCACTTCAGACCCCTCTCGCCACGCCGCGATCGCCTTTTGATAAAACATTCGGTTAGAAAAGCTGATGATGGCAATGCCGCCCGGTTTCAGAATCCGATGAATTTCAGAAAAAATCCCTTCAGGATATTGAATATACTGCACCGACACGGTGTTCAAAACGGCATCAAAAGATTGATCCGCTAAGGGCAACTTAGGCTCTTGATTCAAGTTCTGTACAAAATAGTGATTGAGCCGCCGATTACGTGCCAACTCCTCACCGTTGAGTCCATGCCCTTCCACATGGGCAAATTCCACATCATCTGGCAAATGAGACACCCAACTGCTCATCAGGTCAAAAACCCGCGTGTTGGGCTTCAGGCGATCGCGATATAAATCAGTTAATTGTTGAATAAAACCATCATCTACATGAGTTACAAATCGGGGCAATTCATAAAACTGAGTGTCGTCAGTGTCGTCAAGCTTCGTGCGCTGATCAGGATTAAGCAAAACCATAAGAAAAGGAGAGAGTGCAGAACAACCATTAACTTATGTTAACAATTTCATGAAGGGTAGGAACTTGAAGCCAAAAAATAGGCAAAAGTCTCTAATTTGGCTCGTCCTGATTCAGGTTTAGATCAGGTATTTAAGCTTGAAATGCCTACTTATGAGGGCGATCGCACCCCATCAATCATGAATAATTTTTCTGCTGATTCTTGTATTATCTAACCCTTGCCAAGGAAACCATACCGCATCACACTAGGGATGAGAGAATGGCAGAGAGAGGTTATTTTGTGAAGCGAGTACTAGCAATTATCTTGGGTGGCGGCGCAGGAACCCGTCTCTATCCATTAACTAAAATGCGGGCAAAACCAGCAGTGCCTTTGGCGGGCAAATATCGACTGATCGATATTCCAGTGAGTAACTGTATTAACTCTGAAATTTATAAGATTTACGTTCTGACCCAGTTCAACTCCGCATCTCTCAATCGTCACCTATCTCGTTCCTACACATTCTCTGGCTTCAATGACGGGTTTGTTGAAGTCCTCGCCGCGCAACAAACTCCTGAAAACGCCAACTGGTTTCAAGGAACAGCAGATGCGGTTCGGCAATATCTTTCTCTTTTTGAAGAGTGTAATGTCGATCAGTTTTTGATCCTATCCGGCGATCATCTGTACCGGATGGATTACAGCAAGTTTGTGCAGCGTCACACCGAAACCAACGCCGATATCACCATTTCAGTCGTGCCCATGGATGAGCGCCGTGCGTCTGACTTTGGCTTGATGAAAATTGACAGTGCTGGGCGGGTGATTGATTTTAGCGAAAAGCCCAAAGGGGATGCGCTGACTGAAATGCGGGTAGATACCAGTGTTTTAGGACTTAAACCTGAAGAGGCAAGGCAAAATCCTTACATTGCCTCCATGGGGATTTATGTTTTCAAGAAAGAAATCTTGATTAAAGTCCTCAAGGAATCATTAGAGCGGACTGATTTTGGTAAAGAGGTCATTCCTGATGCGGCGAAGAAGCACAACGTTCAGGCGTACTTATTTGGCGGCTACTGGGAAGATATTGGAACCATTGAGTCGTTTTATGATGCGAATATGGCGCTGACGCAACAACCCCGTCCGCCCTTCAGCTTTTACGACGAAAAGGCACCAATCTACACTCGTCCCCGCTATCTCCCGCCGACTAAACTGCTAGATTGCCACATCAAAGAATCGTTGATTGCGGAAGGTTGCATTTTGAAGGAATGCTCCATTAATCATTCGGTTGTGGGCGTGCGGACTCGGATCGAGTCGGGTTGCCTGATCGAAGACACCATGATTATGGGGGCTGATTACTATCAACCTTTAGCAGAGCGTCAATCTGGCACAGTTGTATATTCCGCAGCAGATGTGCCTTTGGGAATTGGTAAAGATAGTGTGATTCGTCGTGCCATTGTGGATAAGAATGCTCGGATTGGCTGCAATGTGCAAATTGTGAATAAAGATAATGTACAAGAAGCTGAGCGAGAAAGTCTTGGTTTTTTTATTCGCAGCGGTATTGTGGTGGTGTTGAAAGGCGGCATCATTCCAGATGGCATGATTATTTAAGTAAAGGTGGAAAACTGTCTCTTTACTACCACGAACGCAGCTAAGACGCGCTACTTTGGAGGAGAGATTGGTCGGATCGCTTAGGAGCGTAGCGATGTTGAGTCAGATGTGGAGCAAGGTCGGTAAGCTGCTAGGCGGATTGAGCCTAGTGAGTGGTGGCACGGTTTCTGTAGGAATTTTGCTGGGGGTTGCGATCGCTCAACCCAGCGGCATCTTGCTGACGGTGCTATTAACGTTGCTGGTGTTTTTTGGTCTAGCTCCAGTGACCATTGGAATGCTTTTGCTTTACAGCGGTTTTAAGGCAGAGCATTACGCTATTCGCGATCGCTTCTTTCAAGTGTTGCGCCTGAGTCAAGGGCGGATGACCGTGCTAGACTTTGCAGCGGCGGCTCGGTTAGAACCCCTGCTCGCCCGCCGCCATTTAGATAGTTGGGCAAAAGAATTTGATGCCAATTTTGATGTTAGCGATGAGGGCGATGTGTACTACGTCTTTCCGCTGCAACTGATCGCCCTCCCCGAAAGCCGTTTCCAAGCGGTGGGGCAGGCGATGCGAGAAGTGCTTCGTTCGCTTTAGAGGCACCAATGGCAGCTTATGAAACGATTTATGCGATCGTCCGCCAAATTCCCCTTGGGCAGGTGGCAACCTATGGGCAAGTGGCGGATTTAGCGAATATGCCTGGAAGAGCGCGACTGGTGGGCTACGCTCTGTTTCGGGTTGCGCTGGATTCAGACATTCCCTGGCATCGAGTGATCAACGCCAAAGGCGAAATTTCGGAATCGCCGGAGCGCTTTGGATCGGATTACTTGCAGCGATCGCTCTTAGAAGCGGAAGGCATTCAATTTACACCTCACGGCAAAATCAGTTTGCGAGACTATCGCTGGATTGGTCACACGTCGTTTGTTCAGAGAACTTAATGTGTTGTTAGCCTCTAGCCTTTATTGTTTAGTTTATTAGCAATAAATTTTAGAGTGAGACAGAGAGAATTCTTATGTTTAAACGCATCATTGTTGCCATTGCACCTGTTGAAAACAACAATCACATTTTGGCTGAAGCGATCGCTCTGGCAAAGCTCACCGATGGTGAACTGATGCTTCTGCACGTTCTTTCTCCATCGGATGAAGGTTATCCTCTGCCGCTCTATCCGGTTGCGGGCAGCCTTTATGAAGGTGTTTTGAATGAAGCAGCCATTCAAAATTATGCTCAACAATGGGAGGTTTATGAGCGAGACAATTTTGAATTCGTGCAAGCCTTAACCGCTCAGGCAGCAAACGCCGGGGTGAGGGCTGAATTTACCCAAAGTCCAGGAGATGGAGGCAGCATGATCTGCAAGCTAGCAGAAACTTGGAATGCTGACCTCATCATGGTGGGTCGCCGTGGACATTCTGGGTTGAAGGAACTGTTTCTGGGCAGCGTTAGCAACTATGTTCTGCACCATGCCCCTTGCTCTGTCTTAACTATTCAAGGATCACACTAACCTCAACTTCTCTAATGCCGCTTTCGCGGCGTTCTTTTCTGCCTCTTGCTTTTTGGCTCCCACTCCGCGACCGTAAGCTCTGCCGTTTACTTGGACTTCTGCCACAAACTTTTTGTCGTGGTCAGGTCCCGACTCTGACAAAATCACATACTGCGGATTGGCACTGCCGTTTGCCAACGCCCATTCCTGAAATTGGCTTTTGAAGTTGATGGTGGCTGTGGCTGTTGGGCGATCGCACACGGATTCAAAAAATGGCTCCACATACTCCCGCACCTTAGAAACATCCGAGTTGCAATCTAAGAAATAGGCACCAATCACCGCCTCAAACGCACTACTCAATAAATTGGGATTGGTGCGCCCGCCATCTTGGTCTGCGCCTTTGCCTAACCGTATCTGACTGCCCAAATCCAGCGCGATCGCAAACTTGGCGAGTTGGGTTTGGTCTACCAACTGCGATCTCAACGCCGTTAACTTGCCCTCTGGTTGATCAGGATAGCGCCAAAATAAAAAGTTGCCACTCACAAAGTTCAGCACCGCATCCCCCAAAAACTCCAGCCGCTCATTGTCCGTTGTCCCTGAATTTTCATTGACGTGCGATCGATGGGTCAACGCCTGTTGCAGCAGAGCGGACTTTTTGAATTTTGGGAGTTGGGGCGATCGTTGAGTCATGAGCTTTATAGAAGTGGGAGGGCTGGGGAACGCACAAAACCCATCGTGCTTTAGCCGTGGGATGTAGTTAGGGTTCCCGCGTGGCTGCTTCAGCCACAGAGTCACTATCTGGTATACTCACTTTTGTCAGGGTGAAACTCCTTTG
>JBGSWI010000156.1:0-7351 GCA_041752515.1 Leptolyngbyaceae cyanobacterium | reverse complement strand
AGGATGACTAGGGGTTCGGGTTGGAATTGGTGATTTGCATCTAGACTCCAACTATAAAACTCTCTGGCTTTCCCCTGCTGAACGGAAATAATATTGTAAGAATAGTGCTGCCATGCAAGGCGACGATCGCACTCTGAGGGCGCGGCTGGACAGTCAGGATGGGAGTGATAGATCCCAATAATAGCTAAATTGCGACTGCGTGCATCTCGCATTGCTGTGAGCATTACTTCGGGGGCGATCGCATATCGGCGAGCTTTGGAGGGTGATTCATCTTGCATATCGGTTGCTACTTGCTGATCCCAGCTATTTTCAACGGGATAGAGCGCAGTCACCACCCGAACGGATGACTCGGCGCGTTGATTCCTCTGGGCAAAACCCGCATCGCCTTGCTGGATTTGTCCAAGCATCAAACCGCAACACTCTTGAGGATAGGTGCGTTCGGCATGGGCATTCATCGCCTGGATGTGATCGGCACTCAAACTTAGCGTCATCGTTGGGTGGCTCCCAAATATAATTCGCCCACCTTGGGATCATTGAGCAGATCAATGCCGCGTCCTTCAAAGCGATCGCGTCCTGCCTCCAGCACATAGCCCCGATCTGCCATTTCCAAGGCTCTTCGGGCGTTTTGTTCAACTAAAGCGATCGCGGTTCCCGTTCGATTAATTTCGCGAATTTGCTCAAATACACTGTCTACCAAAAGAGGTGACAACGCTGCCGAAGGCTCATCCAGCAGCAGCAATTTTGGCTTTAGCATCAACGCTCTGCCCATCGCCAGCATTTGCCGTTCTCCACCAGATAAGGTTCCGGCGCGTTGATGACGGCGTTCTGCTAGTTTAGGAAACCGCGTAAAAATCTCATCCTTGAGCGGCTGAATCGGCTGGTCTAGCACAAAGGCACCCATTTCCAGATTCTCTTCCACAGTGAGGGAGCGAAACACATTAGAAATTTGGGGTACATAGCACATCCCTTGCTGCACAATTTTGTCTGATTTCGAGCCAACAATGCTCTTGCCATCAAAAATCATGCTGCCCATGCGGGGAGTCAACAAGCCAAAAATCGTTTTTGCTAGGGTCGATTTTCCGGCTCCGTTTGGACCAATCACTGCTACCAATTCCCCCGGATAAATCCGAAAATTCACGCCCTGCAAAATGTCTAAATCTTTGACATATCCGGCGTAAACGTTTTCAACTTCGAGCAGAGGAGCAGGATCGGTCATGGTGAAGGGGGAAGAGGAAAAGAAAGAGTTTTGAATTTTGAGTGCTGAGTTTTGAGTTGAATACTTTGAGTTAAATGCGATGGCAGGAGAAAAGAGTTTTGAATTTTGAGTTGAATACTTTGAGTTGAATACCTTGAGTGAAATACTTTGAGTGAAATGCGATGGAAGGAGAAAAGAGTTTTGAATTTTGAGTGCTTAGTTTTGAGTTGAATACTTTGAGTTGAATGTGATGTGGGATTTGCTTCCAAGCTCATTCAAAACTAAAAATTCAAAACTAAGCACTTTTACTATTGGGGTGTTTTTTGCAGATCGGGGCGCTCTTCGGGAACGATCGCGCCTTCCACGGGGCAGACTTGCAGACAAATACCGCAGTCGATGCAGGTGGAAAAATCGATCCAGTACCAATCCATTCCTTTTAGGTTTTTGCTAGAACTGGGATGGATACAGGCAACAGGGCAAGCATCGACGCAGTCTGCCACGCCTTCACAGGTTTCAGTCACAATTGAATGGGGCACAAAGATTCTCCAAAAGGGCAAAGGACGAATGGCGCAGGGCAAAACTCAAAATATCTCCGGCGGAGACGCTACGCGAACAAACCTCAAAACTTTCTCACACTTCACCATTCGATCATTCCAGGGTTACAGGTTCAACCTTAACGTTGCCGTCTGGTGAAATCCAAGCGATCGCCGCAATTTGGCGATGTTGGGCATAATCATGAATTTCGGCGGGGGTGCGTCCGCCTAAATCAAGCTCGACCCGTAGCTGATCGGGGGTGGCACGGAGTTTTTGGGCATGAGCGATCGCGGCGGTGGCAGCTTGGGGGCTGGCGGGCACCACGAGCCAGTCGCTGGTGGGAATATGCTGAGGAATTTGATTGGTGATCGCGATCGCCTGATGAAGCGGCTCAATTTGCAAGGCAAAGCCAACACCCGGAGCGGTTTCGCCTTGGGGATGATACAACCCCAGCAGTTGGTCGTAGCGTCCGCCTTGTCCTAAGACTTGTCGCCCGTTGGCAGTATCACTGACCACCTCAAACACAATACCGGTGTAGTAGTCGAGGGTTTGGATCAAACTCAGGTCGAGAACAAGAGAATCAGGGGTTTGGGGTAACTCCTTCGGAGACCCTCTGCGAAGGGTATCGGGCGTATTTTGTAATAGATCCGTGAGGGATTTGAGGTTATCTAGGGCGGCTTGCTGAGTCGGGTTGAGATTCAGGCTAGATACTTTTTGAAAGACCTCAGCAGGAGTGCCGCGCAGATCGAGCAGTAGCATGGCGCGATCGCGGAGTTCTTGACTCATCGGCAAGGTTTCGAGGGTGATCCGATCAAGGGTGGCGATCGCTTGCCGCACAGTTGCTTGAATCGGGGATGGAAACACTGAAAGCAGCGATCGGGTTAGTCCTGCCTCGCCCAGCACAATCGACCACTGCTGCAAGCCTAGGCTTTGCAAGCAATCTATCAACAGCAGCAGTGTTTCCGCATCAGCCAGCAATCCACCGCTGCCCAATAGCTCTACACCCGCCTGGTAGAATTCCTGCTGGCAGGTGTGGCTGGTTTCTTGGGCGCGCCGAAAGATATTGGCATTGTAGTAAAGCCGCAGTGGATAAATGGCTTCTGCCATGCGCGTGACGACCGTTCGGGCGATTGAAGCGGTCAACTCAGGGCGTAAACCCAAGTCTTCTTCGTCTAGCCCCTGTAGCTGCAACACGGTTGACCGCTGAATGGCTCCTCCTGCCATCAAGGTGTCCAACCGCTCTAGGGTTGAAGTGATAATGCGGTGGTAGCCCCACTGATGAAACATTTGCTGCAAGCGGTCTTCAATCCAGCGCTTTTGGGCAACATCTAGGGGTAGGAGATCTCTGGCTCCCGTCGGCGGTTGATAGACCATTTACTTCTTTTTCCCAAATAAACCAAATAAACCGCCGCCAGCGTTGTCGTCATCGGTTTTATTTTTTTTGTCTTTTTCTAGCTGTTTTTTGCCCTCCAGCGCGATCGCATTAGTCGGCTCAAACTCCAGCGCTTTATTAAAGTGAATTTTTGCCATCGTTCCCTGACCTTGCTTTAGGTGAACCGCGCCTAATAAAGCATGGCAACTGCCATTTCTGGGTTCAAGCTGAAGGGCATCTCGCAGTTCCAAAACCGCTTTGGCATAGTTGTTTTTTGCCATATAGCCTTCTGCTCGACGGTAATACTGATCAGCCACTGACTCTAGGCGCACTGCCTGCGGTTGCTGTGTTGCTGCGGGTCTAGTAGACGATTGAGAGGAATCTGGCAGATTACTGCCGGTATAAATCGTTCGCGGCGTTTCACCGGTGCTCAACCCACCCTGGCTTTCCTTGCGCATCAGGTAAACCATGTTGAGTTCACTAATTTGTCCTGTGACTTCTAGTGCCTGGTCTAATTGCTCATATTGTTTATCAGCAAGCCCTTTTAACGAAGCGCGATAAAAATGCTCAGGATTGCTCGCATTGGCAATCTCTTTGCCCAAACTACCCAATTCCCAGTTTCCCTGACGGGTGGCTTGTTGCCCCTTCAGATTTAGGATGATCCCATATTCGGTGCGCTCTTTTTCTTGAGAAAGCTTTTCCCACGCTGGATTGACAAGCTTTGATAAAAATTCACTAGCTAGTTTTTTGTCTGCTTCACCTTCTAAAGCCCCGCTATCAGGATGCAGCTTGCGGGCAATTTTAAGGTAGCGCTTCCGAATGGTTTGCATATCTGCATCAAGCGGCACCCCCAATATGGCGTGATGATCTACAAAGTCTAATAAAAACAACCCTCGCTCAAATTGAAAAGACATGGTGTGCTTGTTGCTTAGCATAGAATTTTCTCTAGTGTAATCTGACCGCCAACGGTCTGCATTAGGGCAAGTCGATAAATTTGGTTGAATCTGCCCAAGTTTCTAGGGGGGGAACCCGGTGCAGTTCTTGGCTGAGGCTGGCATGAATCGCTCCATTGGTTGCCAAAATGCGCCCGGAATCGATTTGTAAAGATGATTGGTCGTAGGCTGTGACTTTGCCGCCCGCTTCTTGCAGCAGAATGACCCCAGCGGTCATATCCCAAGGAGCCAATCCCCTTTCCCAGTAGCCATCTAATCGACCGCAAGCGACAGAGGCGAGATCCATCGCAGCCGATCCGCTGCGTCGCACGCCATGGGTGAGATGGGTGAGATAGCAAAATTCGGCGTAATTGTTGTCGGCAGTTTGGCGGCGATCGTAGGCAAAGCCAGTCACCAGTAAACTTTTGCTCAGTTCAGCGGTTTTGGAGACGTGAATGGGTCGGCGGTTACAAGTCGCTCCTTGCCCTGCCGCCGCGCGAAATAACTCTTGCCGAAACGGGTCAAAAATGACTCCAACAATGGGCACTCCATGTTGCATTAGACCAATGGACACGGCAGAGACAGGGTAAGAATGGGCGTAGTTGGTGGTGCCATCGAGGGGGTCGATCGCCCACAAAAACTCGCTCTTTGGATTGCCCCGTCGCCCCGATTCTTCAGCCAAAATGCTGTGATCCGGCAGATGGCGCTGAAGTACCTGCAAGATTGCCGATTCTGCCTCGCGATCGGCGATCGTCACCAGGTCTCCGGCACGCCCCTTTTCTTCCACACTTTCCAAATTGCCCCAGTGCTGCTGCAAAATTGTGCCAGCAGCTAGGGCAGCTTCGGTGGCAATATCGAGAAAAATTTTAAGTTGATCAGGAGAGAGCGACATAAGGCTAGGGTCTGAGGGTTAAACTATTCTTCATCGAGGGGAAGTCTGCGTTTAACTTTACCCTTGCCAAAGTATCGCCCAAATTGCAGTTCATAAACTTCATCTTCGTCTTGAGTTTCTACTTGGAGATCTGATCGAGGATAGCTGACACAGAGCAAAGCATAGCCCTGACGTTGAAGACCGGGGGACAGCCCCATAGCTTCAGGCTGATAGACCTCGCCCGAAACAACCCGAACGGCACAGGTGGTGCAAGCTCCATTGCGACAGGCAAACGGAAGTGGAACACCCTGGTTTTCAGCCGCTTGCAGAATGTAGCGGTCTTCAGGAATTTGAACAGTGTGGAGGGTATTGGTGCGGCGATCGCGAATTTGAATGGTGTGGAGAGGCATGAATTCAGTCTTTGTCACCAAAATGACACTTGTTTTGCTAATATAGTTTTCTCATGGCTGTTGATACAGCACAACCTTTTGGAGAGATGGCCGAGTGGTTGAAGGCGCAGCACTGGAAATGCTGTTTAGGGGTAACTTTAACGAGGGTTCGAATCCCTCTCTCTCCGTTCTCAAACTTTATACGTTTTGCATGGGTTGTCTGACGTTTGGTTGTCTGACGTTTTGTAGTAATCGTCATCATTTCCTTCAGGCAGTTTGGCAGAACAAATCTTTAAAGTAGGGATAGCAAACTATTCGTATCAACGCCCACTGCAAAGGCGATCGCCTAGCGGTACGCTGAATAATTGATCCGATCTTGTGCAAATGTGTGTAAATCACCATTTGCGGTCATTCTCTCAGAGATTTTTTATGCTTGAATCCTATCGTAACCATGTTGATGAACGCGCGGCTCTGGGCATTCCACCGTTGCCATTGAGCGCTCAACAAATGTCTGAACTGGGTGAATTATTGAAAAAACCGCCCGTGGGTGAAGAAACTTTTTTAGTGGAACTGCTGCGCGATCGCGTGCCGCCCGGTGTAGATCAAGCAGCTTATGTGAAAGCGGGTTTTTTGACCGCGATCGCCAAAGGTGACACTACCAGCCCTCTCGTTTCTCCCAAAGCTGCCGTAGAACTGCTGGGCACCATGATGGGAGGCTACAACGTCCACGCCCTGATTGACTTGCTCCAGTCGCCGGATGCGGAGCTTGCCGCTGCCGCTGTGGCTGCCCTCAGCAAAACCATGCTGGTTTACGATGCCTTTCACGACATTCAAGAACTGGCGAGCAGCAACGCCAACGCTCAGCAAGTGATGGACTCCTGGGCGAACGCCGATTGGTTCACCAGCCGCCCCAAACTGCCCGAATCCATCACCGTCACCGTCTTCAAGGTGCCCGGTGAAACCAACACCGATGACCTTTCCCCGGCTCCCCACGCCACCAGTCGTCCCGATATTCCCCTTCACGCTTTGGTGATGCTGGAAACACGCCAGCCCGGTTCTCTGGAAACGATTGTGGAACTGAAGCAAAAAGGGCACCCCGTTGCGTATGTGGGAGATGTGGTGGGCACAGGGTCTTCTCGCAAATCTGCGATCAACTCTGTCCTCTGGCACATCGGCAACGACATTCCCTGCGTGCCCAACAAGCGTACCGGCGGCTATATTCTGGGCAGCAAAATTGCGCCCATTTTCTTCAACACGGCAGAAGATTCTGGTGCCCTGCCGATCGAGTGCGATGTTACCCAACTGGAAACGGGAGACGTGATCACGATTTATCCTTACAAAGGTGAAATCACCCGCGAAACGGGCGAGGTTCTCTCCACGTTCACCCTCAAGCCCGACACGATTTTGGATGAAGTCCAGGCAGGCGGACGGATTCCCCTGCTGATTGGGCGCACCCTGACGGATAAAACCCGCGCCGTGTTGGGCTTGTCGCCGAGTCCCGTGTTTGCCCGTCCCACCGTGCCCACTGACACGGGCAAAGGCTTCACCCTGGCGCAAAAAATGGTCGGCAAAGCCTGTGGTCTTCCGGGCGTGCGTCCCGGCACCTATTGCGAACCGCTGATGACCACTGTGGGTTCCCAAGACACGACTGGACCGATGACTCGCGATGAGCTAAAAGAACTGGCGTGTCTGGGTTTTGGCGCAGATTTGGTGATGCAAAGCTTCTGCCACACGGCTGCCTATCCCAAGCCCGTAGATATTAAAACTCATCATGATTTGCCCGACTTTATGCACGAGCGCGGTGGCGTTGCCCTGCGACCCGGTGATGGCATCATTCACTCCTGGCTGAACCGGATGTTGATGCCAGATACCGTGGGCACGGGCGGCGATTCCCATACCCGTTTCCCTTTGGGAATTTCCTTCCCCGCTGGTTCTGGTTTGGTGGCGTTTGCGGCGGCGTTGGGTGTGATGCCGCTGGATATGCCAGAATCGGTGCTGGTCAAGTTTAAAGGCACCCTGCAACCGGGGGTGACGTTGCGGGATGTGGTGAATGCAATT
>JBGSWI010000155.1:0-24605 GCA_041752515.1 Leptolyngbyaceae cyanobacterium | reverse complement strand
GTGTTTCGGATGCGATCTCAAATGTATGAGGTCGTTATCGGCTGTGTGTGTGGTTTGGTGCGTCTACGGGTGCAGTATGGCTAAAATCAGGGATTTGCTAGTTCAGATTGCCCATTTTTCTTATTTCTGAAGAGGTCTAATGGTGTGACTTTTGTAGGAAACAAAACACAGGGTTTTGTTTAGCTTTCCCATCCTTCAAACAGAGTCAACACTCTTCACGACAACAGTCTGCTTCTGGCTTTATTTTAATAAGGAGTCCACCTGTATCAAAAGCTATGCTAGTTGAAAAGAAGCGCGATGCTCCGAATCTGGATACCAGTCAATGAATTCGTCGAATGACATGGGTGTTTCATCAATGACTGCAATCATAGCGATCGCTGCTACTCCGATTCCCCTAAGCTGATCTCCTGAGTTCAATTTAGCCGCTTCACGTGTGATCACCATATCCACGGCTCATCCGTTAACCTGCGCTCCAGCGCCTTTCAGATGAGCTAAATTTAGTTTCAGGCTGTTTGGGGTGGTAATGCTCCTCTGGCAATCGCTTTAACAACTACGATCTCTCGTCAGGATTTGATGGCAGTTGCTCCAAGATTTGTAGACTCACAGGGGATGTCGCTGGGTTAAACTTTTGCTGAGAACTGCCGCTGCTTTGTACCCAGTAGTAGGAAGCAGCGACGAACCAAAACCTTTTGCCATGATGCTGACCAAGACTGAACTGCTGGAATACTCTCAGGGTAGAGGCTGCATCTCCTGTGGCACCACTGAATCACAGACTTTATGTGAGCCTAAATGACTGCACTTTTGTCAACTACTATTTATACATTTCAGATGCGATTACCCTGCCTGGAATCTTCTGAATGTTCTACCTATGTGGGCGATCGCTGCCTTTCTTCAACCCATCATCAGTTAAAAATTTCAAGCAACTGAAAGGGCGGGTTTGCCAGCAAATCTACGGTGGAACCGCGATCGCTAGACAAAACCCGCCCCTACTCAATCCTGAAACCTGAAACCGAATCCTTATACCTGTGCAAGTTGCAAGACCGCAGTGCCTAAGCCTGCACCCATTTCCTTGGGAGAAATTTTGCCGTCGTGGTCTTCATCCAACGCATCGAATACGGCATCGGTGCCCAGCCATTCTTCGCGGGTGATGAAGCCATCGCCATCCAAATCGTAGGCATGGAAGATGTCGTCTGCGACTGGGTTCCCTTTGTCGCCTGATTCAAGTTGAGAGAGACGAGATTCCAGCAGTTGTTCCAAGGCTTCTAGGGCTTTGGTAAACCCTTTGATGCCTTCATCTAGTTTGTCGGTTGCCATGCGATCTTCGGCGTGCATCTTGTCAAAGGTCGCCTTGTCGATCGCAATTTTCTCAATATCCAGGGTGGCAGCTTTGGCGGGGTCTAACCGACGGGGTAATTCGGCTTCGGTCGAATCTAGTTCTGCCAAAAGTTTGGGAGAAATGGTCAGCAGATCGCAGCCTGCCAGTTCCGTAATTTCGCCAATACTGCGGAAGCTAGCGCCCATTACTTCGGTGTCGTAGCCAAACTTTTTGTAGTAGTTGTAGATGGTGGTGACGGATTGCACGCCGGGATCTTCAGTCGCGGAGTATTTTTTACCTGTTTCTTTGATGTGCCAATCGAGGATGCGACCGACGAAGGGTGAGATTAGGGTGGCTCCAGCTTCGGCGCAGGCGATCGCCTGATGCAGCCCAAACAGCAGCGTCAGATTGCAGTGAATCCCTTCTTTCTCCAACACTTCCGCCGCTTGAATGCCTTCCCAGGTGGAGGCGATTTTGATCAAGATGCGATCGCGGGAAACGCCTGCTGCTTCATATTCTGCAATTAGGTAGCGACCTTTGGCGATCGTGGCTTCGGTATCGTAAGACAACCGCGCATCTACTTCAGTGGAAACGCGCTGGGGCACGATTTCCAAAATCTTTTTGCCAAATTCTACCGCGAGGCGATCGAACGCCAGCAAAACCACATCGGCATTGCTCACATTCGCACCAGAATCCTTTCTAGCTTTCAGCAGAGTTTCATCGACAATGCTTTGATACTCAGGCATCTGAGCCGCTGCGGTGATTAGGGAAGGATTAGTGGTCGCATCACGCGGCTTAAATTTTTCGATCGCTTGAATATCGCCAGTGTCAGCGACAACCACCGTCACGTCTCTTAGTTGGTCTAGTAAAGTCTTCGCCATGTGAATCTCCTTCAAGAGCTAGTGAACAAGAGTTAAAAAAGTCTACTGACCGTTCGGCGTTTATAAACACCCAATCTTAGCCACAAGAATTGATGCTAAACGGTCTTTACTGCTACTTCAGAATTTTTTTGCTAGTGACTTGACCCGTCGAATCGATTTCATACACCCGTGGCACTGCTGTTTCCCACACAGCTTTCGGAACCGCTTCAGGCATAAGATTGACTAACTTCATGATAGTCGAGCGTAATGAATTGCCATGAGCCGCAGGCAGGACATTTTCAGGATTAGAAATCCTACGCAAGCCCTTCTTTCTTCGCCATGTTTACCATCAGGTCAACCACCCGACAGGAGTAGCCCCATTCGTTGTCATACCAGGCGATCGCTTTGAAAAAGTTGGAATTAAGTTCCATACTTGCCTGGGCATCAAAAATGCTAGAGCGGGGATCGGTGCGAAAATCCATAGACACGACCTCTTCATCGGTGTAGCCCAAAATACCCTTCATTTCACCATCGGCTGCGACTTTCATCGCTTCACAAATTTCTTTGTGGCTGGTAGCTTTTGCCGTTTTGAAGGTGAGATCCACAACGGAAACATTGGGAGTGCCCACCCGAAATGCCATGCCAGTGAGTTTGCCTTTGAGATCGGGCAATACCAGAGCAACCGCTTTTGCGGCACCTGTGGAAGATGGAATGATGTTTTGAGAGGCACCGCGTCCGCCGCGCCAGTCTTTTTTACTGGGACCATCGACCGTCGGCTGAGTGGCAGTCATAGAGTGAACCGTGGTCATCAAGCCTTCGGTGATACCAAAGTTTTGATGCAGCACTTTGGCGATCGGGGCGAGGCAGTTTGTGGTGCAGCTTGCATTGGAAACCACCACATCGGTTGCAGGATCGTACTCGTCGTCATTCACACCCAAAACCAAGGTTTTCACGCGATCGGGATCTTTGGTGGGCGCAGAAATAATCACGCGCTTTGCTCCCGCTTTGAGGTGGTTTTCGGCTCCGGCAAAATCGGTAAAGTGCCCAGTAGATTCAACCACATAATCGGCACTCAGTTTGCCCCAAGGCAACACACTCGGATCGCGCTCCGCCATACAGGGAATAAACCGTCCGTTGATGATGATCCCGTCTTCTTTCGCTTCGACAGCGCCTTTGAAGGTGCCGTGAGTCGAGTCGTATTTGAATAGATAGGCGAGATTATCGGCGGGCACGAGGTCATTAATTCCAACAATCTCTATTTCAGGATGATCAGTCGCAATCCGGGTTACCAGCCGTCCGATGCGACCAAATCCATTAATCCCAACTTTGACAGTCATAGAGCTATCTCCTTAAAAGAGGCGAGAAGCGAAAGGGAAACTTAAAACTCAAAACATCTCCTACAGAGACGCTATGCAAACAAAACTCAAAACTCAAAACATCTCCTACGGAGACGCTACGAGAACAAAACTCAAAACTCTATTAAGTAATAACAGTGGGCTGATCCATTTGAGTCGTGCTGCGGATTTGGGCGATAGTTTCCGCGATCGCAATCAGTTCGCCCAAGGCTTTTTGGGTGTCTTGATTTTGCTGCTCAGGATTAGATTCATAGCTCTCAAAGTAGGCGCGCAGGGTGGCTCCCTGAGTGCCAGTGCCGGAGAGCCGGAGAACGATGCGGGAGCCATCGGTGAAGCCAATGCGAATACCTTGGTGTTGGCTGACACTGCCATCGACCGAATCGGTGTAGGCAAAGTCATCGCCGTAGTCCACTTCGTAGGAGCCGTATTTGGTGCCCTTGAGCGTGGGAACGAGGGTACGCAGGCGATCGACCATGGCATGAGCGCGATCGCTGTCTACGCTTTCGTAATCATGGCGAGAATAGTAGTTGCGTCCATAAGTTCGCCAGTGATCCCGCACAATCTCTTCCACAGATTGTTTTCGGGCGGCAATAATGTTGAGCCAGAACAGCATTGCCCACAAGCCATCTTTTTCGCGAATATGATTGGAACCCGTGCCAAAGCTTTCTTCACCGCAGAGCGTGACTTTATTGGCATCCATGAGATTACCAAAAAACTTCCAGCCCGTCGGCGTTTCGTAGCAGTCAATGCCGAGCTTGGCGGCAACGCGATCGCAGGCTTGGCTCGTGGGCATCGAGCGGGCAACTCCCGCAATGCCGTTTTTGTAGCCCGGAACTAAAGCCGCGTTTGCAGTCAGAATGGCAAGACTATCGCTGGGAGTCACAAAAAAGCTGCGACCTAAAATCATGTTGCGATCGCCATCGCCATCGGAAGCCGCCCCAAAATCAGGACCCTCTTCTTTGAACAAAATCTCGACTAACTCGTGCGCATACACCAAGTTGGGATCGGGATGTCCGCCACCAAAATCCTCCAAGGGCGTGCCCCCAATGACACTGCCCGCACTGGCACCCAATCGTTGCTCAAAAATGGCGTGGGCATAGGGACCGGCAACCGCGTGCATTGCATCAATGCAGAGGCGGAAGTTGTTGGAAGTGAGCAAATGCTGAATGCGATCGAAATCAAACAGCGACTCCATCAGCGCTTGATAATCCGCCACAGAATCAATCACTTCCACGGTCATGTCGCCCAGTTTCGACTCCCCCACCGTGTCAATGTCCACATCGGGCGCAGCCAAAATTTTGTAGGTGTCAATTTCCTTACTGCGCGCAAACATTGCCCCAGTCACTTTTTCGGGAGCAGGTCCGCCATTTGCCGTGTTAAACTTCACGCCAAAATCGCCATCGGGTCCACCAGGATTATGGCTAGCGGATAAAATAATGCCGCCATCGGTGTGATATTTACGAATGACGCACGAGGTTGCCGGAGTCGATAAAATGCCACGGTGACCCACCTTGATGCCAGCAAATCCATTCGCCGCCGCCATTTTGAGAATGACTTGAATGGCGTGACGGTTATAAAAACGCCCATCTCCGCCCAGCGCCAAAGTTTTGCCAGCGCAGGTATCGAAGGTATCAAAAATCGATTGAATAAAATTTTCTAGATAGTGAGCCGTTTGAAAAACGGTTACTGCTTTCCGCAGACCCGACGTGCCAGGTTTCTGGTCGGAAAAGGGAGTGGTGGAAACGATACTAATCGTCATGCTGATTTATCCTCATTTTCAAGCAGTTCCTTCGCTTTTAAGAGTTCTTGCCGATGAGTCTCACTCACAGTCGGATAGGTCAATTTCAAATCCTTTAATCTATTGCCAATAATGTCAGACCCCGCAAGGCGTGTAAACCATTTATTGTCCGCAGGAATAATGTATCAGGGTGCAGCGTTAGTGCGGGTATGGTTAAAAACATCTTCATAAGCATTCATATCACAAGCACTCGGAGTCGGGATTCAAAATTCTCGTTTAATGTCGGTGATGATGACAAAGGACAGTGATACCGTTTTGAGTTTTGTAAGGACTGGCTTTGCCCACGCGAAGCGTCTCTGTCGGAGATATTTTGAGTTTTGAGTTTTGAGTTTTGAGTGGCAAGACCAAGAAACATTGCCGCTTTCAGCAGATCATCTGTCGCGTTTCAATTTCAAATTGGTGTGACTTTATTGATTGAGTCTGTCGTTTCGGGACTTCTCCTCAAATTCTGTGGTGAACCTGTGGCAATACGAACCGTCACTTACGACCATTGCGGACTGCGCTTTTGTTGGGTGCGTTAAAGCAACTACGGCAAGAAGAATTGGTTATGGAAATCAGCAACGCCGTAAGTTAGCTTTTCTCCAAAATGTGATCATAAGTTTTGAGCAGATAATCAGGTTTGAGGCGGGTAATCCAGTAGCCGATATAGATCAGCAGGGCTGCTACTAGCACAATCGGAATCGCGAAAGGGAGATAGAGCGCGTGTAATGGGTTGTTGTGAAATAGACGACTCAAGCGATCGCGAAAAATCTTCAGCTTTTCTCCAAATCCGGTGGCAGTGGCATCGCGATCGCTGTTCTTTCTGGGTTTAACTAACTGTTGCTGCCCGTAATAATCATGCCCAATCAGCAGAAACCGCCAGAAGAAATGGGAGAGTCCATCGGGCGGGGCATGGGTGGCACGGGCATTGGGATTCAGCCAAATAATTTCCCCTGCTTGCCGCAGAGCTTCGCCATGCACCACGCAGTGACCCCGATAGAGTGGCAGTTCTGTTGGAATCGGATGGGCTAACAAAAACGATCGCCGAAACGCCACATTGTTCAGAAAATATTGATGGGTTTGGATTAGTTCGGTTTTGCCAGAATACTGCGGAAAGATATACACCAGCGCCATTGCCGTACCATAGACACCCGTTCCGCGAGTGGTGGTTTCTCCTGCCACCATTTGGATGTGATCATTTTGGCTGAACGTCGTCAAAATCGTTTCCAGCCAGCGCGGTTCATAGCCGCAGTCAGAATCCGCATAAACCACCACTTCTCCGGTTGCCAGTTGTGCGCCCAGCATTTTTGCTTTGTAGTAGCCCGTGGAGCGGGGAGCCAGATGCACGGTGATCCACGAATAGCGATCGCACAATTGCTGTAATAATTCCGGCGGCGCATCCCCGCTATCAATGATTAGCACTTCATTTGCGCCCGTCGGCGACACGGTTTGATTCACCAGAGAGGCTAACGCATTAACCAACCCATTCAGGTCAGCATTTGCCAAATTTTCCGTTTCCAAAATGATGGAAAAACTGGGATAAGGCGCGATCGGCTGTGGCATAAACAACTCGGTTGAACTAGAAACGCAGTCAATAGACTTAAGCCGTGCAATGCGCCGTAAAGACCTTTCTTACACTAGCGCTTGAGATTCTCTTGAGATTTTATTTTCCATGTCCATTGACATAATAATCCCGTGTGCCCTTAGCGCTAATGGCTTCTCCTAAACGGCTGATGGCGTGGACGTAAGCCGCAGTGCGAAGCGGGATGCCCATTTCGCGAGAGACAGACCAAATGCGATCGGCTTCTTCCACAATGCGACTTTTTAGCTTTTGGTTCACTTCATCCAATGTCCAATATAAGCCACTGCGGTTTTGCACCCATTCAAAATAGCTAACCGTTACGCCGCCTGCGTTAACCAAAATATCTGGAAAGACGTAAATGCCTTTTTCTGCCAAAATTTTATCGGCAGCCGAAGTAACCGGACCATTGGCAACTTCAACTATGAGTTTGGCTTTTACTGCATCTGCATTGGCTTCCGTAATTTGGTTTTCTAATGCTGCCGGAATCAACACATCCACATCTAGCGCCAGCAGTTCTTGGTTCGTGAGCACTTCATGTGCCGGAGTGGTGCAAACGCTGCCGTCACAATAGGGCGCTCGAATGCCGCGAGTTGATTCCTTATTGTTGCGAATGGCGGGAATATCTAGCCCATTTTTGGCATAAATTGCGCCCTGGGAATCGCTCACCGCCACCACGCGATAGCTCGCTTGAAACAGTAATTCTGCTAGAGTGCCGCCTGCATTTCCAAAGCCCTGAATGGCAACAGTGGTTCCCTGGGGAGTGTGATCAAACTTGGGTAGCATTGCCTGGATCACAAAAAAAGCTCCGAGGGCAGTGGCGGCTTCTCGTCCCACACTGCCGCCCATAGTGACGGGTTTTCCGGTGACCACTGCCGGACAAATGCAGCGCCGAATGATGCTGTATTGATCCATCATCCAGCCCATGATCATGGAGTTGGTGTAGACATCGGGCGCGAGGATATCGACATCGGGACCAATGAAGTCGGCGATCGCGTCAATGTAGCCCCGGCTCAATCGCTCCAATTCTAGCCGCGACAGCAGCTTGGGATTCACCGTAATCCCTCCTTTTGCGCCGCCAAACGGCAATCCCAGCGCCGCACACTTAAACGTCATCCAAAATGCCAATGACTGCACCTCATCCATTGATACATTCGGGTGATAGCGCACGCCGCCCTTACCGGGACCGCGAGTGTCGTCATAGCGGACGCGGTAGCCCTGAAATACCTGAAGCGAGCCATCATCCATTCGCACGGGAATGGAGACGCTGAGGCTGGCTTTAGGAAATTTCAACGATTCGATCGCATCTTCAGAGATGGAAGTATGCTTCAACGCTTCTTCCAGTCGTTGGCTAGCATCCGATAGCAAAGAATTCGCCATAGTAATAAAATTTTTTTGTCTAGAAAGTCAAAGGATTAACATCGAGAGTTTTGTATCTTTTGATACTTTTTCTTCTCTTTAGGATGCCTGATGATTCATGCCCTAACGGGTAATACCTCCATAAAGATACAAAACAATATAAATTGTTGTGTAAGTAGAACGCAGACTGCAAAACATTTTCATGGTTCGATCGCTGAACTGGTACCGTCTCATCGGTAAGATAAAGGTGTGCGATCGTCCTAGTGGATCAGCACGGCGATCAACGGAGCTTAAAAGAAAATGGAACCGCAAAAAACTTCAACAGTAATTATCACAGGCGCTTCATCTGGAGTAGGTTTATACGCCGCAAAAGCCCTCGCCAATCGCGGATGGCACGTGGTCATGGCTTGTCGAGATTTACCTAAAGCTAAGCAGGCGGCTGAATCCGTCGGTATGGCACCCAGCAGCTATACCCTTTTGCCTATCGATTTGGGTTCCTTAGAAAGCGTCCGCCAGTTTGTCCAAACGTTTCGTGACAGTGGCAAGTCGGTCGATGCGTTGGTGTGTAATGCTGCCATCTATATGCCCCTCATCAAAGAGCCGCTCTACAGTCCTGAAGGCTATGAATTGACCGTCACCACCAACCACCTGGGTCATTTTTTGCTGTGCAACCTGATGATGGATGATTTGAAGCATTCCGCTGATCCGCGCCTCGTGATTTTGGGCACCGTTACCCACAACCCCGATGAACTGGGCGGCAAGATTCCACCCCAGCCTGATTTGGGCGACTTTGAAGGCTTTACCGCAGGTTTCAAAGCGCCGATTACGATGATCAACGGCAAGTCGTTTGAACCAGTCAAAGCCTACAAAGACAGCAAAGTTTGCAACGTGCTAACCATGCGCGAACTGCACCGCCGCTATCACGATTCCACCGGAATCACCTTCACCTCGCTCTATCCCGGTTGTGTGGCAGATACGCCCCTATTCCGCAACCACTATCCGCTGTTCCAAAAAATCTTTCCCTGGTTTCAAAAAAATATTACGGGCGGCTATGTGTCGCAGGAGCTATCCGGTGAGCGGGTGGCAATGGTAGTTGCCGATCCAGAGTATAAGCAATCGGGTGCCTACTTTAGCTGGGGAAATCGTCAGAAGAAAGATGGCAAATCGTTTATCCGACAGGTTTCGCCCCAAGCCCGCGATGAAGAAAAAGGTCAGCGGATGTGGGATCTGAGCGCTAAGTTGGTGGGCGTGGCGTGATACAGATGGCAGTAGGGCTGAGAGGGCGATCGCCCTCTCAGCCTACCTAATTTAAAGACTTGCAGAAAGAGTCTGAGGAACGACTCAAGACGACAGACTATGGGAACAGCTTCCACCCAGGGCTGTTTCATTCTAGAATTGGCAGACCTTCTAAAGGGGTGAAATTGGAATGAGCTTAGAGAATAACTTTAAAATATATTGCAATCTGCACCCAGCCTATCTAGGATTGCGGTAGACGCGGGCACAGCGTCGTTGCGGGCAATGACGGTGACCTTCCTACCCGTCGAGTCATCCACACAGAAATATTAAACCATTGACTCAAAAATTGGGGAACTGTTCGGTACTATGGCAATACGCCAGTCACTTACCACCCTCCGATTTTAATGGACAATTTAGATCCCACATCTGCGCGATCGCGCTTCAATATTTCCAAAATTGCCCTTCAGCGTCCGGCTTTAACCCTCAGCTTTTGGCTGGCGGTGGTTGTGGCAGGGGTGCTAGCATTTAGCTCGCTCAAATATGCGTTGTTTCCAGATATTACCTTTCCCGTGGTGGTGGTGAATGCTTCGGCACCGCTGAAAACTGCCCTGGAAACTGAACAAACGCTGACTAACCCCATTGAGGCGACGCTAAGCAGGTTAGAACACTTGGATGGCGTGGTAGATTCCACCACCTATCCAGGGCAATCCGTGGTGCGGCTCAAGTTTGTTGTGGGCACCCCTTTGGAGGAAGCGACTCGCACGGTGAAAGCGGCGTTGAAAACTGTGGCGTTACCTGCCAAAACGACGACCAAGGTCATTCCGGTTAATTTAAACGAAGCGGCAGTTGTCAGCTATGCGATCGCAAGTTCATCTGAAGATCCAAAGGCATTGAGCAAGACGGCAAAAGATCAGATTATTCCTGCGATCGCCCAATTACCTGGAGTGCTGAAAGTAACCTTGTCGGGTGAGCCGAGCAAACTGGATTTGACGAAACCCCCGAAGCTAGAAGATTTGACCCAAAGCGGCACCCTGGTTCGATTTAATGGGCAGTCAGCGATCGCGTTTCAGGTCGTGAAAAAGAGCGATGCCAATACCTTGGAAGTGGTGCGCGAGGTCAATCAGGAAGTGGAGCGGCTGCGAACCACATTGCCCACCGTGCAGTTTTCTGTGGCTGCAACCCAAGCCGATTATATTGAAGCCGCCACTGATGAAACCGTTAAAGCCTTGATTGAGGCGATGATTCTTTCGGTAATCGTGATTTATCCCTTTTTGTGGAACTGGAAGGCAACGGTGATTTCGGCGCTGGCGATTCCCATGTCTTTGTTGGGCACCTTTATCGTCATGGCGTTTTATGGGTTTAATTTGGAAACGATTACCCTGTTGGCGTTGGCATTGGTGATTGGCAATGTGGTGGATGATGCGATCGTCGATGTGGAAAATATTGCGCGCCATTTAGAAGAAGGAGAAACTCCCCGACAGGCGGCAATTGCGGCAACCGACGAAATTGGATTAACGGTGACGGCTGCAACCTTAACCGCGATCGCGGTTTTTCTGCCGGTGGGCACCATGGGCGGCGCGTTGGGGCAATTCTTCAAGCCTTTTGGCATCACCATTTCGGCGGCAATGATCACGTCTTTGTTGGTTGCCCGAACCCTGTCTCCCCTGCTGGCGGCATCCTGGCTAAAACCGCCCAAACCGCGCGATGAGAACAACCCCAGTATTGCCGATCGCTTTCAGCGCGGGTTCGATCAACTCAACCAGCAGTATCGACGGCTGTTGCAGTGGGCGCTCAATCATAAGGGGATTGTGGTGGCGATCGCCCTGGGCAGTTTTGTGGGTGGGCTGGCGCTGATCCCGCTGATTCCCAAAGGCTTCATTCCCAAACTCGATCGCGGCGAATTTAACATTTCCTACATTGCTCCCACACCCGAAATTCCCGATGCGCTGAAACAGGCACTATCGGGGCAATCACTGGAGCAGGCGAGTGGACAAGGTGCGATCGATCCTCGCCAGATTCCCCCTGGCGTTTCGCCTGAGCAACTCGCAGCGGCACAAGGTCGCCCATCTCCATCTTTGCCAGAGTTTAACCCCCTGAAGGATTCGCTTAAGGTCGCTCAACAACTGGATGAATTTGTTCAGCGATCGCCGGATGTCGAAAGTACGTTTACCCTCGTTGGGTCACGGCAAGGTGAACCGAACAAGGGCATTATTTATGTCAAGTTGAAAGGCGATCGCACGGCTAATACTGCCGATATTCAAGATCGGTTTCGGCGAGATTTGCCTAATATTGAAGGCGTAACCACCAGCATTGAAGACATTCAGTTTGTCGATACGGGTGGCGACAAACCCGTGCAAGTGCAGATTCAAGGCGATGATTTGCAAGCCCTCGATCGCGCTGCCCAAAAGATTCAAACTCGCCTCGCCAAAATTCCTGGGTTGGTCGATGTGTCCACCACAGCACAAAATAATTCCGACAGTGACATTCGCGAAATTCAGCACACCAATCAACAGCGCGTTGCCACTATTAGCGCCAATTTGGGGCAAGGATTAACGATTGGCGAAGCAGGCGATCGCGCCACAGCCGAGGCTAAAGCGGTGCTTCCCCCAGAAATTTCTCTGCGATTGGGCGGCGATTCTGCCAGAATTGACGAAGTTTTGAGTGGCTTTGGCACCACTCTGGCGCTGTCTTTGCTGTGCATTGTAATCGTGCTGTTTGTGTTGTTTCGCCGCTGGACAGACACCCTCGTAATTTTTCTCTCGCTGCCGCTGTCGATTGTGGGTGCCATGGTGGGATTGCTGATTGCCCAAAGCGACTTTGGCATGATTTCCTTAATCGGCATCATCTTTTTGTTGGGCTTAACCAGTAAAAATGCAATTCTAATTGTGGATTACATTAACCAACTGCGGCGATCGGGTTTCCAGCGAGATGAAGCCATTCTTAAAGCGGCACCCGTTCGCCTCCGCCCCATTTTGATGACCACTGTTGCCACCCTGTTAGGAATGCTGCCGATCGCGATCGGTTGGGGACCTGGGGCAGAACTGCGATCGCCCATGGCGATCGCCATCATGGGCGGCTTAATCACCTCCACCCTGCTTAGCCTGATCGTGATTCCCGTCCTCTATGCCCTGCTGGATAATCTTGATATCCTGCTCAAAGCTACCCTCAAAAACACAGTACGCAATGCAAAACAATAGCCCCATGAGCCTGGGTTTTGTCGAGTGAGGCTAACTGTCAAAAAGCAATTGAAAGAAAAGGAAAACCGCCATGACTTTTGATGAAATTAGAGAGGTGTTAGCGCAAGTTGCTTTACAGCAACAAGAAACCGCCAAGGGTTTGGAAGAAACCAGAAAAATTGCTGACTCCAACACCAAGGGTTTAGAAGAAACTAAGAAAATCGTGGATTCAACGGCTCAAGGTTTAGAAGAAACCAGGAAAATCGTGGATTCTAACGCTCGTGCGATTGAGGCAAATGCCAGCGCGATCGCCGACCTACGAGAATTGAGCGCAGAAGGGCGGCGCGATACTCGTGCAAGCATTGAAGACTTGGTTCAGATGGGCGTTGAAACCTATGAGTTGGTGATGCAGAACAGCACCGATATCAGAGGAATGCAAGTAGAGGGTCGCCGAATTTTGCGAGAGTTACGCGATCGCCGTAGAAATGAAGGTTGATCCTCCGCGATCGTTTCAACGGTTGCCGAGGATAGGTTCACTCAAAGAGCGCAGGAACAGAAAATAGGGATGAACGGCACACAGGTATTTGTCACAGGTGGAACGGGTTTTGTGGGTGCCAATCTCGTGAGGCTGCTGTTGCAAGAAGGCTATGCCGTTAAAGCATTGGTGCGCCCCAACAGTCGATTAGATAACTTGCAGGGATTGGATGTGGAACTGGTGCAAGGTAGCCTCAGCGATCGCCACTTGGATCAGGCAATGGCGGGCTGCCAGGGATTATTTCACGTCGCCGCGCACTATTCCCTCTGGCAAAAAGATCGCGAAATCTTGCATGAATACAATGTCTTAGGAACGCGCAATATCCTAGCAGCCGCGCGATCAGCCGGAATTGAGCGCACAGTTTACACCAGTTCAGTCGCCGCGATCGGGGTAAAGCAAAATGCAATCGCCGACGAAACTTATCAAAGTCCAGTCGAGAAGCTGATTGGAGCCTACAAGCAATCTAAATATTGGGCAGAACAGGAAGCCGTCAACGCGGCACAATCGGGGCAAAACATCGTCATTGTGAATCCCAGTACGCCCATTGGTGCCTGGGATATTAAACCCACGCCCACAGGAGATATTGTCTTGCGGTTTTTGCGTCGCCAAATGCCCTTTTATCTTCACACTGGTCTAAATCTCATCCATGTGCAGGATGTGGCATGGGGGCATTTGCTGGCATATCAAAAGGGAGTCACGGGCGATCGCTATATTTTGGGACACCAAAACATGACCCTTAAACAACTGCTCGATCACCTAGAGCACATCACCGGACTCCCCGCCCCGCAGCGTTCCATTCCTGCCTGGATTCCCCTAACCGTCGCCTGGGTCGATGAGACCCTGCTAGCCAAATTTGGGACCCCCCCCTCTGTCGCGATCGATGGGGTGCGGATGGCAGGGCAACTGATGTACTACGATGCTTCAAAAGCAGTGCAAGAATTAGGGCTTCCCCAAACTCCAATTGTTGCTGCCTTGAAAGATGCCGTAGAGTGGTTTGTAACCAAGCGCTATGCATAAATCCCAGCGTGCACGGCGATAGATAGTCTGAAACCCAAACCCCGAAACCCATTCCCTATTTTTCAGTGAGGAGTAAATCGCGTCATGGCAGTTAGTTTTCAACAAGCAATGGATATTGGCAAATACATCGTTACCCAACGATTAAAAGGACGCAAAAAATATCCCTTGACGTTAATGTTAGAACCGCTATTTAGATGCAATCTTGCCTGTTCTGGCTGCGGCAAAATTCAGCATCCGGTGGAGATTTTGAAACAAAACCTGTCGCCTGAAGACTGTTTTTCAGCGGTGGAAGAATGCGGCGCGCCTGTAGTAGCAATTCCCGGTGGCGAACCGTTGCTTCATCCTCAAATCGATGAAATTGTGCGCGGGTTAGTGGTGCGTCGTAAGTACATTTATCTTTGTACCAATGGCATTTTGCTAGAAAAAAGCTTACACAAATTTGAACCATCCCCCTATTTCTCTTTTAGTGTGCATTTAGATGGACTGCGTGAACTGCATGATAAATGTGTCGATCGCGCTGGGGTTTTTGACATTGCGGTACAAGCCATCAAAGCTGCCAAAGCGAAAGGATTTCGCGTTACCACCAACACCACTGTATTCGAGGGATCTGATCCCAAAGAAATTCAAAACTTTTTTGATTTTGTCGCCACTCTTGGCGTAGACGGCATGATGATTTCTCCGGGCTATGGCTACGAGTGGGCACCGGATCAAGATCATTTCCTCAAACGGGAGCAAACAAAGGCGTTGTTTCGCGATATTTTGGCTCCTTACACGGCAGGCAAAAAGAATTGGAACTTTAACCACAATCCTTTGTTTCTCGACTTTTTAACCGGCGAAAAAGATTACGAATGCACTCCTTGGGGGATGCCGAGCTTCAGCGTATTGGGCTGGCAGAAGCCTTGCTACTTGCTAAATGAGGGGCACTATAAAACCTATCAAGAGCTAGTGGACGGCACCGATTGGAGTCAATATGGTCGCGCCAGTGGCAATCCTAGCTGTGCAGACTGTATGGTGCACTGTGGCTATGAACCTACAGCCGCCGTGGATGCAATGAATCCTCAAAACATTGGGCGATCGCTGGGTTCGGTGTTTAGCATGAGCCGCTAATGCGATCGTTGGGCTGAGGACATTGGTTTTGCTCTCAGCCCAAATTAGAAATTGCATCTGTTACTTCTGTTACTAACGTTGCAGTTTTGTAGAAAGGAATTTTTTTAGGATTAGGTTTACTTTCCGGAAGCTCTGGTATCAACAGTGAAGTAATAACGATTGTTGATTTCTAAAGCAGATTTACAACTGTTTAGCTTCTAAATTTATCGATTAAGAGTGCGAACCTAATTCTGTTTTAATTCTTATCCAACACTCAACTTAGATTTGATTGATTTTTTGCTATGGATTGCTCATTTCAATAATCTACTCGGAGTTTGCCTTTCGCGAACACTTCTTTTAAGTTCTAATGTGATTGTATTTCAGAATGACAGGACTAGCCTTGAGCCTCTCTTGAAGTTATAAAAATTGCCGATTAGAAAGCTTTTTTAATCGCTGTTTTTAATTTGGAGTAAACAGCGAAGTAATTATCTTTAGTCGATAACCTTCAATCAGAATATTGATCATATAGTAATGATTTTTAAGTTTTAGATAGCACTAAATTTTTTCGAGAAAAAGGCTTTCTAGTTGAATAAGGCATTTTCATCTTAAATGAAACGTCTTGTTGTATATTTAGAGCCAACCTGGTGTAATGACTTAGAGGAGTGAATCCATGCAGCTATGCAAAAGTGCTTTAGAAGTATTAGAAGAGACAAGTCGGACGTTTTACATTCCCATTAGTCGCTTACCATCGGGGCTTCAAGAAGCGGTGGCTTCTGGTTACTTATGTATGCGAGCGATCGACGAAATTGAAGATCATCCAACTTTAGATAATGCACTTAAAGCAAAGCTGCTACAAATCATTAGCTTGACGCTGCAATCCGGCACCCACGAAATGCGGGCAAGCGATTTTTCTGCTGCGCTCAGCGATTACAAAGACTTGCTGCCAGAAGTTTCCTATCGGATTGGAGAATGGGCACTGTTGGCACCCGACTCGATCGCGCCGCGAGTATGGGACGCTACGGCTGCAATGTCCGATCGCATGGCATATTGGGCGCGAATCAACTGGAAAATTGAAGACCGCGCCGATCTAGACCAATACACTTTTGGCGTAGCTGGAGCCGTCGGCTTGTTGCTGTCGGATCTATGGGCATGGTATGACGGCACCAAAACCAACCGCTCTCACGCGATCGGCTTTGGTCGGGGGTTACAAGCCGTCAACATTCTGCGTAACCACAGTGAAGACAAAATTCGTGGCGTAGACTTTTTTCCTACCGGATGGACGGCTGAACAGGTTTACAACTATGCTCGGCAAAACCTTGAGCTTGCCGATGCTTACACCGCCTCCCTGTCTTTGGGTCCCGCCTTAGACTTTTGCCGCATTCCTCTTACCCTAGCTCATGCCACACTCAATGCCATGGCTCAAGGGGAAGCCAAACTGAGTCGCAGCACCGTCATTGATTTGGTTAGCCAACTGACAGGCAGCAGTGTTGGCTGAACGGCGGGTGGATTGAGCAAATGCGGCGGATAGGGTTAGGGCTGGAGAATGAAATGTTTATTCTCCCTCAACCTGCTCTCGATATTCATCGGATGATAACGTGTCATCTAGATCGATATCGTCGTCAATTCTTACTTTTAGCAGCCATCCTTCACCATAGGGATCATCCCCAATCTGTTCAGGAGCCTCCAATAAAGCACTGTTAATCTCAATCACAGTGCCACTAACAGGAGCGTTGAGGTCTTCAACTGCCTTTACCGATTCGATGGTGCCAAATTTTTCCCCTTGCTCGATCGCATCTCCCATTTCAGGCAACTCTAGAAATACGACATCGCCCAGTTGGTCAATCGCAAATGCAGTGATGCCAATGGTGGCAATTTCCCCGTCTAGCCGCGCGTATTCGTGGGTGTCAAGATACTTGAGATCGCTAGGATATTCCAGTGTCATAGGTCTTCAAATTAAAGTGAGATTGCATGAGAGTTGAATTTCAACCCTTATAACTCATACCTCAAAAATCAGGATTCCTAGCGATTTTCATAAATAATTCCACGAATGACTCCATACTCCTGTTAAGAGGATGCGGCTTGAGGACGGCGATAGAAAGGACGCTTGACCACGATCGCCGCATAGAGCTTACCTCGAATTTCGACCTCCAATAGCTGACCCGGTTGAGAACACTCCGTAGGCACATAGGCAAGGGCGATCGGCTGACCCAGCGTGGGCGACTGAGTGCCACTCGTCACAATTCCTGCAACCGTACCGTTTGCGACCACGGGGTAATCATGCCGTGCAATGTTGCGCCCTTGCATTTGCAAACCCACCAAGCGCCGCTGCACCCCATTTTGCTTTTGGGATGCCAAGATAGATCGCCCGATAAAATCGCCTTTACTATCTAGGTGAACCAGCCACCCTAACCCAGCCTCCAAAGGCGTGGTCGTGTCGTCGATATCTTGCCCATAAAGCGCCATTGCTGCTTCCAATCGCAGGGTATCGCGACAGCCCAAGCCGCAGGGAACCACTCCTACCGCTAGCAAGGCTTGCCAAAGGGCTATCCCCACTTCCGGCGACACCATTACCTCAAAGCCATCTTCTCCGGTGTAGCCCGTGCGCGCCAAAAATCCAGAGTATCCTAAAACCGTGCCCTCTAAATGTCCAAACGCTTTAATAACCGACAGGTCTTCCTTCACGAGGGTTTGCAGGTGGGCAACGGCACCCGGTCCTTGCACGGCAATCAACGCTTGATCTGCTGAATGATCCTGAAATGTTAGATCGGTTAAATCTAGGTGACTCAGCATCCACGCTTTATCTTTTTCGATAGTGGCGGCATTGGCGATCGCCATCCATCGCTGGCTCCCATCGCGGTCTGTGCCCTGGTAATAAAAAATCAAATCATCAATAATCCCAGCCTGATCGTTCAGCAATACCGTATATTGGGCTTCTCCGGGCTGTAGACGGCTTAAGTCAGACGGAACAAGGGGTTGAAGCTGCTCTAAAACAGTTTTGCCCACGAGCCGAAATTTTCCCATGTGAGAAATGTCAAACATCCCTGCGGTTGATCGCACGGCGCGATGTTCATCGGTAATGCCAGAATAATATACGGGCATTTCCCAACCCGAAAACTCAGTCATCCGAGCATTGAGCGCTCGTGCCAGGGCGTAGAGCGGAGTACGAGAAAGCGCTGTGGTACGGTGTGGGTCGGTCACAAGGCGAGTCTAAAAAAAGAACACCCTTAATCTTACCGGGCTAGTTCATTCAACGCTTACAAAAATAGGATGACTAGCAGCAAAAAGCCAAACATAGACAGTGCGGTGGCGATGAAAGTGCCGGCGATCGAAGACTCTGGAAAATCAGTCTTTTGCGCCGCAGAATCGGAATGTGAAGAACCCTGAATCAAAGTTGAAGCCTGTTTCACTGGAACCTCTGGAATTTTATCTTGATGAATAACGGAATGGAGTCATTCAATCTTCTACAATTATACAAAACTTTACACACCCCCAACGGGGTACATAGAAGAACCCTTACAACAGCCTCAACTGAGTTTGTTGAGATCCTACTGGCTCTCGCTTGGCGGTTTCATCCGGCTCCTCCAAATCTGCCCAAGTGACCACTTCCGTAGACAGCAATCCCTGTGCCGCTTCTACGATGTCGATCGCGATCGGTTGCAAATCGTCGCGGCTTGCCAGGTAGGTTTTGAGGGCATCCATCGGATCAAGCGTGTTGCTTGCCCCCAGTTCGGGCAGACGAGGGCGCGCCAGTTGGCTGACCACTTCGGGGTGAATCGTGTAGCTGTGGGCGATCGCCAAGGCGGCTTGCAAGCCATTCGCGTCAATTTGCTCAAGCTGATCGGTGCGAAATTGATAGACTAGGCGGACGATGGCATCTTGGATGCGATCAGGCGGCAAGGCTTTTAGTAGAGCCAACTGGGGATCATCGGATTTAGACACATCCACGGCGATCGTTCGGAACGAGCGCACTGGCACCGAGCAAAACTCAAACTGGGCAGCCCCTTTTTCTAGCTGCACCAACACATAGCCTTTGTCTTCTTTTTCCTCGCTAAAATCAACTCGCTCAATGCTGCCAGGATAGACAATCGGCGGCTGTTCGCACAGCACTTGATGGCGATGGACGTGTCCAAGAGCGACATATTCAAAACAAGGACGAGCAATTAGCGACATGGGAATAGTGAAGCCTTTGCCCACTGCCAAGAAGCGCTCGGCTCCCACCATCGCAGAATCCAGCATGGCATGAGCCAGCAACACGGTAGGAATGGCAGGATCTAATTGACGAATTTCCCCTTCCAATGCCACCCGCAGGCGATCGCCCAGCAGTTGGTTTACATCGCCCATCGATAGCCCTTCGGCATCGGGGCGGGTCAGCAGGGTCGATCGCGTTAGCCACGGCAGCGTAATCACCTGAACATCGCCGTTTTGGGTGGTGATGCGATGGGTTTCCAGGCGATCGCCCACTACGAAACCCGGTACGCCCAAGGTGCGGTAGATGCACAAACTCGCGCCCCCTTGCCCTTGAGAATGCTGGTCGTGATTGCCAATCAACAACACCGTCGGAATGTTAGCATCGGCAAGACGGCGAAACTGGCTAGCAAAGGCTTGTTGCACATAGGGCGGCGGCGTGGCATCGGGGAACGCATCGCCGCCAAATAGCACTAGATCCACAGGTTCAGCAAGGGCGCGATCGATGCAGCGGCTCAACGTCTGGACAAAATCCTCCAGGCGGGTGTTTAAACCGGTCTCAGGATTGACTCGCCCGTGGACAAAACCACTGCCCATATGAATATCCGAGAGATGCAAAATTTTGATCATGAGGCAGTTTTGATCAGGGGACAAGCGCGGTCGCATTTCCAAACAACTCCCTCAATACTACCCGCGTGGGGACTGCGACGTATTGCTTAACGGTGTTTTGGTAGAGAAGTCCCCGATTTGATAAGGATTTTAGCGATGTTCGTTTCCTCCTTTGAACTGCTGGTCAAACCGATCGCGCCCCCTCCCTTTGATCCGGCAGTTGCCCGCCGAGCCGTGCAGGCTTACTTTTTAACCCTCTCAAACCTGAACCCAGTCGGAGATGCGGATGTGGCGCTATCCGTTCAGTTCACTGCCACCCCAGGGCTGAACAATAATGAATTGGTTGCCATTGTTGACATGGGTGCAGGCAACATCTTTAGCGATCTCGTGCCCGATCCGGTGACTGGCAAACCCAGCCAACCGCTAACTTTGCCATCTGGCATGACGGCTCTAGTATTGCTGCAACCGGATTTGAGCAAAGCAGCGCCGAATCCAGCCAGTCTCGCCGTGGCAAATCTGGAAGTGCGGGGTTATGTGGAATTGAGTCTGTCTCCCTTTTCTGCCAATAAAACTGCGGAAATTTTGGTCACGCCTCAAATTCGCGGCACCTTCATTCCGGTCGATCCAGCCTCTGCTTCTGCTGACTTTGATCAACAGTCCTACACGTTACCCACTGCTAATCCTGGCGCAATGATCAAGTTCTAGTCGTTGCTAGCACCTGTAGAGATGCATCCTGCTGTATCTCTACATCTATTTCAAACTATCTCCCCAAAAACCATGCCTACTCACTTTCAGCCGATCGCCCCTCGTGGGGTTGCCCAACATTCAGATCCAATTGGCATGGTTGAAATCATGCCGCGATCGCTGAACGGCTGCTGGCAATGGGGGCAGCAATAGGAATCTTTGTGGTCAAAAAAAACAAACTTGAACGCTTACCGAGAATTCTTTAGCGTCTCACTTTGCCGGTGAATCCAGCGGCTTTGAATTGTTCTAGCTTTAAGGGTGGGGGTTGATTCGCGGGAACGGTAATTCTTAGCTCAAAATCGCTCATGCCCGGAGGAACTGTTTCAATAGAGCCGAGTCGAGTGCGGTTTTCCATCACGGAGTTATCGTTTGCATCATAAATGCGCCCGAAAATGTCAGCGTTAATCACCGGTTTACCCGATGTATTTTCTGTTTTGCCGGTGACAATGTAGCAGCTAGCAGCCGTTGCGTTGCCACTGGTTACAATCCCTTCTGCCACTTCAGCCGAACACGCATGATAGGAAATCTCGGAAAGCTTAATTTGAACCAGCGCGTGGGCTGGAGCCGTAAACCAAGGGCTGAAAACTAGGCTTAGGCTGGCGATGAGGACGATCGCAAACGCGCGAAATTGGGTAAAGTGCATACGCTCAGGAAGAAGGTGGGAAGGCTAAGGCAGCGAAACGGTGGCTTCATCAGCTTAGCCTGAATCTAGAGCAAAATATGACGTTAGTCTAGTTAAACTGTGGTGCGATCGGTGAGAATTTCGTATCCTGTTTCGGTGACTAAAACCGTATGTTCAAACTGGGCAGACAGCTTTTTATCTACGGTAACCGCCGTCCAGCGATCGCCCAAAATCCGAACATATTTAGAGCCTTGATTAACAATTGGCTCGATCGCCAGCGTCATTCCCGCCCGCAGCTTTTCATTCGGCATTTCTTTAGTCCGAAAGTTAAAGACCGAAGGCTCTTCATGGAGATTACGCCCCACCCCATGCCCCGTAAAATCTTCCACGACCGTGAAGCCACTCGCCTTCACGCAATCTTCGATCGCCCCTGCCAAATCCAGTAGATAAGCGCCCGCTTTGACCTGCTCAATGCCTTTGTAAAGTGCTTCTTCGGCAACCCGAATCAAACGTTCGGCTTCGGTTGCAACGGTTCCTACGGCGATCGTAATACAAGAATCGCCATGAAAACCCTCAAAGTAGGCTCCTGTGTCTACCTTTAAAACATCGCCAATCCGAATCACCTTGCGCCGATTGGGAATGCCATGGACTACTTCATTGTTGAGAGACGAACAAATGGATGCGGGAAAACCGTGATAGCCCTTAAAACTAGGGGTTGCACCCATTTCACGAATTCGCTTTTCTGCATAGACATCCAAATCCCACGTTGTCATGCCGGGTTCAACTCGCTCTGAAATCTCCTTGAGAACAGTTGCCACGATCTTCGCCGCTTGACGCATGGTCTCAATTTCGCGAGAGGACTTAATTTCAATCCCTCGGCGCTGCCGCTTGGGAGAAGGAAGAGCAGGCTTGTTTAGCAATTGACTGAAAATATTCATGAAAAATTGAAGTGCTACAAAAAGGAAAAAATTAAATCAAAGTTTCTTTAAAGTAACTCAATTTTTATCTGGAGTCAGTTTAGCTCCCTGCAAACTCACCCGAATCTTAGAACAAAGGCAAAATAATGACTCGGCAAAGCAATCTCTTGGAGTGGGCGATCGCGCCTTTCTGATCAGCGCGATCGCGCTTTACCGATAGCCAGCGGCTTGTAGGGCAAACAAATGCGCATAACGTCCGTTCATTTTTAGCAACTCTTCGTGGGTTCCAGTTTCCAAAACTGCTCCTTTTTCCAGCACTAAAATGTAGTCTGCCATACGCACGGTAGAAAATCGGTGAGAGATCAAAATCGCCATTTGATTGTGAGTCATCGCCCGGAATCGATCAAAAATTTGGGCTTCGGCTTCGGCATCCATGGCAGAAGTGGGTTCATCTAGCACCAAAATATCGGCTCCAATCCGCATGAACGCGCGCGAAAGAGCAATTTTTTGCCACTGCCCGCCGGAGAGTTCTCGTCCGCCTTTAAACCAGCGCCCTAGACGAGTCCAATACCCATCGGCAAGTTCCGCGATCGCGGGGTGAGCCATGCCTTTTTCAGCCGCAATTTGCCACCGCTCTTCATCTTGCAATGCGATGACATCGCCTGCGCCAATATTTTCGCCCACGGTGAATTGATAGCGCACAAAGTTTTGAAAAATCACGCCTATTCGTCGCTGTAAAGTCAGCAAATCCCATTCTTCTAAATCGCGTCCATCGAGCAAGATTCTGCCAGAATCAGGGCTGTAAAGCCGAGTCAGCAGTTTGATTAAAGTGGTTTTGCCAGACCCATTTTCCCCCACGATCGCCAGTTTCTCACCCGGCTTAAGGTGAAAAGATACGTTCTGTAGCGCCATTTTGGAATTACCAGCGTAAGCAAAACTGACATTTTCAAAGCGCAAGCCATCGGTGGGTAAGGCTCCTTGGGTAGCGCTGCCGCCCGAATCGAAAACTGGCTCCTCCAAAAAATCGTATAAATTGGAAAGGTAAAGGCTATCTTCATACATCCCGCTGATATTGGTCAGCAGGTTAGAGAACGTGGTTTGTCCTTGACGAAACACCACGAGATACATGGTGAGTTCACCGAGAGAAATGCGCCCCGCGATCGCTTCTAACGCAATCCACACATACGCCACATAAAATGCCAGCGTACTCAATAAGCCTAGGAGGTAACGCCATAGGCTGCGGCGAATGGTCAGCAGTTTATCTTCCTGAAATAAACGCTGAAATGTGGCTTTGTAGCGATCGAGCAGCGTATCGCCCAACTGATAAAGCTTCACCTCCATGGCGCTGCTTTCGTTGGAAATCAGCCATTCTACGTAGTTTTGCTCACGGGTTTCAGGTGCCCGCCACTGAAACAGCCGAAAGGCTTGGTCGGCAAACCGCGTTTCGGCAACAAAAGCCGGAACTGCCGCAATCAACAGCAAGATGACAACCCCCCCCGAAAACCCCAGCAGCAAACCACCAAAGGAAATCAGCGATAAGCCATCTTGCACTAACCCAAAGCTGCGCCCGACTAAACTCAGAGGACGACTGGACGCTTCTCGACGAGCGCGCACCATTTTGTCGTAGATTTCGGGATTTTCAAAGTGCGCGATGTTGAGCGTCAGCGCTTTTTCCATAATCATCACGTTGACCTCCTGCCCCAACAGCATTCTCAGGATCGATTGGCACAGCATCAACCCTTGGCGTGAGGCAGTAAACAGAGCCGTGATCAATGCTTCTAAGACTAAATATTGCATGACCAACCCGCGATCGCCCGTGGCTCCGGTTTGGGCTGCCAGCACTACGCTATCCACAATCAGCTTGCCCACATAGGCGATCGCCGCCGGAAGCAAGCCACTAATTAAGGTGAGAATGGCAAACGCGATCGTCAGAGTGCGATCGCACCGCCACACCAGTTCGATTGCCTTAACACAGTATTGATAAGTAGACAGCGATCGGCGAAACTCATGCCATCGCCGCCGTAAAGCAGATCTTCGATAATTCATCCTTCTAGAATAGCGATTGCCAGAAATATCTGCGCGGTTGCTCAGGTGGCGTTGCTGAATGGCGATATGAATTGCCCTCATCCCCAGCCCTTCTCCCTAGGGAGAAGGGAGCCAGAAATCTTGTCCCCTCGCCCGTTGGGAGAGGGCTAGGGTGAGGGCGTATTTCAGAATTCATAGACTGGTTCAG
>JBGSWI010000154.1:0-37326 GCA_041752515.1 Leptolyngbyaceae cyanobacterium | reverse complement strand
GGGCACACTGGAACCTTTGCACTAGATGCAAGCAACGCTTTAGGAGATAAGACCGCTACTCAAGTTGGAGCAATCCTGCTGTGAGCAAGTCATGTCTTTGATTAAAGAATCCCACTGGCTTTAGCCGTGGGAGTGTCAAGGCGCTCTATTCAAAAGCGGATGAGCGAAAACTGGATCGGCGATCGCCAAATTTCTTCAATTCGTCATGCGGCGGTCGTGATTGCCGTTTATAATCCTTCCAATTGGGACGCTCATTCAGTGGGGCAAAGGCTAAACTAATTCATCTGTTGTCTATGGCGTAATGGTGCCCCATGAGTACAATACTGATTAGACCGATGCGATCGCCCTTTTTAAACCGACGCTTTTGACCATTCAGCCTGTTTAATTTTGTTATTTCAAGTACGCTCTGACAAGATATTAGAAGTTTTTCCTCTCTCTACCATTCCTCAGACCACCAAGGAGTTAAGCTGTGGCTCACAAAATCCTGGTTATTGATGACAGCAACGTTATCCGCAACATGGTTCGCGACATGTTACCCAAAGGTAACTTTGAAGTACTCGAAGCCAAGGATGGCATTCAGGGGCTTAATTTGATTAAACAAGAGCGTCCCAACCTAATCATGTTGGATTTTCTGTTGCCCAAAATGAGCGGCTGGGAAGTGTTCCAAAATATTCAACTCCAACCCGCACTGCAAGCCATTCCTTTGGTGCTAATGTCGGGGCGCAAAGAAGAAGTCACTGAAAAGCTTCAGGAGCCGTTTGAATATTTTGAGTTTGTCCAAAAACCATTTGATCAGGCTCAGCTAATCACGGCGATTAAAACCGCAATGGCAAAAGCCAAACGCCGCCCACCCGCCGGAGTGGCACCTGTTACGGCGGCGGCACCCGCCGCGACCAGTGCAGTTACAACCGCCCCAAGCGCTAACGCAGACATTCAGGCTTTGAATGCAAAAATCGCTACTATGCAGGCAGAAATTGACGGCATGAAGAAGCAAATGAGTCAAATTCTCAACTTCATCAAGCAAAGAATGAAGTAGCCCAAGACTGGGAGGGGCAGATCGGGTGTCTGCCCCCTTGTTTGACTGTTTAATCTAGCTCTCGTCGCCCCTCAAGTGCTCGTGCCAAGGTAACTTCGTCGGCATATTCCAAGTCGCCGCCCATCGGTAGCCCAAACGCAATGCGGGTCACTTTGGTAAAGGGTTTCAGCAGTTGCCCGACATACAGAGTCGTGGTTTCTCCCTCAACGCTAGGACTAATGGCGATGATGACTTCCTCAATTTTTTGCTGGCTAACTCGCCGCACTAAGGGCTGAATGTGAAGCTGATCAGGTCCAATGCCATCCATGGGCGAAATCGTTCCACCCAACACATGATATTTGCCTCGATATTCGCGGGTTTTCTCCAGCGCAATCACATCTTTTGACTCAGACACGACGCAAAGCACGTTGCTGTCTCGATTGGGCGATCGACAGATTTCGCAAACAGGGTCGGCAGATAGATGAAAACAAATTGAACAAAAGCCCACCTGAGTTTTGGCTTCCATCAGAGCGATCGCCAATGCTTTTACTTCTTCTTCAGGGCGCTTGAGAATGTAAAGCGCTAACCGCTGGGCACTTTTAGGACCAATGCCCGGTAAATGTTGAAGTTGCTCAATCAACCGAGCAAGGGGACGAGTATAAATCTTAAACCTTCCTCTAAAAGCCTTGTAGTGTTCTATTTTAACGAGGGATTTGCGATCGCAGCGTTGATTTTGAGCAAGTGCTGATGGGCTTCATCAACAGAAGCTTTCCCCCGCAAAAAACCAATGTTGGCTCCAGGGCAGAGATAGCGCAGGGTTTCAGGGGTGAATTCGTCTACCAGTTTCTGGACGTTTTGAAGCTGCCTCCGCCAGTGAAAGGTTTTAGCAGTTTTGATGGGCATGACAGCGCCTTGGGGTGCGGGTAAGAGATGTCTACCTGTGAACAAAATGCCGCCAAAGCCGCTGTAGTGCAAACAGGATGAGCCGGGAGAATGCCCCGCCGTCCAAATGGTGCGACTTTGGGAGGTTAGCTCCAAGCTCTGATGAAAAGAGGTGATGGTCAATCCTGGCAAGAGGTAGGCTTCTTGTTCTTGAATCAAGACGTTGCAGCCGAAAGTTTGTTGAATTTCTTTAACTTTGCCGATCGCGCCACGATGGGTCAACACGAGCCATTGGACCCCGCCGTGCTGTTCTAAAAAGTGTTGGTTTGTATCATTCCAAGCGGGGCAATCGATTAGAATGTTGACCTCTTCTACAATGAGGTAAGCCGTGCCTCCTAGGGTTTCTCGGTTGGGAGAAAAGGAAAAAACAGTGGATGAGGTGGCAGTAGTCTTACCCTCGAAAGTCTTACCCTCGAAAGTTTTACCCTCGAAAGTCTTGTCGCCGAAAATGAGTTTAGGTCGTTTATCGGGCTGTTGGCGGGTTGCTTCTGATGCAGGTTGGGAGGTTGAAGACACAGCTTGGGTTTAACGAAGAGTATTTTTGAACGAGTTAAGGGGATAAACAGATAAGAGTAATCGAGTATCGGCTTATTTTGAGTAAGTTATAATTCGATGTCTGTGGGGGCTGAATCAATCTTTTGCTTTTGGATGAGCAAACTTTAGACGGATTGAATTCTCAACTTCAAGAACGCGATCGCGTGGGTCAGCCTTCTTACTCTACCTGGGAGTGTATGTTTCTCAGCCCGATATATTTAGACTCATGAATCCTTTATTTTTGCTCGTTCTATTAGGGCTGACTACTTACTTTATCGTGCGAGGGGTTTCTAGCGTATCTCGAACCCCCACCTGGCTATTGTGGCTCGTTGCCATGATGCCTGCCTCCATTTGGATTGGCTGGACGATCGCAAACGACCAAAAAACGCCGCCTTTCTACATAGTATTTATTCCTTTAGTGGCGTGTCTAACGCTCTACTTCTTTTTAATCCAATGGGGGCGGGTTCCCACTTCAGAAGCTAGTTCTTCCGCAACCCGCGAGTTGGCTCCATCGCTGCCGGAGGAGGGCGATTTACTCAAAGAACCGGCTGCGCTTCGCCCTATCGACCCCTCCGAGGAACGCCATCTTCAAGCCTGTTTTCCCTGGTCGGTTTATTACCTACAAAATTTAGAGTATCGTCCTCAGGCGGTGATTTGTCGGGGGCATCTCAAAAGCCAGCCCGAAGTGGCATACCAGACCATTCGAGGCAATGTGGAGGAGGCATTTGGCGATCGCTTTTTGGTGGTCTTTCAAGAAGGGGTCAACGGCAAGCCCTTTTTTGCGTTGGTGACCAATCCTCATGCCAAGAGCGCTCAAACGGGGGAAAGCACAATCAACCGCCCCGTCATCGCGTTGAGCTTGCTTGCCGCAACTTTTTTTACCACCTGCCTTGCTTGGTCACAAATCGCCGGGAACTTGAATACCTCAAGCAATTCTGGGCAAGGATTTCTGACCGCGTTTACTCAAGGAATTCCCTACGCGATCGCCCTGCTCAGCATTTTGGGAGTCCACGAACTCGCGCATTATCTCGCTGCTCGTCGCCATCAGATTCGCACCACGCTACCCTACTTTATTCCCGTCCTGCCGCTACCCTGGTTTCCGTTTGGCACTTTTGGTGCCTTCATTCAAATTCGCTCTCCCATTCCCAACCGCCGAGCCTTGTTTGATGTGGGCATTTCAGGTCCTTTAGTCGGTTTTGCGATCGCCCTGCCGCTGCTGATTTGGGGATTGGCACACTCTGCTGTAGTTGCCCTGCCCTCAACGCCTGACCTACTCAATTTTCAGGCATTTGACCCCAGATTCTCGCTGTTGCTCACCATTTTGAGCAAGATCACCTTGGGTGGTGCTTTGACGGCGAATACTGCCCTGAAAATGCATCCGGTTGCGGTTGCCAGCAGTTTAGGACTGATTGTGACCGCCTTTAACCTGATGCCTGTGGGGCAACTCGACGGGGGGCACATTGTCCATGCCATGCTGGGGCAACGCATGGGCGCAGTGGTGGGTCAAGTTGCCCGTTTGTTTTTACTGGTTTTGTCTTATTGGCACCGATATCTACTGCTCTGGGCAGTCATCTTGTTTCTCATGCCTGCCATAGATGAACCAGCCCTAAACGACGTAACCGAACTGGATAATCGCCGCGATTTGTGGGGCATTATTTCTCTAGCCTTGCTCCTGCTCATTATTTTGCCTGCTCCCAAATTTTTGACCGCGCTCCTGAATTTGTAATGGTGCTAAGCCGATGACTCAAAATGTAACCCAATGGCTAGACGAAATTAAAGCACTCAAGCAGCAGTTGATCGAGATGCGTCAAGAGCGTGAAGATGCTTATGCCAGCGCAATTAATTGGCAGCAGCGCTATGAAACAGAAGCCCAACAGCGGCGGATTGAAGCAAAGCTGACTCAGCAAACGATGGAGATGCTACAGCAAGAAATTCGGCAGCTTAAGGGACGAATGCAACCCGATGAGAGCGGCACTGGCAGAACTCCCGAAATTCAAGCGGCGGTGGGTGAGTTGCAGACAGAAGCAGAGTTGCGATCGCGCCTGATCCAAGCGCTCATAGAGTGCGATCGCCTGACTCAAGATCTGCAAGCGGAACAGGCAAACCACATTCACACCCGTAAGAGTTTGACCACTGCCCTAGGCGATGCGATCGGAACGCTAGCGAAGGGGAAAGAATGAATTTTGAATTCTACAGTGCTTGGCAGGTAGGGCAAGAGTAAAGCCGCCGACCGGCTAGAGTTCCCTTCAGAATTTCTGTGCCGCAGACAAAGCAGGGGTGCCCTTCGCGGTTGAAGACAAAGTGACGGTAAGCGCGGCGCGGATAGCCTTGCTGTTTCAGCATCGCGACAATATCTAAATCATTGGTAATGCCGTGAGTTTCATAGGATTGACGACTCACCGCGATCGCTGCCATTGCCAACTTTGCGATTTGATCAAACGTACAATCCACTGGGCGCAGCGTTGGATGCACTCCCGCCACAAACAGCACCTCACTCCGTAAGTAATTACCCAAACCGCAGAGAAACTGTTGATCCAATAACGACCCGGCTAAACCCCGACGGACAAAGCGTTTGTCTAACAAGCGTTCCTGCACCTGTTCTACCGTGGTCGCCTCATCCAATACATCGAGTCCTAATCGGCTCAAAAAGGGATGAGTTGCCACCTGCTCATCGGTCAACACGTCGATATCAGATGCACTGTAAAGCAAGGCTGACTTTTTGGGGGTATGTAGCGCTAACCGGAGCTGACGATTGGTTGAGGGATAGGAATGCGCTGCCCGAATGATCCATTTGCCGTAAAGCTGGTTGTGACTGTAGATGCTGATCTGATTTTGAAATCGGGTCAGTAAGGCTTTGCCACGAGGCGTGACTGACGTAACCTGATGACTGACTAAGATTTCTTCATAAGGCTTGAGATGGTCGAATGCAAAGAAAATGCTTGTTAACGGCTGCTGAACGATCGCGATCGCGATCTTATCCGCCGCTTGTTTGATCTCCGGTCCTTCTGGCATACACAAATGACGAACGTTTCGGCAGAATAGCATTCCTGCCTTTTCCCTGTCCCCTCTTCTCGATTTTCTATTTTCTATTTCTTCTCTTCGTCTTACCCTTTCCTGAGAGAGTTTAGGAACATGGTAAGCTATCAACTCAATTCATTGACTATCATTCATCCTTTAATTTGTCAGCTTCAAAAGGTAGTTAGACGAGGTTATCGTTAGAGTGAAATCGCGTTGGTTACTTCCCGGTATTGTTGGCTTTTTTCTGTGGCTATCTGCCGCCGCCGAGGCTGCCACACTTCAGTTTTGGCGGTTTAGTCAGGCACAAAATCGACTAGAGATTAGAGCCGATCAAGGTATTCAGCCCCGCGCCCAGTTGTTGCAAAATCCAGCCCGATTGGTGATTGATCTGCCGGGAACGCGGCTCGGTCGTCCAAAACAAACTGAAGCCTACCGGGGCACAATTACCTCTCTGCGGATTGCTCAGTTTGAGCGGGATACTACCCGAATTGTCTTGGAATTGGCAAAAGGCTACACGCTCGACCCCGCACAGGTAAGGTTTAGCTATGGCAACGCTCGTCAGTGGACGGTGGAATTGCCTCAGCCTACGGTTTTGCCGTTGCTTGCCGATATTACTGGTTTGCCGAGTCAGGCGATCGCAGTGCCCCAAGCGCCCGGAGTCGTTGCTGGCAACAGTCCCCTGTTCAACTCAATCACGACAGTTCCATCGCCCAACCCTGGCTATGTTTTAACTCCAGCCAATCCCACAAAAAAATCGCCGAATATTGCATCTTCCGAATCGCCGCCCAATTCTGGGTTTTCTTTGCCAAATCGGACGACCAGACCCCCGATGTCGGTGACACCGCCGCCGCCCGCGATCGCTCGTTCGGTTTTGCCCGTTCCCAATGGGCAGCTAGTGGTGGTGATCGATCCAGGACATGGAGGACCTGATCCAGGTGCAGTAGGTATTAGCGGCTTGAAGGAAACAGATATCGTGTTGGATATCGGTCGCCAGGTGACCGCGTTTTTAGAGCGTCAGGGTGTGTCGGTAATTCAAACGCGCATTGCAGAATATGATTTGGGGCTAGATCCGCGTGTGCAAATGGCAAATAAAGCCAATGCTGCAATTTTTGTTAGCATTCACGCCAACGCAATTAGCATGGCTCGTCCCGATATTAATGGATTGGAAACCTACTATTACAATTCTGGAAAAGCCCTCGCAGACATAGTCCATCGCACCATTTTGGAAGAAACAGGCGTTCCCGATCGCCGCGTGCGATCCGCTCGTTTTTATGTCCTGCGCCGCACCTCCATGCCTTCAATTTTGGTCGAAACAGGCTTTGTCACCGGGGCGCAAGATGCAGCACGATTGCGGGATGCTGACTTTCGCAGTCGGATGGCAGCCGCGATCGCCAAGGGAATTTTGCGCTATCTAGGGCGAAGCAGTTAGACCGGGCATCAGGTGGCATCAATCTTTATTGTGTTACCTGTGGCGGCGGATTGGCTGGCTGCGTCGGCAACTTTCAGGGTGTAGAGACTGGTTTCTGGGGTGACGTAGAGCGGGGTGCCGATGGTGAGGTGATCTAGCACCATGGCGGTGTCTTTGGCAAACAGTCCGCGCCGACTGCCGATCGCGATCGCTTCAGTGCCCTCAGCCCGAATCAGCGTTCCCTGCTCTCCCTCAAATATCAAGGCTCCAGTTTTGCCTTGAACTTCCAAAGTGCGAGTCGCTTGCCAGAGCGCTTCGCCTTTCCCATAGGTTACTTCTGCCAAAAGCCCACTGTGGAAGCGGAGATGGGCAGTGCAGAGACAGGTGGAGTAATCGGGCGAGGCAAGGGGCAAGGGGCGAGGGGGAAGGAATTGGGCTTGGCAGGTGACGGAAGCGACTTCGCCAAAGAGGTCGATCAGGCGATGCAGGCGAGAAAGGGCACCGACCAAGGGAAACCCGAAGTCTTGGAGATTGTAACTCCAGCGTTGCGGGGCGGGGCGTTCGGGTTTGAGGGTGATGTATCGGGCAAAGAAGGGATCGCCAATCAGAGCCAAGGATGATTTCAGGGCTTGATGCACGCCGCCCAGCAGTTCAATATGCTCGACGTGCAGGAGTTTTTGCTGGGCTTTTGCGAGGGCGATCGCGGCTTCAGCTTCGGTAACATCTAGCGCGAGGGGATATTCCACGATGACGTGCTTGCCAGCGTTAAGGGCAGCTTGGGCGATCGCGCCGTGATCTCGGTTAATCGTGGCAATCACCACTAAATCCACATCTGATCGAACGATTAGATCGTGCCAAGACTCACAGGCGATCGCGTCATAGGGCTGGCAAAACGCTTGGGTACGCTCTAAGTCGTGTCCTGCAACGACGATCAGAGCCGCACGAGGTTCTGCCTGAAGCGCGTCTGCCCGGAGTTTTGCTGCATTTCCAGTTCCCACCAATCCCACTCGCATAAAAAAATCGGCTTAAAGCCTTAAGAACATATAAGAAACTATCATGATTCAAATCATTCACAATAAATAGTTATTTAGCTGCCAAGAGAACGTAAAAGTCAATAGTTCAGTGCATTTTAGGTATTTTTTCATCATAAATTGGTGATTATTCCGTGCTTTTTGCCTGTCTCATAAGATAAGCAGATTAGATTAGCCATTTCCATTACGAATCCCATTCGTATTCGGAGAGAATCATGAGTCATAAACCGCTCGTTATCCCGTAGTATCAAGATTGGTAAGGCTGAAATGTAAAGCAGTCTTAAGTTATGAGAATGCATAGTCAGCTTTAAATAAGCTTGCTTAAAGCGCTGTATCCATTAAAGAGAGGACCACTGCATGCCAACTTTTAAGGTCACATTAATCAACGAAGCAGAAGGGCTAAACACCACCATCGATGTTCCCGATGATGAGTACATCCTTGATGCAGCCGAAGAACAAGGAATTGACCTTCCCTATTCCTGCCGTGCGGGGGCTTGCTCCACCTGTGCTGGCAAAATTATTTCTGGTGCGGTTGATCAATCTGATCAATCTTTCCTGGATGATGACCAAATTCAAGCGGGGTATGTGCTGACCTGCGTCGCCTATCCTACTGCGGATGTGACCATTCAAACCCATCAGGAAGAAGCCCTATATTAGTGCTTTTTCTCTGGAAGCTTGCAGAATTTTGATTCGGTTGCCAATTTAAGCGATCGCGTCATTTCAGCAAAGAAATCTAGCTATAAAAACTCACCTCATGGCAATCCTGCTGTGGGGTGTATTTTTTTGGAAGGCGAGAGACGAGGGGCGAGGGGCGAGGGGGGAGAGGGAGTTTTGAGTTTTGAGTTTTGAGTTTTGAGTTTTGGGTTTTGAGTTTTGAGTTTTGGGTTTTGAGTTTTGGGTTTTGAGTTTTGAGTTTTGAGTTGTCTTTTCTAATCTGTGTTGCTTGTTCCCTAAGCCCTAAGCCCTACTTCTCTGTCACCTGACGAAGGGATCGCGCCAGAATACGATTGAGTGGTTGATCGGTTGAAGTTGGGTGCCGGGATAATAGAAACTGAGGATGCGATCGCTGCTCCAACCGAGTTTGCCTAAGTGATAGGAACCGGTTTGGCTGAGTCCTACTCCGTGCCCCAAACCACCGCCGGAAAAAGCGTAGCCTGTCAGCTTTTTTTTCTCATCTAGCAAGGGATCGAGGTAGAAAAATAAGCTGGCAGGGGCGTAGAACGCAATCAGGATGTTGTCTTTTTCCAGGTCGATCGCGCCCAGATCGGTCGTCACCCGCAGTTTTTGCACTCGTCCAGCGGGCGATCGCTGCATCACCGTTAGCTGCGTAATGCTTTTGAAGTTTGCCAAGGGACTCTTGAGAGTTTTTAGATACTCCTGTAGATCTTTGTTGAGGTCGGTGAGGCTGCTGGTGTATTGCCAGCGAAACCACTTTTGATCGGCTTCATTAAAGCCCTTCGTTTGTTTGAGAAATTGACGTGCCGTTTGTTCGTTGGTTAACGGCTGTTGCGAGAGATTCCATTGGTTCGCCACGGAGTCTACGCGAGTCACGAGATAGGGGCGATCGGGTCCTTCCCAGACATCATTAAAGGAAGCGGTCACGCCGCCAGTGGACGCAGAATAGACGGCATCGACCAGTTCATTCTGGTAAGTCAATACTTTACCGCGAGTAGCTGCGATCGCCGCGTCGGTCGCTGAATTTGCCCCACCTAAGCCAAAATAAACCTGACATTGGGTATCCGCACAAAGCTGATAGTGATCCACAGCAAATCGGCGCAGGTTTCGCAAGGCGTAAGTCCGTGCCAAAATCGCCTGAACCTGAAGCACCGATGATGCCGCAGTCGTGCCAATTTCATGAGGCACAACTCCCCGGAGGTAGGCTTCTAACGGGACTTGATTTACCAAGGTATAGGTGCCATAGGTATTGGGCTGAAGGCGCAAGCTTCCGGCATAAAGCCGTTTGTTGCGATCGTCCTTCAACTCGGTTTTCACCTGAATGGCTCCCCGACCTGCCGAAATTTGGACGTTATCTTGCAGATAGGATTTACCGTTGATCAGCAAAGCGGCTTTGGGCTGCTGTTTCAAGAGGCGACTATCCACAAAAGCCGTTTGAATGCCCTTAACTTGCAGGCTTTGTAATAGCAAGCGGCGTAAGAGAGGCGTGGTATAAACATCGCGTTTTGCCCACACTTGCCATCGTTTGGGCTGGGCAATTTCTACCGGGATGCCCTGCGATCGCCAACGGTTGGCGCTGTCTTCTGCACTTTCAAAGCTGCGATGGGTGCTGAGAACAACCCGCTCGGAGACTTGTGATGTGGGTAAAGGCTGGCTCAATACTTTTAGGGTCGCAATAGTGGTCGTTAGAGTTTGCGGTTTGCCATTCACTTTGGGAAACTTAAGGGTGAGGCGATCGCCCGGTTGAGCCTGTAACGTTACCGTATCGGTTGGTTGTGTGCCAAACCGTTGCACAATCCCCACTTGCAATTCCACATCTTTTGCTGGAGCCACCGATGGCGAAGAGGCTGGCTGCGAGGCTTTCCCTGCTGCTTCGACAAAACTAGAGGATAATACGACCGTTACGATCGCCCCAGCCACCATTCCCAAGCCCCCCAACCCTGCTGCATTCATCAATTTCCTGTCAGGATGTGCAATAGCCACAATCTCTACCTACTCAAAAATGCATCGTGTTCAGCTACTAAGATACTGTCTAGATGCGATCGCAGCCCATCGCTTTTCACAAACCCAATACTCCCACTTCGCAAATCATACTCATAACGACTATGATTTAATAAGATGAATTGGAAAAAGAATCATGGTTCGCGTTGAAGCCATTCCCCTCAACAAAATTCGCCGCCCTTTATTTAGACAAAATGATCCGGCAAAAGGTGCCACGCTGATGGAATCGATTCAGGAAATCGGGTTGCAGGAACCAATCGATGTGTTGGAAGTGGAAGGCGAATACTACGGTTTTTCGGGCTGTCATCGCTATGAAGCCTGCGATCGCTTAGGACACGACACGATTCTCTGCCGAGTTCGCCGCGCTCCGCGATCGGTGTTGCAGCGCCACTTGGCTTAGATCAACTCGCTTCTCAAATTCGAGCCAATCAAAATCATCGATACAATAAAGAAACGATTTTTGCTGGTGTTTTATGACGAGCGTTTTGCCCACAGCCCGTTCAACCGAAAGCGTTTATCCCAGTTCAGATGGTGAACCGTTGGCTGAAACGTCTGTTCATGTTGATGCGATTATTGACGCGGTGGTGATTTTGCGGCAGCTTTTGGCAGAACGGGCGATCGTTCTAGCCGATCAGTTTTTGTACTATGCTCAAGGGTTCCCTAAGCTGCGCGTCGCACCAGATATTATGGTGATCTTTGATGTGCCGCCGGGGGCGCGAGACAACTACAAAACCTGGGAAGAAGGGCAGGTGCCCGCCGTGATTTTTGAAATCACCTCTGAAGGCACCCGCAAACAGGATCAAGAAGCCAAAAAGACGTTGTATGAACAGCTAGAAGTTCAGGAATATTGGCTGTTTGATCCGAAGGGCGAGTGGATTCCAGAGCAATTGCGCGGCTATCGATTGCAAGGCGACGGATATGCAGCGATCGCGGATGGACGCAGTGAACCTTTGCAGTTGCGGCTTCAGATGGATGGCGCGTTAATCGGCTTCTATCGAGAAGACACGGGCGAAAAACTGCTTGCCCCTGGAGAGTTAGTGCAAGCACTCCAAGCAGAAACCCTGGCACGGCAAAGCGCAGAAGAACAGGCTGAGCAAGAACGCCAGCGGGCGGAGCAGGCTGAAACGCAGGTGGCACGATTGCAAGCTCAGCTAAAGGCGTTGGGCGTGAATCCAGACAACGAGTCAATCTAATTTACAATAGGCGCATGAAAATTAGAGCAATTATTCATCCCGCAGAAGAAGGTGGCTATTGGGCAGAGGTGCCTGCATTGCCCGGTTGCATCACTGAAGGAGACACGATGGAAGAGGTCATGGCGAATTTGCAGGACGCGATCGCGGGATGGCTTGAGGTTGCCAACAGGTAGTTAAAAGCAAAGAAAGCGCGATCGCTTTGGAAAGTTTCGCGGTCGCTCAAGCCAAGAACAGCAATCGCCGAGGTCAAAGCTGCAATCGTCGAGCTTAGAACTGCAATTGTCATACTCAGAATAAGAAACGTCACGGTCACAATAGCAATTGTTGTGTTCACAACAGGAAACGCCAAGGTCATAACAGCAATTGTCCTGCTTAGAACAGGAAACGCCGAGGTCACAACAGTAATTGTCGTGTTCGGAATTACAACACTCATGCTCAAAGCTGAATTGTTCCAGTTCAAAACTGCACCATTGCACCTCCAAACCCAAAATTGTCATGCTTGAGACTTGACCATTGCCATTCGTAATCAAAAATCCCAGGATTCAATCCTGAAATTTGCCGATTTCAGGTGAATAAAAGATATTAGATGAACGGTGTCCTCGTCCCGGCAGCAAAGGCAATCTCCCGTGGCTAAATGGCGTGAAGATAATACAAAAGGCGCAAGAAACCTCAGCGGTAAAAACCTCAGCGGTAAAAACCTCTGTGATGCAAATCTCCGCGGTGCCGACCTTAGCGGTGCCGACCTTAGCGGTGCAAATCTCTACGGTGCAAATCTCTACGGTGCAAATCTCTACGGTGCAAACCTCAGCGGTGCAAACCTCAGCGGTGTAGACCTAAGTGATGCAAATCTCTACGGTGCAAACCTCAGCGGTATAGACCTCCGCAGTATAGACCTCCGCAGTATAGACCTCCGCAGTATAGACCTCCGCAGTGCCGACCTCCGCGGTGTAGACCTCCGCGGTGTAGACCTCCGCGGTGCAGATCTCCGCAGTATAGACCTAAGTGATGTAGACCTCCGCAGTATAGACCTAAGTGGTGCAGACCTTCGCAGTATAGACCTAAGTGGTGCAGACCTAAGTGGTGCAGACCTCAGCGGGGCAAACCTCAGGGGGGTAAATCTCAGCGAAGCAAATCTCAGCAATACAAACCTCAGCGGTGCAAATCTCAGTGGGGCAAACCTCAGCAGGGCAGATCTCAGGGGGGTAAACCTCACGAAGGCAAGCCTTATGGGAGTAAACTTTAGCGGGGTAAACCTTAGGGGATTTGACTTCAGCGGGTTTGATTTCAGCGGGACTAGTTTGACTGGAGCTATCCTGTCTAGAGTTCAGGCACTCGATACAAATTTCACAGGAGCCAACTTCACTGGGGCTTGCATTGAAGACTGGCACATCAACAATCAAACGAAACTGGATGAGGTTGAGTGTGAGTATATTTATCTGAAGTATCCCAAGCAGGAGCGTCGTCCCAGCGATCCGACCCGAAACTTTGAGCCAGGGGAATTTACCAAGCTATTTCAGAAAGCTCTCAGCACGGTTGACCTGATTTTTCGCAACGGGGTTGATTGGCAAGCCTTGTTGATCTCCCTAGAAAAGCTGCGAATTGAGGCAGACGGAGCCGAGTTGACGGTGCAGGCGATTGAAAACAAAAACGATGGAGCTTTTGTGGTGCGGGTAACTGTGCCCCCGGATACGGATAAGGCAGAGATCGAGAAGTTTCTCAAGCAAGAATACGAAATAGCGTTGAAAGTGATTGAAGCGAGATACGAAACGCAGCTTCAGCTTCAGGGTGAGCAGTTGCAGTTTTACCGAGAGGAAATGACAGTAAAACGTCAAGACAATACGCAATTAATAGGAGTTCTACAAACAATGGCTGAAAATCAACCCAAGTACGATATGCGCGGTTCTGCCTTTGGCAATTTTGTTGATACGGCTCAAGCGGGTAGCCAGCAATCGAATATTCAATATGTCAACATGAGCCAGGATTTGACTGAGGCAGCGGGGCAAATTCAGGAGTTATTGAACCAGTTGCAGAAGTCGGGCGTAACGGTTGAAGCTGCTCAGGAGCAGATGGCAACGGATTTGGCAAAACAGGCGGAAAGTAACCCAACTGTGATGGGGAAATTGGTGGGCTGGGGTAAAACGATGGCGAATAAAGCTAGCGAAACTACGGTTAGTGAAGCGGCAAAGGCGATCGTTCCTCTCGCGTTAAAGCTGGTCGGTATTCCGCTACCGTAATCAGCGTTTCTGGTTCAAGCTAGGCTAGATAAGACATTTCAATTTTGATAAATTTCATAGTTAGTTGCTAACTTTTCAATCGGCTTTAAGGGTATGAATGTAAAAGATTCACTAATCCAGGAAATTGAGCAGGTTCCAGATTTCTTGATTGCAGAGGTTTTGGACTTCTTGCAGTTTCTCAAGCAAAAGCATCAATCTGAACTTTTAGAAGTCACTGTTCTCAGCGAGTCTTCTTTAAGCAAGGATTGGTTGAATCCAGCGGAGGACAAGGCTTGGCAGAATTTATAAAAGGTGATGTCGTTGTTGTCCCCTTTCCTTTCTCAGATTTAAGTCAGGCAAAACGGCGACCTGCGTTGGTGGTTGCAGTTTTATCTGGTGATGACCTAATTCTCTGCCAAGTTACCAGTCAGACAGTCAAAGATTCCTATGCGATCGCTCTTACAACCGAAGATTTTAGTTCTGGAAATTTGAAGCAGGACAGTAACGTTCGACCCAATCGATTGTTTACTGCTGATCGGCAAATTATTCTGTCTACGGTGGGTCAGCTCAAACCTGAAAAGTTAAATGAAGTCATCGACAAGCTGATAGAAATTCTGCGGTAGTGTTTTTATTCGTGCTAATTAGGATTGCTCACTATCCACTTTCTAACGGCTGGAAACGCTAAGGTAGAGATAGAAAGATGACTTGCCTGGGATGTTTGGGCGGGGGGAGGTTGAATCATGCAGCAGGATTATTTGGATAAGCTGGAACAATTACGATCGCTATTCGCTGAGATGGAGCGATCGCTGATTGCTTATTCTGGCGGCATCGATAGTACGTTGGTGGCGAAGGTGGCGTTTGATATGTTGGGCGATCGCGCGTTGGCGGTGACTGCCGTTTCTCCATCGCTGTTGCCGGAAGATTTGGAAGAAGCCTGCATTCAATCCGCCGAAATTGGCATTGCTCACGAGTTGGTGAATACGCACGAGTTGGAGAATCCCGACTATGCATCCAATCCGGTTAACCGCTGCTATTTTTGCAAAAGCGAACTGCACGACACGCTGAAACCGCTGGCGCTGGAACGCGGCTATCCCTATGTGGTGGATGGCGTGAATGCGGATGATTTGCGCGACTATCGACCGGGAATTCAGGCGGCAAAAGAACGAGGGGCGCGATCGCCCTTGGCTGAAATTGGCATCACCAAGCTAGAAGTGCGTCAAATCGCTAAGCATCTTGATTTATCTTGCTGGGATAAACCCGCTCAGCCCTGCCTCAGTTCGCGCTTTCCTTACGGCGAAGAAATTACGATGGCAAAACTGCATCGTGTGGGCAGAGCCGAAGCTTACTTGCGGAAACTGGGTCTAAAAACCTTGCGAGTGCGATCGGAAGGCGATACTGCCCGGATTGAGCTTCCGGCTGAGCAAATCAAAGAAGTTGTGCTGACGACGGATTTGCCAATGCTGGTGGACAAGTTGCAATCCTTCGGTTTCGTCTATGTCACCCTGGATTTGGAAGGGTTCCGCAGTGGCAAGTTAAATCAGGGCTTGCAGCTAACAACCGTCGGCGATCGCCCATCGGTCTAAACCACAGCCCAATTCGAGCGTCTTTTCACTGGATACTAATATAAAGTCCAGCATTTTTTAAGGAGGGGACAGCCTTTGTCCATTGTCCGTGTGCGCGAACACGTCAACCCGCTCAGCAAAAAGTATCAAGTTCCGGCAACTCCACCGGATTGGTCAGCGATTTATTCCAAGCCTCACCAGCCGTTGCATTTGGATATTGGCTGTGGCAAAGGGCATTTTGTCCAGGATATGGCGACGCTTCAGGGCGATCGCAACTTTCTTGGGCTAGAAATCCGCGAACCGCTGGTGGATCAGGCAAATCGCTGGCGAGATGAACTGGGCTTACGCAACCTGCACTACCTGTTTTGCAATGCCAATAATTCTATTCGTCCGCTGCTGACTTCCCTGCCAGCCCATATTTTACAGCAGGTGACCATCCAGTTTCCCGATCCGTGGTTTAAGCGGCGACATCAAAAGCGGCGAGTGGTGCAACCAGAATTGGTCGTAGATTTGGCAGAGTTTCTGGTTCCGGGCGGCGTGGTGTTTGTCCAATCTGATGTGGAGGAAGTGGCGATCGAAATGCGCGATCGCTTTGATGAACATCCCGCCTTCACCCGTCAGCATGGTGATTGGTTGCCCGCTAATCCAATGCCAATCTCAACGGAACGGGAGCGATCGACTCTTTCCACCAGCAACGAACCCGTATATCGAGCGCTGTTTGTTAGGGCTGAGTTCTCTTGAGCCGAGTGTTTCGACTCCGCTCAACCCGCCATCTGCGATCGCCATTGGCAACTTTGCATTCTCATTAGACCCACGATCGCAGCCACATCCGCAGGGTGAAGCCGTTGGATGACAGGGGCAAGCCCAGATAAACGGGGAGCCAAAATAGGAAGGAAAGCGCCACGATCGCAAGGATGGCAACGCTCAGTTGACGCAAATGTGCCTGACGACTGCTAAGCCAGCGATCGACGAGCCATGCCAACGCCATCGAGGCAAACACTGACGCGCCCATATAGTGATACAAAAATAAGCAGCGTGTCACCCGCAGCCAGGGCAGCAGGTTTGCCAAATAGCAGATAGCCAGGAAGACCAGCAGCGATCGCTCGGTTGAACTTAAGGCGATCGGCATGATCCAGCTTGTTTTTGTTCGCCGATTGAACCGCTGACTAATCTGAATTGTGATTTGTTGAATGAACATCCCACCGACGATCGCGAGAACGATCGCGATCGCTGCCGTTGAAAACCACCATAGAAACGGATTGCCCATCGCATGAACATCGTAAATCACTTTCTCAGCAGTGCTAGGCGGCAGTATGACTTCTGACGGAAGTGGATCGCCCTTGCCCGTTACTTTGTAAAAATAAGCCACGGGTCGCCACATAAACAGCCAGCTAAACCAGCTAGAGCAGTAAGGATGGACATTTGAGCCATTGCCCACCCGCTCGTGATACCTTAAGATTTCACCTTGGATATTCCATAAATCTAGCCAAAAACCAAGCTTGGCATTGAGTTGCAAATGGGGAATCCAAATCAAAATGTAGGTGCCACAGGGAATGACCATTAGGGCGATCAGATAAATAATTCCGTGCCGCCCGCCCAATCGCGCTAATTTTTCTAGTAAATCAGGCTTTGTAGAAAGAGTGAGTGTTGCGGAATCGGGCGATCGCGGGAACAATCTCCAGATCACCTGAGCCGACACCAGCAAGCCATAGGCTGCCAGCAAGAACCATAGCCCGTTCCACTTAACCGATGCCGAGGCTCCAAAGCAAATGCCGGATAGCAATAACCAACCGCCCCGCTTCAACGGATGCCCATCTTCTACACTCAACAGCAAACACCACAGACCCAGCAACCCAAAAATGACTAAATAGACATTGTTCAGGGCATAGCGCGATTCCACCAAAAACAGCCCATCCAAGGCTGCAAACAATCCCGCGATCGCGGCATAGCGATGGCGGCGAGTGATTTGGTAAGCAAGCCCCGCAACCACCAACGGAATCAACGAACCCGTCAGCGCATTTAACCAGCGATAAGTCCACGGGGCAACTAAGCCCCCAACCAAGCCATTCAGTTCCGATTGTCCAAAAGGCAACCGACGACCGAGCCATATGCCAACCGCGATCAAATATTTGCTTAGGGGCGGATGCCCATCAAAAAACGGAGTCCAACTCAGGTAGTTATAAGCAAACTTAGCGAAATAAACCTCGTCAAAAACCAGCGTATTGAAGCGCTGAATGCCCCAAAAACGCAACCCTAAAGATAGCAGCAGTAAACCAATGAAATAGGGTTTAAACCAGGAAAAAGGCTGGTTCGTCGTTTTCAACAGTGCCATCCCTCACGATAAGCGTAACTTTTTTGTCTCAACTGTCTCATACTCTTGGAGGATATGGTTAGGTTAAGATGCAAATATCTTCTTTTTAGTTCTAAAATAGATCTTTCACAGCTTTTCACGGTGAAGAGTTTTCACAGCGTATTTTTTACACCGCAAGGCAATTCAATCATGTTGGCAAGAGTTAGGAGCATTTTGCGTTGATGGGTCGTCCTCCACATCCGGTAGATTGCAGTTTCTTGAATGATGCTCTGCGTCTACTACCCATCTGCGAATCTGATTTGTCTACCCCAACCATGTCTGCCCCAAAAGACGCTTTAAAACCCCTCGATCGCACTCAAGTTCTAGCGTGGCTCAGTGGAAACGTTCCCGCCAAACGCCTGAACCATATTCTTAGGGTTGAAGAGACGGCAAGCCAATTAGCTCAACGGCATCATCTCGATTGGCAGCGGGCGGCTCAAGCTGGGTTGCTGCATGACTTGGCAAAGTGTTTTAAGCCGAAACGTCTACTGGAATGGGCGAAAGCAGATGGATTACAACTCGATCCAATCGACGAAATCAACCCTCACTTGCTTCATGCTGATGTAGGCGCGATCGTGGCTAGAGAAGAGTTTGGAGTCTGTGACGCTGAAGTGTTAGCGGCAATTCGCAATCATACGTTGGGTCGCGCTGGGATGAGTTTACTAAGCTGTGTGGTGTTTTTGGCAGACAGCATAGAGCCAGGTCGGGGTGATACGACCGATTTAAATGAACTTCGCCAGCTTAGCCGCAAAAATTTACATCGCGCCGTTTTGCAAAACTGTGAAGACTCAATGCGATCGCTGTTTGCCAGTCGATCATTGGTTCATCCCCGCGTTTTGCAGACTCGCAATTGGGCACTGCAAATGGCACAGCAATCCATCAAAGATGACAAGCCAAAATTGAGTAGCGCCTAAGTAGTTCACGGTGGTAGATGCGATGTCGCTAAGCGGTAAAAATTTGACTGTTCTCACTCACGATCTCTAAATCTCACGATCTCTAAATCTCATTGCTCAAGTCCAGACTCTATTGATCTAAGGAAACACTGAATGCAAAATCCCAACACCTCCCCAACCTCTGTTTTAGAAACTTCCGATGTCACGACTGCGCCAATCGAAGACACAAGCTTGCAATTGGCGCTCAGTGCCGTTCACGCTGCGGCTGATAGAAAAGGTGCAGATGTTGTTTTGCTGAGAACGACGGCGGTTTCTCTATTGGCAGATTATTTTGTCATCATCACGGGCTTTTCTAGAGTGCAAGTTCGGGCGATCGCCTATTCCATTTCGGATGCTGTGGAGGAAGAATTGCAGCGTCTACCCAAACATATGGAAGGGCAAGGGGACGCAAACTGGGTCTTGTTAGATTATGGCGATGTCATCGTACACGTGATGATGCCTCAAGAGCGAGAATTTTACGATTTGGAAGCCTTCTGGGGGCACGCAGAAAAAGTAGAATATGCGGAACTGCTGGCATAATCAGCATGACCCATTATCTCCATTGAAGAGTTCATGATTCTTGCGCCCGATGATACGCCTAGCCTGATTTCACCGATTGATTCATTGCCTGATCATGCCGATGCTGCGCCACTCAAGATAGGCGTACTGGCATCGGGTAGTGGTAGTAATTTTGAGGCGATCGCTCAGGCAATTGCCGATCGTCAATTGAATGCCACCATTCACGTTCTGATTTATAACAATCCCGATGCCAAGGCAGCAGCCCGTGCAGCCCGCTGGAATATTCCGGCTGTGTTGCTGAATCACCGTGACTTTGATAGCCGGGAAGCGTTAGACGGGGCGATTGTCCAAACCCTGCGCGACCATGATGTGGAGTGGGTCATCATGGCAGGCTGGATGCGAATTGTGACAGATGTTTTAATTGATGCCTTTTGCGATCGCGTGATCAACATTCATCCTAGTTTACTGCCCAGCTTCAAGGGGGTACACGCCATACAGCAAGCGTTTGCAGCCGGAGTGAAAATCACTGGCTGCACGGTTCATTTAGTGCGTTTGGAAGTAGATAGCGGAACAATTTTGATGCAGGCTGCCGTGCCGATTTTGCCCGATGATACCGTAGAAACTCTGCAAGCCCGAATTCAAGCGCAAGAACATCGCATTTTTCCACAGGCGATCGCGATCGCTGCCCGATTTCATACCAATTTGACGTTGAAACGCGACAGATGATTCGCTGAAAGCGGCAATGCTGATTTGTCTGACCACTCAAAACTCAAAATATCTCCTGCGGAGACGCTACGCGTTGGCAAAGCCAGTCCGAAGGACTTACAAAACTCAAAACTCAAAACTCAAAACTCAAAACTCTCATCCTTACCGCGCTCCTCGATCGCGCTCCAAATCATAAATGACTTTCTCAGCGTACCAATTGGGGGTTTCTCCAGGATGTCGCAGGCTAGCGTGCGTCAGCAGCCGTTGGGCAATTGCCTGATCATCCTGGAGCAACAGCAACAATTGGCGTTGCAGCGCCCGACTCGCTTGGTTAAGCCTGACACTCTGCGAGGAGGGCAGCGAATTGACAGCAGAACGACGAGCAGACGGTATGCTGCGAGCCGCCATTGCATTTACGCCCAAGCAAAGCGCTACCCCGCTACCTACCGCGATCGCGAACAGAGCGCCGGGATTTTTATCAGATGTTTCTACATAGGGAGAATCATCCAGTTGCCTTGCCTGGGATTCAAACGAGGAAGGTGCTGTGACTGAAGCCACAAGAACACTCCCGGCGATCGCGCTGATGAATAGCAATACTTTTGCTGCCGACTCAGAAAACCGATCAGAACGAAACATGGTGGATAGCCAAATTCAATGAATAAAGGTCAATATCTTAATAAAGGTCAACCTCTTAATTGTGATTATTTGCCATGACAATGAGGTGACAAATGGATTTTTGATCAAGTGGGCAAATTCTTAGTTGGATCGCTCCCATAAGCGCTGAATTTCTTCAATCACGGGCGCATCGGGTAACGGAACGATCTGGGTCGTGGGCTTCACCTCGCTGCCGGGGATGTTTTGTCGCCAAGGGCTGTTGGGCACAGATTGGAGATCGATAGACGCATCGACCGGACGAAAGCCATATTGCACAAAAACGGCTTGCTGTTCGGGTTGAGTGAGAAAGTCGAGAAACTGCTTAGCGGCACTGGCTTTGCCGCTATCCACATCACGCTGAACGATCGCGGCGGTGGAAGTGGTTGTCATCGTGGGATTCAAGTAGTAAATCTGATACGGCTTGTCCTGAGTGGTTGCCGATTGCTGCCAGCGATACAGCACATTGCTTTCATAAACGGTCGCCACATCCGCATCGGTCTGCCCCCTCACAATGAACTCTTGCAGCAGTGCATCGCTAGATCGGGGCGGTTGATACACCGATCGCTTGACCAGACTCACTAAAGACTGGGCATCCGCAGAATTCAGCGCGGTTGGCGTAAGAGTACCGCCGAGTTTGGATTGCAGCCATAGGCTAAGAGTGAGTTGCCCGCTGTTGGAGCGGGTGGGGTCGGTCATGACAAAATCAAAGCTACCCCAGTCTTTTTGTCCACCAATCTTGTCCCAAGACCCGCTTTGCATTGCCTGCTCTAATCGCTCCCAGCGAAAGCGCCCATCGGGAAACAAGGCTTTGCCACGATCTGCCCAGGCGATCGCCACGAGCATAGTTTTTGCCACCGGGCGCGGTGCTTCATGAAACGGGTCGCTATTATTTTGGGTTTTCCAGCGAGTATCCAATTCCTTCAGCAGTTCGCCATTGGCAGGAATCAGAACGGTCGGCTTGAAATCATTTTGGTCGTTCAGGTACTTATTAACCAGTTCTTGCGATCCCTGAAACTTAAGCGTCAGGTCAATGTTGGGATGAGCCTGTTTGAACTTGGCTTCCATCGCTTGCAGCGGTTCTTGCAGTTCCGTGCCGCTGACCACGACGATCGCCTGTCTCAGCCCCGGAATAGGCGCATAAGCTAACACTAACGCGGTCAGAATAAGGGCACCGGAAAGCAATGAACGCCGAGTCAGTTGATCCTTTTTTCTCATGACCACAATCCTTGTGTAAGTTCAAACTCAAAACTCAAAACCCAAAATATCTCCTGCGGAGACGCTACGCGTTGGCAAAGCCAGTCCGAAGGACTTACAAAACTCAAAATATCTCCTGCGGAGACGCTACGCGAACAAAACTCAAAACTCGCCCCTCCTCACTCGCCCCTCGTTATCAGTCCAATGTGTTCTTGAAAAAGGCTGAATTCATTGCTCAGAGATCGCAGTTCCTCAGCTTGATCGGCATCGGTCAAGTTCGCGGTACGAAGCTGGTTTTGTATGCCTTGCAGCACTCCAGCCGAGTCCAGAATCAGCGTGGAGAGACTCAGCACTTGAGCTTGGCGGGCATCTTCGCCTTGGCGTGCCAGTTGAATGTTGTGGCGCAGGCTATCGGCAAGCCGATTCAGTTGATCGCGGGCAACCCCAGAGCTAGCCGGAATGCGAGTGGTGACCTCGCTTAGCTGCTGCTGTAAGTCTTCCACGGCTAACAGCGAATCCGATCCGTGCATTCGTCGAGTTAGCTGATCAATTTTGGCGGGAAGTTCCACGGCGCGATCGCAGGCAGACTGCACCATGACCAACAAATCCATCTGATTCGCTTCGGTCAACAATCGGCTTGCCTCCTGCCGTAAATTGGTTGCCTTCGCTGCCAGATGGGTCGCCTGCAATCGAGCCGATTTCAACTCTTGATCCAACCCAGGATTTTCTAAAATGGGCGTGGGTTCAGCGTTTTTTTGCACCATCGCACCGCCCGTCGCGATCGCTGCCGCCATGGGCACCACTATCCACGACGGCAGATTTGCCAGCCGCACCCCAGCAACCAACACCACAGCACCCGCCAAAACAGATAAGGGATACCGCAAAGGATTCGCCAGTTTCATATCAAAACTTCGCACCTCGTACTTCGCATTTCTAAAATTCCACCTGTAGATCTGCCATCAGCTTGGCGATCGTTTCTGGTTCGCCTTTAGAGTAATAGCCGCCATTTAAATCGGCAATCTTTTTCAAAGCGTTGGGGTCAAATTCCCCTTCTTTGCCATAGCCAACCGTGAAAAAGGCAATGCGCTGGTCACTGTTGAAGCCACTTTTTTGCAGTTCGACATTGAGTCCATCTAGAGTAACGGAGGAACCAGTATCTTCGCCATCGGTCAACACCAAAACGGCGTTAATGGCATCTTTGCGCAGATTTTGCTGGAGCCAGTTGCGACCCGAAAGCGCTGCATCATAAAGGCGAGTGCCACCGTCAGCATTAAGGCTGCTGATAAACTGAATGCCGCGATCGCGTCCTTCTGGGGTGCCGTCTGCCAGTACAGGTTCCCGAACCTCCGAATCGAAGTCAATCAAGGCAATTTTGTCTTTCGGTCCCAAACTGTTGACGTAGGTTTGCAGCGTACTTTGAACGGCGGGAAGTTTATTACCGCTCATAGAACCCGAAGAATCGACTATTACCACCACTAACGAGGGCTTTTTAGCAGCAACCTGCCACGATTTCAGCATGGCATTCACCACTTCAGGCTGAGGCGGACGGTAGGAGTCATACTGCGCCTGCGGATTTACCCCAAACTCGGCGGTAAATTGGGGGCTAAGAGCAACTCCGGGTTTTCCGGGTCGTAACCCTAAACGGGTGATAATTTCCTGAGCTTCTGACGTTTGCAAATAGGCGATCGCCTTTTCGGCGGCGGCTTTTTCATCGGCGCTGATCCAAGGCGCTCTGGGTAAAATCACCCGCATATTAGAGGAAAAAGTGGATCTAGGATAAATCGCTTGATAGCGCTGTTGTCCCGGTTGCAGCGAGGCGTTGGCTGCAATCACAGAAGACTCATAAACCGACCCGACCGATGCCCAAAACGAGCCGTTTTTGACCATCGCTTTTGCGAGAGAATCGGTGGAGGTGCCGTAGCGGGTAACTTTGCTTTGAATTTGCTGCACCTGGGGCTGATAGCGGGTGACATCCGCGACCGTCAGTTGCTCTGGGCGCTTGCCCGAAACGGAAGCAAACTGCGAGACGAGCGTTTGCAAGCCAGAATTGGAGCGGGTGGGGGCGGTGTGCACGTAATGAATCGCGATCGCTGGACTCGCGGGATCAATATCTTTGTGAGTTTTAGCAGTTCCCAGCACCTTAAACGGGTCATCTACCTTTTGCAGCCCTGGGGCAAGGTCAGCCTGTGTCATCAACACCATGGGGCTGTTGGCAATCAACGGCGAATCGGTAATGTTGGGAATATAGTTTTGTCCTGGAAACAGTTGATTCATTTGATAAATCAACTGGCTTTGGTAAATTTCGCCATCCACAGAAACCAAGGTCGGAAAATCTGGCGAATCTGCCGGAAGCGTGCCTGACTTAAACTGCTGCGCCTTAGCGAGGACATCAGTGACCACGTCCCCGCTGCCTTCTGCTTTGCAAGACAAGAAAAACTCCTTGCCATTATCGAGTTTGGGGCGTTGCTGATTGAATTTTTCGGCGGTCTGCCGACAAACATCCGAGAGGGCGCTACCCACCAAAAACTGAAGTTCAAAACCAGGATATTGAGCTTGAGGAGATGGATTATCGGTTTGCTTCGCACAGCTACTCAGCAGCAACAACCCCACGAGTGGAATAATACATCGGTTGTACGATCGCCTTAAGTTCATAGGTGCCATAGGAGATAGGAGACAAGACAGAATTGCCATCAGCCTTTTTAGTATCGCAATTATCAGGAACTGCGGATAATTGCACGATCGCAATTGATAGTGCTAACTTCATGAATGCGATCGCCCATTTCGGAGAAAACACCCTGTAACCCTGATCGCTCGCCTCAACCAACCGAGATCGCTTCCAGTGCTAGGGTTGCAGGGAAGGGAATCGTGTCTATTTGCAGTTCTCCTTGATCGCGGCAAATCCAATATTCGAGACGGTGTTCTGTCCGTTTCTTATTACCGGCGAGGCGTGCAGTGACAGCATCAGGGCGATCGCTCATTCGGCAGGAAGTTTCACGGCAGTGAGCCAAAAATCGCTAATCAACTGCACCACCTGAATAAACTGTTGAACATTAAACGGTTTGGTCACATAGCAATTCGCATTCAAATCATACGAGCGGAGCACATCCTCTTCATTCGATGAAGTCGTTAGAATAACCACTGGAATTCGCCTCAGGTCAACGTCTGCTTTCACCTCTGCCAAAATCTCTCGCCCATCCATTCCAGGAAGATTCAAGTCAAGCACAATCAAATCGGGTCGAGGTGCATCGGCATAGTTCCCCCGTTGATATAAAAAATCCATTGCTGCCTCGCCCTCTTCGACCCAGTGCAGCCTATTCGTAATTTTGGCTTGTTGAAGGCTTTGCATCGTGAGGTTGGCATCGCTGGGAGAGTCTTCAATCAACAGAATTTCGATTGAGTTGAGGCTTTGAAGTGCCATAGGAAGGGTGGGGGATAGAGGGCTGGGGGAGGGTGAAGTAAAATGTGGTGCCAATTCCGGGTTCAGAGGTTGCCCAAATATCTCCTTTGTAACGATCGACAATCTTCTTGCAGATGGCTAACCCAATGCCCGTGCCAGGGAACTCGCGACGGGTGTGGAGGCGTTTAAAGATTTCAAAGATGCGCTCAAGATAACGGGGTTTGATGCCGATTCCATTATCGCGGACGCTAAACAGCGCGACTGATTCAGCCGAGGGGGTCGCTGGAAGGACGGAATTTGAGTTTTTGAGTAACTCCTGTCTAGCTGCTAGGCTACCAGAGCGATGCGATCGCCCTTCACCCCGGCTCCAAGTGGCGCTGATGTGAATGGCTGGCGGCTCTTCTCGCCGAAATTTGATAGCATTGCCAATCAGGTTTTGAAATAGCTGGTTTAGCTGAGTTTTGTCGGCAGTGAGGATGGGTAAGGGATCGGAGGTGATGGTGGCATGGCTTTCAGCGATCGCCACTTGCAAGATATCCAGCACCTGCTTCAGCACAGCGTTGCAGTCTGTGGGAGCCAGCATAAGCTCGCGACTGCTAACACGAGAATACTCCAGCAGGTCTTGAATAAGCTGCTGCATCCGCGCCGCCCCTTCCATGACATACGCTGCGTATTGCTGACCCGTTTCGTCTAGTTGATGGGTATAGCATTTAGCTAAAAGCTGGGTATAGCCGCTAACCGCTCGCAGTGGTTCTTGGAGATCGTGGGATGCCACATAGGCAAATTGTTCTAATTCTTGGTTAGAGCGGGTTAAGTTTGCATTGGTTTCGTTTAACTCAGCGGTGCGCTCTTGGACTTTAATTTCTAGGGCTTCATTCATTTGGTTGAGGGCGGCTTCTGCCTGTTTGAGATCGCTCACATCGATTCCAATGCCCCAAGATGACCAGCCGGAAATTGGAAACTGATCAGAAATATTTGACCACGAGATGGTTTTGATGCTGCCATCTTTACAGGTGATTTCCCATTCCCAGTGGTGATAATGATTGCCGCGATCGCGCCATGCCTGCAACATTTGCTGACGGTATACCTCATGGGGATAAAGCAATTCCATAACGTGAGGATTGCCCACCGCCTCATCGGCACGGTAGCCCGTCACCCGTTCACATTCGCAGTTCCACTCAATAATGTTCCAGTTTTCATCAAAGGCATCTAGCATGACTGGCATATTTTGCAATATGCGATGTAGGCGTTGTTCACTTTGACGAATCTGTGCTTCGGTGTGTTGGCGTTCAGCTTCATAGCGCTTCGCTTCAGAAATATCGCTGATCAAGGCAAAATAGCCTTTCACTTCTCCTTGCTCCCCAAAATCGGGAATGTAGGTGGCATGAACCCAGCGAGTCCCCCCATCTTGATAGGGAAGCTCAACGTCGTAGTTCACTTCCTGTCCTGACAGCACCGTTTCGGCATAGGGCTGAATAGTTTGATAAGCTAATTCACCGACAACCAGTCTCAGGTGCCTTCCAGTCAAATCTTTTTGAGACGCTCCAAACCAAACTTCGTAAGCGTGGTTATTAAATTGGTAGCGCTGTTCTGAATCCATATAGGAAATCAGGACAGGTAGAGCATCGGTAATTAAGCGAAGTTGCTTTTCACTTTTCAGAAGTGCTTGGGCTGCTAGCTTGCGTTCCGTTAGGTCGGTTTTCAGAGCAGCATTTAGCTGGGCGAGTTCCAGGGTGCGGTTTTGCACGTTTATTTCTAAGCGATCGTTTGCGTGTTGCAGGGATTGTTCTGCCTGACGGCGATCGCGGATTTGCTGTAAAAGCAGAGAAAATACAGCCGTCAATAAGCTAACCGCCACTATGTGACCCATTCCATTTAACCAAATCGTCCGTCGAACATTGCTATCTACGGTTTTGGAGCGCTGTTCTAACAACGCCCGTTCTACGGCGATCATTGCCTGAAATTTAGACTCAATCTCTTGATACAAATTAAGAGATTGTTTAGAAATCGCAGTTTGTGCAGATTCATTGAACGAATTTTGCTGGAATAGCCTAAACGATTGTTGTAAGAGCGATCGCCGCTTTGCAATCAAAAGTTTCACTGCCTCTAAACGGCGCTGTTGATCCAAATTATCTTTGGTTAATTGCTGGATTTTTGCGATCGTGCGATCGACTTTTTTCGCATTGTCCGCAAACTCTTTTAAGGCAATGGCATCTTCACCCCCCGTGAGAATGTAGCTACGCCGCTCTCTTCCAACGGCTTCAACCCTACCGAGAACCGTATGAATCGACTCTAAAACCTCGTAAGTATGCTGAACCGAGCGCCGAGTTTCATTCAACTGTTGCACCTGAACATAAGAGGCAGCATCCGTTCCACCTAACAGCAACACTGCTAGGGCAAATCCACTTATAACAACTTTTTCAGAAAGCCTTGGCAAGGAAAATCCTCCTTGTGACAGCGGGGTTAAGTTAGATTATCCCGTCTTTATCACTCGGACATTTAATTGTTAGTCGAAAAGATTGGTTTTCGCAGCAAAACTCTCCGTATCATTGATTACGGAGAGTTTTGTAGGTGCTGGACTTTCAAGGAGTAAATACCAGGAGACTATGCCGCGTTGCGAGTCATCAAGCCCCATAGGAAAATTGCAACCATTGCGCCCAAAACAGCAATAATCACACCGGGAATAGTAAAGGCAACTGAGCTTAGATTGAGTGCCCCGGTTGTTAGGAGAGTATATAAGCTACCGCCTACAAATGCGCCAACGATACCCAACAACATTGTGGAAAGAATTCCGCCGCCTTGAGCGCCAGGATAAACTGCTTTAGCGATCGCGCCAGCCAATAAGCCCAAAACGATCCATGCAATAATAGTCATTTTCTCTAATCTCCGAAGAACGTGTTTTTCTTAACCGTTAACTCAATAGTATCGAGTCAACCTTTGAACCACATACATCTAGAGAGGTAAGCCACAGTCGCCTAAAGATAGAGAATAATGATGCCTAAAGCAATGTCATTTTCTTAGTCCAAATCCTGATTTAGATGGTTTCATCTTAGATTTTGCCCGGTCTTTATTCACCTCTAGCACGGCATCCTGAAACAGTTCATGTAAATGCAAAGGCACACTTGCCATCTCAGGTAACGTTGGTGTGATAGGTTTTTGATAATTCATCAACAGTGAGTTCAAATCATGTTGCAAATTAAATTGGGGACGCTTCAAAGTGTCTTGCAAGATAGATTGCAAGGTGTCGGGATATTGAGTTGCAAGCCGCTGCCAGACAAAACTATTCATCTCCCCATTTTCTAGATGCTGAAGAATTTGTTTTTCGGTGTTGGGGTTAGTCTGCCAGTCATCACTTTCTAGCAACGTTTTGAATGCTTGATAGGTTGTTAAAAAAAGCTGCCCCCATTGAGGATGACTCAAGGCTGTCACTTGCTCTGCTTGTTTTAAGTGAGTCGGCAACTCAATTTGAGGAGCTACCATTTTAGTAGAAGCTTTGCTGTCCAGCAATTGAGCGATCGCTTTGGCATCTGCACCTAAAGCTTCGGCGGCAGAGGCAATATCGTCTTTCGATGTGCCCGTTTTTTCGGCTAATTCTGCCAAGGTTAATGACTCATCTAGCCCAGAGTTTTTAGCTTGTTTTTGGGTAATGTAGGTTTGAAACTCGGCGAGCTTTTTGCTGAATTGATATCCCGGTAGCGTGATCTCGTCACTGCCAAAAAAGTCTAAGAAATCTTGGTGGTAATGCTCTACCGATCGCCATGCTGCTGCTAACAGTTCAGGCGCATCGCTGTAGAGGAAAGCGGGATAGGTTTTCTTAAAGTTACCGATCGCCACTGCTAGCTTAGGTTTACCCAATTTTCCAAGCGATGTCCAATCACTAAAGAACATCCATTGTTCAGCCGTTAGGGGCGCAATCTGAGTGAGCAAAATTTCGCCAACTTTTAGCCGCGCCGTGGTTTGCGATGAATGGGCATCCATTGATTTGACATGATACTGTTTGGCAGTCGTCCAGTTGATCAACTCAAATCCATCGGGCAAAATTTTCCTAATCTCAAATAAGCCGATAAAAGCGCGGTGCCAGCTTTGCAACAAGGCGCGATCGCTCTCGGTGAGGGTGTCTACCTGCTCTGAAAACAATTGAATGGGGGTTGTATCTTGCACTACGCCTTCGACTAAAAAGCGATCAACAACTAACTGACGCTGATGCAATTCTGATTGGTAAGAGCGAGCCGATTGCTCGGCACTGAAAGTTTCTAGGGCGATCGCGATCGCGCCTTCTGCTTCTAAAACAAAGGTTGCCAGTTCTTGCTTTAGAACTCTAGCTCTTTCCAAAATAGTATCCACCTCAAATCCTCATCGCTCTAGCCGCACCTTACTACCCCGTTCATCACTCGGCAACGACCTAAAGGCTGAGTTGTGTGAATGTTCAAAATAAAACTTGAGGATGGACTATCTCTCTAAAAGGTCGCTATCGCCGTCCTTTTTTTTCGTAATACTGCTGATGATAATCTTCTGCTAGCCAGTATTGAGCGGCAGGTGCAATTTGAGTGACGATGGGCTGATCGTATTTGCCAGATTGCTGAAATTTGTCTTTAGAAGCCTTTGCTGCGAACTCTTGGGCTGGGGTATGAAAAAAGATAACGGAGCGATATTGCTCTCCGCGATCGGCTCCTTGCCGATTCAGGCTGGTGGGATCGTGGATACTCCAAAATAAGTCGAGTAAGGCTGGATAGGGCGCGATCGCGGGATCGTATTCCACCTGCACCACTTCAGCGTGTCCGGTGATTCGAGCGCACACATCTAGATAAATGGGATTTTCAAAATGTCCGCCCATATAGCCGACTGATGTTTTAGTTACGCCCTTAACTCGACGAAAAGCAGTTTCAATGCCCCAAAAACATCCGGCTCCAAAAGTGGCTATTTCCATAGTCAAGATAGGTTTTAAGTTTCGAGTTTTAGATTTTGGAGAACTAGCTGAGATTGAGGAGGACAATCATTTAAACATCCGTGGATGCTTTGAGGAGCGCTAAATCTTTCTCGGTTCGGGTAGCCGCTCATTCTAGATCGGCTGACCCCAAAAAGTAGGATTATTACGACAATTCATGAGGTTCTCCACACCAGATTTATTTATATCAGTTTGGGATGATGAATTTGTGAATCAGAGGAACTAAATGAAAAATAAATTTGCAGCAGTGGCAGTCTCAAACTGGATTTTCAATTGGTATCGCAGCACTATTCGGAATCCTAAATGGCGCTGGTGGTTGATTTTAGGAAGTTTGGCTTATTTAGTAGATCCGTTTGATGCACTCCCAGACTTTTTGCCAATTGTTGGCATGATTGATGATGGTTTGATGGCGACAGTGCTTGTTTCGGAAGTTTCTCAAATTATGAGCGATCGCTTCAAATTCCAAAAAAGCAAGTTTTCCAACGGCTCAATAGATACTGTTGAAACCTCTGCGATTGATGTAGCAAGCGTTTCTCTAGGTTAGTTTAACCTCAGTTTTTCTTAGCAATTTTCTGGATGAAAGTTGTTTTACTCACGATTTTTTTACACTCTTAAAGGAGATTTATCATGACTACTGGAATCAAAGAAAAAATTTCTGCTGATCTGCGGCAGGCAAAGATGGAAGGGGGGTTGCGAGTTGAAAAAATTCGCGAGATTTTCAAAGCCGCTGTCGCTCAGTCTATTGCGGAAGTAAAAGACGGTTCGGATGGAGTTCGGGCGATCGCAAAAGACAGCATGGCAAGCGTGATAGACCTTTTGAATGAAACAGGCAACAACACTCAAGCTGAGGTGAATGCCTCGGTTGAAGGCATTCTGGAAGGTGTTCAAGAGAGCAACTACAGTGCGGCAGATATGGGGGGTGCATTGGCTGAAATTGAAGCCTCTGGCAATCAAACCTCTGGGGATATGCAATCGTTGATGGTGGCGGTGCTAAATGCCCTAAAACGCACTCCGCAATATGCTTTGCTGATGGAGCGCTACGCTGAAGTGAAAACTCGTCTGAATTCGGTGGATGCTCAACTGGCGGAGAAATATGGCGATCGCTATCAGCAATTGAAGCAACAGCTTGAAAAAATTTGGGAAGTTGCCAAAGTTTGGTTTGCGAAAGCGAAAGCAACGGTCAGTGCTCCAGACCCGGTGCAACGGATGCACATCGAACTGGGTGCCAAAATGGCTGGAAAGGAGTAAGCAGAAATACTTTCAGCAGAAATACTGAAAACTTTACGAATATATTTGAAAGTCAAGAGTAAAAAGATCTACCCTCTTGGCTTTTAGCGTTTAAAGATTTTTTCTAGACTGCGCCGGTTGGCACGTTTTCATCGTTTGTCGAGATTTTTCAGCCAAAACGGTGGGCATCTCTAAATATTTTCCTTACAGACCGGCAAAATGCACTTGACCTTACCCAACTGCTCCTTCTAATGTAATTTCACGTATTGAGAGGAGTATTCTATGGACTTTCTAATTCCGTTCATCATTGGCGCTATTGTCACCGCGATCGCGCTGCTATTAATTTCAAAAATTCCTTTCTTAGGAATTGAGATAGATGGTGTTGGCAAAGCACTGCTGGCTGGGGTTGTGTTTGGGATATTGAGTTGGGCTTTGGGCTGGATGGCTGGCAGTAAGATCCTCAATGTTCTCACATTGGGAATTTTGTGGTTGGTAGTTAACACGATTATCTTTGGTCTGTCTGCCTGGTTAATCGAAGGCTTCCGGCTCCGAAATGGCATCATTAGCGCAATCTTGGGCGCGATCGCGCTCACTTTTGTCAACTCGGTGCTGTTTAAATTGCTAGGAATGGTCTTCCCTAATGTTGTTCCAGCACTTTATTAGAATCGATTGACGAGTAGAGGCGCAGAATTTTGCGTCTCTACTATTCTTTTGTCCAAAAGCGCTACTATTTGCTGAGTTTACCGCTGGATGCGATCGGTTTTGGGACAGCGGTGCGAGGTCGCTGGGGCATTGAGAATCAACTGCATTGGGTTTTAGATGTGAGATTTCGAGAAGACCCATCTCGCGCCACTCAGAGCTATAGTGCGGAAAACTTAGCGGTGATGCGGCACCTGGTACTAAAGCTATTCACTCAAGAGAATCTACTCACTCAAGAGAATCTGCTCACTCAAGAGAAGTCTGCCATAGGCGGCACAAGGGCTAAACGCCTCAAGGCGGGCTAGTTCTCACCCAGATTCTGCACCAAGTTCCTACCCACCCTCGCAAACGATGAAGCAACGTATGCGTTTGCCCTAAAGAATTTAGAGTGGATTAGTTGCCAAATCAATGGGCATAGCACGCTACAATTTTCCAGCAAATACGCCATAGACCGCCCAAATCGCCATGGCTCGTAGATAGTGACTCGCCCGAAAGGTGCCGGATGGCGTAATCGCTTCGGGGGTGCGGAACTGTAAGCCGTTGTCGTAAATTTGCTGAATGACTGCGTGGGCGATCGCCATTGATTCATCTTTCATTTCCATTTGCGCCATGAACGCGGCAAGTCCAAAGTTAATGCCGATCCACACTTCTAGGGGATGGGTGGAGTTGGGGTTTTCTGGAGTGCCGTCGGGTCGAACTCCGTTGGCGGCTCCGATGGAAGGGGAGGAAGTTTTGAGTTTTGAGTTTTGTTCGCGTTCGCGCAGCGTGTGCCTTGCACTCAGCGTCTCCGCAGGAGATATTTTGAATTGATCGGGTGTTTTCAGTGTTTGCTGTTCTGCTTGGCGGGCTTCTTGGACGGTGGTGAAGTGTTGAGTGAGGTTGCCAGACGTGAGGTATTGGTTGAATTTGACGAAGCAGGCATCGTAGACCGTGCGGAGGGCAGTCTGGGCGCAATCAGACGGCACAATGTCGGGCAGGTGCAGCAACCGGGCGTAGAACTGTCCACAGAGTTGATCGGTCATGACGATATCGGAGCCGCTGTCGCTGTCAATTCGGTAATACTGCCCGTTCCAAAGCTTTTCTTGATACAAGGGAGAAGATTGCTCTAGCCAAACCTGAAAGTTGCCGATGTCGTTGGATAGGTTGGAGAGCAGGCGGATGTCGGCGGTGTTTTCGGCGAGAATGCGACCGATCGCGATCGCGGCTTCCAAAGCGACTAACCACAATCCACCGCAATAGGCGCTGATGCCCTGGAGTTTCCAATCATCAAAGGTTTGGTCGGGGGCACCGGAGTTTTCGGGGATGCCATCAAAGTTTTTGTCGAAGCTTTTAAGGTAATGCAGCGTTTGGGAAATTGCAGCCCAGCACTCTTGCAAAAAACCGATGTCGCTGGGGTCGGTCAGCAAAAAGGCGCGGTAGACTTGCAGGACAAAATCACAGGACAAATCTTTCCACAGGTTGCAATCTTGATAGCTGGTGTAGTTGGTTTTCTCCCAAACGTGTTCATTGGGTGCGCCCAAGTCGTGGGGCGTGGCTCCCGCTGTTTTGCGAACTGCCAGGGGGCTGTCTGCCCCAATGGTCATGTAGTAGCCAATGATGCGGGGGCGATCGTCACGGGTAGGAATAGCACGGGCAAAGGCGCGAATCACCGCTTTCTCCAATTCTGGGAACAACATCAGCAGTCCAAAGGAGCCGTAGAGCCGCACATCCAGGCTTTCGTACCAGCGGTAGTCGATGCATTCCAACACCGCAAATTGCCCCACCGGATCTTGCTCGGTTGCTGCGCTCCACAAGGTGCCGCCATCCGTCAAGATATAGAGTTCATTGAACAGCGCCATTTTGAACCAGTCAGGTAAATCTGGCTTCTCTAAAATGGGCTGTTGCCAAGCTTGAATCTGCTGTTGCCAGATTGGGTAGTGCTCTAGGGCAGTGTGGGCGATCGCCCAGGCATTCTTGCCGCTGCGATTAAAAAAATCGGTGTAGCGCTTAAAATACTCTACGCCTTGGGCAAATTCCATCACTGGAAAATCCCAGCTTAAGGTGAATGGAATCCGTTGAGTGGCTCCCGGTTGCAGCGTGAACCGCACCGCGATCGCCACCGCAATTTGCTCACCGGGTTTGGCGGCAGTCGCATCCTCTTGATTAGACAACGAGCCGTTTTGAGCAAAAGCTTGCCACACTTCAGCGCCGTCGCCTGCTGGATTCCAGCGAGTCTGATAAAAAACGTCAGTATTGGCAGGCGGTTCAACCGCGATTCCGCTTTGCGGATCTCCCACGAGAATCGCCCACTGTCCCTCGCCTTCAGCAGGTTGGCGATCTTCCAGTTTTTCTTTCGCCCTCTCCATGACTATTCCAACTCGCGCCCCCTCTTTCACCCAGCGATTCACGTTTCCGGTGCTGTCTCCTAGTCGCGGCTGATACTCATACACCGGGCTGCCGTCGTCGCGTAGCTTCACTTCTGGCGACTTGGAGGCATTAGTAAACCAGCCCACCATGTTTTGCCAGGTCAGCATAATGCTGAGGGTGATGGGCTGATCCGTGGGATTGTGCGCCGTCCACTCAAAGATCGCGACGGGATAGCTCGTTTCCTGGTAGTTATCGGGCAAAATCGGCGAAAACTGTTCGCAGGTTAGGCTTGCCTGAAACACATTTTCGTAAGCAAACCAACTGCGCGGATAAAGGGCGTGATAGGTGCCTGTGGCAGGGGAAGGAGTTTTGAGTTGTGAGTTTTGAATGCTTTCTGCCTCTGTGGTTCCTCCTCCCTGACTGGAGGGATACCATCTCCAGGTACTCAAACTTCCGTCTTCTGGCGGCTCTGTGGATAAGGCATAGGCTTGGGATTGGTCGCCGACTTGCTCGAAGAGGCTAAATTGGCAGGCAGGCATGGTTTGGAAGACGTGTTCGCCGCTGTCGATATGCCACAGGTTAAAGTCTCCCCGGTGCGATCGCCCGATACAGCCGGCTCCAAACCCACCCAGCGGCATTCCGTGCCAAGGACCATCATCGAGGTTGCTCGGATAGCGAACGGTGTAGGGGGCTTCCCAGCCGAAACCGATGGGGCGCTGCCAGGTGCAGTGGGGAATTTGGGGTAAAGGGGGTTGATTTTGCATTTTCTGATTTTAAGGGCGATCGCGCCCAGTAAAAACGCGGTTACCCCTACGAAGTTTCAAATAAAACCCTGTGAAACCTCTGATGCTTCTCTGGTGGCTAATGCCGCATCCTGCTATTTAAGGGAAAACCGGAACACGCACGTTTTAACCCGTAGTTGGAAACAGGTGGATCGTTCGTAGCTATTTTTTATTTATTTGGGCAAGAGGTATTCAATGAAATGGCAAATTGTTGGGTTCTTTGCAGCCAGTTTGACATCATTCGCTGCGATTTCTACAGGATTGGGGCACAACATTGTCCAGCAGTTATGGAATCCTGAAATAGCCCACGCCGCCAAAATTACGACAACATTGCTTAAAACTAAACCCAGACTATTTCCTCGCAATCTGCGACTCTTGAGTATATTGCCCCATTCTGGCGATCGCGCTGTGTCGGTTCACCAGGCAACTCGTTCAAGTATTCTTTAACGTTGCGATCGTGGTTGCTAAGCCAAAGCGGTCATGTATTCGCTTAAAATGGCACGTTAGCCGCGCACGATGGATGACTACTTATGAATGGTGGGTTAAAAAAGTCGCAGGTTTTGGGAATTGATTTAGGCGGAACTGCGATTAAGCTAGGACGGTTTAGCCAGCATGGAACTTGCTTAGCATCACTCACGGTGCCCACGCCCCAACCGTCTATCCCAGAAACGGTGGTCAGGGCAATGGTTGACGCGATCGCCCAGCTTGATCCTGATTATCAAGCCCAGGCGATCGGGATTGGCACTCCCGGTCCTGCTGATGCCACCGGACGGATTGCCAGAGTTGCCATCAACTTAAAGGATTGGCACGATGTGCCACTGGCTGACTGGATTGAAGCAAAGACTGGATTGCCCACCACCATTGCTAATGATGCCAACTGCGCTGGAATGGGCGAAGCATGGCTCGGAGCGGGGCGCTGGTTTCGTAACCTGATTTTGCTGACTCTCGGTACAGGTGTAGGAGGAGCCATTATTCTCGATGGCAAGTTGTTTGTCGGTCATCATGGCACCGCCGGGGAGTTGGGATTAATCACCCTCAACCCCGACGGACCGGCTTGCAACAGTGGCAATCGAGGGTCTTTGGAACAATATGCCTCGGTTCAGGCAATTCGTCGCCGTACCGGATTAGAACCCCATGAATTAGGCGCAATGGCGATCGCGGGGGATGCTAAAGCGCTAGAGTTTTGGCATCACTACGGGCACGACTTAGGCGCTGGATTAGCCAGCCTCATTTATGTGCTTGCACCAGAAGCCGTCATCATTGGCGGCGGCGTAAGTGCCAGCGCTGACCTCTTTTTTCCAGCCATCCAAACTGAGCTAGAACGGCGGGTGCTGCCCTGCTCCCGCACCGGGTTGCAACTTCTAAAGGCGGAGTTGGGCAATCAAGCGGGAATTGTGGGCGCGGCAAAACTAGCGTGGCAATTGGCGGCGGGATAGGGAGAGAAGTTTTGAGTTTTTAATTTTGAGTTTTGAGTGGCAAGACAAAGAAGCATTGCCGCTTCTAGCAGATCATCTGTCGCGTTTCAATTTCAAATTGGGGTTAGCGTCAAACGTTGAAAAGGATGCACGCTCCTTGAGCGGGTGGCAGAGGGCGCTCACTCGGTTTGGGGCAATCACATAAGCAACTCAAGTTGCTAGACAGAATTAACTCTACCAATTTACATTGGAGGATGCGACAGATCTGAGCTTGAAACCGTAGCTGAGTAAAGCTTCTACAATTCAAAACTCAAAATATCTCCTGCGGAGACGCTACGCGTTGGCAAAGCCAGTCCGAAGGACTTACAAAACTCAAAATATCTCCTGCGGAGACGCTACGCGAACAAAACTCAAAACTCAAAACGGTATTATACGGAATTGCGGAAGGCAGTATTTTTTAGCCGGACTAAATTGCTTGAATCCAATCAAAGCCAACCTTGCCTTGCACTATCGCAGGATGCTGCATCAACCATTGGCATCGCTTGACTAAGACATCCTCTAAAGCATCA
>JBGSWI010000153.1:0-4893 GCA_041752515.1 Leptolyngbyaceae cyanobacterium | reverse complement strand
ACAGACCTAAAGTATACAATCTCAGGTTTTCAGATGAAGAATGGGCAAAACTCAAAGCTTATGCAGAAAACAAACAAATTACGCCAGCCGAAGTTCTTCGAGATTATGTCAAGCAGTTGCCCAAAGCCTGATAACTCTGTGACTGAAGCAGCCACGCGAAAGGGTTCGCTACATCCCACGCTTAAAAGACGTGGGCTTTGCTCCCCTCTCGAACTCTCCCGTTCTGTAACTATGAATAAACTGCATGGAATTAAGGCTGCTACGGGTAGCGCGATCGCGCTGCTTTCCAGTCCCATCATTAAACTCATTCCGCCCACCAAAAACTGATTACTTTTTGGTCTTAGGCAAACGCGGAGGAGCCGAAATCGGGGGGGATATCCTGCCAGCGCCCCTGCCCCACAGCGCGAATTGCCTCTTTAAGGGAAACTTCGCCAGTATAAAGCGCTTTACCGACGATCGCGCCCGTTATGCCCAAGGGTTCTAATACCAACAGGTTAAGCAAATCGCGCACCGAACTCACGCCGCCCGATGCAATGATCGGAAGTTCTATCGCCCCTGCCAGTTCGCGCAACGCCTCCAGATTAGGACCTTGCATCGTGCCATCCCGATAAATGTCGGTGTAAATAATCGCCGCTGCACCCGCGATCGCCATCCGCTGAGCCAGTTCCGTTGCCAACACTTCCGAGGTTTCAAGCCAGCCCCGCGTTGCCACCTTGCCCGCCCTTGCGTCAATTCCCACCACAATTTGGTCAGGAAACTCCTGGCAAAGCTGAGTCACTAGATCCGGCTGCTCGACCGCGATCGTACCCAAAATAATCCGCCGCACCCCCAAATTCAGCAAACTGGCAACACTGGCGCGATCTCGCAAACCACCGCCGACTTGAACCGGAATATCAATCGCACAAGCGATCGCCTCGATCGCCGTCAAATTCGCTGGCTGCCCCGCCTTCGCCCCATCCAAATCCACTACATGCAAGTAGGTTGCGCCTTCTGCCTGCCACTGACGCGCCACCTCCACCGGGTTCTCGCCATAGGTTTGCACCTGGTCATAATCGCCCTGATATAGCCGCACACAGCGCCCCCCCAGCAGGTCAATCGCGGGAATCACATCCATACTCTTACCACTCCATACCTAAATTTTTTGCAGCGATCGCGCCCCCTTCCAGCCTACCGGGTTCCAGCCAATTTCGTGAAATAGGCGATCTCAATGTGCAACTAATCGTCCTGATGCTCAAGTTTGCATCATAGACGGCGATGTCTTCTAATTGAGGGAAATCTAAGGCTAACTGGGAGCGCTCGTTATTAAGCTACGTTGAAGATGTCAGTAAGGCAATACTTCAGAATTGTGAGTAAGTACAATCATGATACAGACGCTTTGTGAAAAATTAGGAATGCATCCTGACCTAAAGAAGCCTTATACGTAAAAGCTTGCAGGATTCCTTCAACTAGTTTTTGGAAGCTACTGAACATTGTTTGCTCAGAAACGATCAGCTATGAGACTACTACAAATTTTATTCGGCGTTCTTTGGGTTGTTGGCTATCTTGGAAACGGAATTCTTTTTCTTTACCTAGAGTGGACTTACCTACGTCACAGCTTTGTCCAAATATTCAACCCACTTCTACACTTGCAAGTTTTAGGGACACTTTTAACTACTCCGCTTTTCTGGCTTTTTCTAGCAATGGCGCTCTTGGGCTACTATGCTGCGAACTCCATTGGGAAACGGCTTGAGAAAAGTAATCAACGCCATGAACTGAAAGAAGAGAAACTTGTTTCTGAGCCACTTGCCGATGGGCAGAAAGTACAAACCATCATTCCGTCAACTCCTCCAGTTCAGATTGCCTCCAAACAAATCGATGAGCCGACCCCTCAGAAGAGTGACCAACAGGTTAAATTACTTGAATGGGCAATTCAGAGTAGTCAAAAGGTTCAATTCACCTATACGACGCAAGATGGTGAAAAAAGTGACTACACAGTTACTCCTATTGAATTAGAAACCTTCGAGCAAGCTTTGTGTCTAGCAACCTACTGTCATTTGAGCGGGACTAGGAGAGCGTTTGTAATTAAACGCATGAGAGGACTCAAAATTGTTTCTTCAGATGTAATAAGCTCCCCATCATATTCTCCTCGCCCACCAACAACCTTAGCTCCAGCGATACCTTCCCAGCCTTCAGTTCTACCACTGCCAATTGTTGAACCACAAGTATCTGTCCAAAATACTGCTCCACTAGCAAAAGAGCCACTAACCCCAAAACGCTCTCCAGATTTTCAAGCCCCAAAACGTCCCTACATCACACTTAGTTTTAATGAACTTGAAAGTATTACTGATGCCAAATGGAGCAATGCAGAAGTTCTAGAAAAAATTCATCATGAGTTAAAATTTCGATCTCGGAAAAAAGCTCAAGCGCTTCGTGAACGTATTGCTCAAAGGTTGACAGAGTTGCAACCGATTTCAGTGTTTCCTACGGCGACAGTCATAGCTAGTTCGCAAAACCCGCTGCCTTCTGAGGTCTTCACGGGCGAAACGGGTTTACTGAGGCAATATGGCTATAAAGTTGGTGTAAATGGGTTGTCAGAAAGTCAACGTCGGCGAATTCTTGACAGCGTACTTCTAGAGCCATTTCCTTTTGTGAATGACACCGCCTACTTACGGGAATGGGGAAAGCCTAATACAGCCCAGAGATTACAAAAATTAGCTAACTGCATTGCGACTTTTGCACGCAACGCCAAACGGCGTAGGTTGAGCAGTCATAGCGAATCGATTCAAGACTGGGAGGCTGATTTGGCATATTTAAAGCGAACCTACTACGATGGACGTTTCGATTTTCGATGGTCACAAACAGATATTTCGAGAGTGTGAGGGAGGATTAGTCTAACGATTCGTTTGGCACAGTGGCAATTGAGTAATCATGCTGTACTGTAGCGATCGCTCCCCTAACTTGGCGGCGGCAACTCATCCAGCACCGTGAACCGAACGTGGTTGATTGCCAGTTCTCCAATCGAAACCGTATCTACGGGTTTTCCTTCCGAGGTAAAGGTTTCAAATGGAATGCCCTTGGCGATTTCGGCGTGATACCAGGGTAAGCCCATAAAAAAGCGCGTCGGATAAGGACCGCCCTCACCCGTGTCATCCGGGTTCGATTCCATCGGCAACCAGCCATAGCCGGGAACATAAAACTCAATCCAGACGTGGTTATAGTCGGGTTCTAGGGGCACCATGCGATATTCTGCCTGGGGTGGGCACTTGTAGCGTCCCACAGTGCGGCAGGCAATGCCATTTAACCGCGCCAGTGCCAGCAGCAGCCCCACATATTCGCCACAGGAACCGACCCCGCGCGCTAGGACAACATCAGGCGGATCGATGCGAGGAGTCAGCGCATAGGAGAGGCGATCGTAGACAAAGTTACGAATTTTCAGCATTTTCCGCAGAATATTCGTTTCAGTGCCGATCGCCTCCCGTGCGGCTGCCACAATCAGGGGGGCATCCATCGATAGCTCATCGTCATCCACCAGATACATTGCCTTAAACTCAGGTGACAGCGCTGGCACCCTATCCACATCATCAAAAGTGAACTGATATTTAATTGCCCGAACTTCTAGAAGAGCCTTCCAGCCAAACAAATGACGCTCGTGGGGTTTCAAAGTCTCAAACCGAAACACGGCAACCCGCTGTCCATCTTGAATTTCTTCCGTGTAGGGTCGTCCAATTGGCTCCACCGATCGCACGGTTTGGCGATCGGTTTCCGCAGGCAAGGCAATCCGCCATTCCACCTGATTCAGACTCACCTCTTCTAGAGGCAGCAGTTCCTCTGCATAAGACATTTCAATCAGGTAGCCATTGGACAGGGCGCAGTGAGTTTTAGGATTGTAATGAAACTGCAAGGGATGAACAAAAGTGCGATCGCGAAAAGACACCTCAAAAGGACTATCCAAATTATTGGGATTGTCGCGAATAAATGCCTCATCTTTGGCATAGGACACATACAGAATCTCGCTGCCCGTGGTCGGATGGCGATGAAATGCAAGCCCAGTGGGCGATTCAAACGGAGTCAACACCGAAAACTTTTGTTCTCCTGTCGCCCGCTCCAAGCAATACACCGTTTGCTCTGTGCGATCGCAGATCCACAGTTCCTCTTCTCGCACCACCAAATTGGCAGAGCCAACCCCAGGCAGCGGCAGTCGCGTAATTTCTCGGCGAGACGCTTGCTCAAAAATGTAGACATAGCCTGCTTTTTGCGAGGCAACATAAATCGTTGATTCCCATACTCCAACGCCAGTGACTGGATAGGGCAACGTAAAAAAGTGCTGCAAAGAGAACGCGCCCACTTGGCAAAAGAAAACGCTATTATCACGCGCCACCCAAAGCGTATCCTGCCAAATGGCTAGCCCTTCCGCCCCAATAAAATTCTCCACTTGCAACATATTGAGAATTGTAGTGTCATCCGTTGCCGGATTGATTCTCAGTAAATAGCCACGAATTGAATCCAGAGCAATGAGATCATCACCCACAAAGCCAATACCTTGTAAAGCACAGGCAGCCAAAGGACGGATAGTACGAAGCCAGGGATCTTGCACGGCGAACTCGATAGTAGATTAGACAGTTAAGACAGACAGGCTCTAAAGACAAACTGCGCCTCACGATCCTGTTTAAAGCAGGATGAACGACAGATTTCAAAAACCCTTCCAAATCATAATTGCATGGTTGACACTCCCACGGCTGAAGCCAGTGGGATTCTTGGTTCAACGAAACCACGTAAACTAGATTCCTTGCAGTTTCTAGCCCAGAGGTGGGATTCTCCCCAAGCGTTACTTTCCGAGTGCCCCTCGGTAGTTGCATTTCTGCAAGTCCTGTTTAGTTTGAAACAAATATGCTTCAAAAGCCGTTCGTCTAGTTC
>JBGSWI010000152.1:0-9857 GCA_041752515.1 Leptolyngbyaceae cyanobacterium | reverse complement strand
TCTCTTTAGGTAAGTTCTTCAGTTCCCGGCTGCGAGGTTGAAAAATTCCCAGCAGTTGGTAATATGCCGTTTCGTTTGGCGTATAAAAGCGGGTGTGTGAGGTTTTTAGCTCAGCTAGCATGGCATTAACCACAATCGCCAACTCATCCGCCGATTGAGCCTGAGCCGCCTGGGGCGCATATTTTTCCCGCAGCGCTTTCCAATCTACGCCGTTAAATTTGGGATCAAAAAAGTTGTCATTCACGGTTTTCCAAGCCTGCTCAAAGGTTTTGACTTGGGGGGAAGCCGCCTGAGAAATCACCGGAATCGCCAGCCAGCCCAGCAGCACTAGGGAAAGGGAAGCCGCCAAAATGCCAGCAATCCACACACGAGTTTTTGTGAATCTGAAGTGAGAACGCATAGTTAATCCAGTGCTACGTTAATGAAATTGAAGGTGCCTTTGAGGGTCTTTGTCATGCAGGTTCGGATCGCGACATTTACGGTACAGAAGCGGTTTGCCTTGACCATTAGTCGCGGCACGACCGCCCAGACGACCAATATTTGGGTTGAAATTGAGCATGACGGCATTCAGGGTTGGGGAGAAGCCTCGCCTTTTTCCATTGGAGAAACGCCTCAAACTACCGAACTGATTGCGCGATCGCTGCAAAAGTTTGTGCCATTGCTAAAATCCCTTAGCCCTTTGGAGAGTCAGCGAATTGAGCGACTCATGCTAGATGCGCGGTTACCTTCAGCCGCACGAGCCGCATTGGATGTGGCATTGCACGATTGGGTCGGCAAGCACGCCCATCTCCCACTGTGGCAACTCTGGGGCTTGGAGCGCGATCGCATTCCGCCGACCTCCGTCACTATTGGCATTAGTGACCCTGAAGCCGCCCAGCAGCGGGTGAAAGACTGGCTAGGAAAAGGCGATACTGCGGTTCCGTTTCATGGCATCCAGTCTCTAAAAGTGAAGCTAGGTAGTCCTTTGGGAATTGAAGCAGACCAGGTGATGGTGTTAGCAGTTAAAGAAACTGCCCCTCACATTTCTCAGGTTAGCGTAGATGCGAATGGAGGGTGGAGTTTGGCTGAAGCGCTGCAAATGGCAGATTGGCTAGCCGAACAAGGCGTAACCTACCTGGAGCAACCCCTCGCCAAAGGTCAGGAAGGAGACTTGCCCGAACTCTATGCGCGATCGCCCCTGCCCATTTTTGTGGATGAAAGCTGCTTTACCAGCTACGACATTTTGCCTCTAGCCGATCGCGTCCACGGCATCAATATCAAGCTAATGAAATCGGGTGGCTTAACCGAAGCGCTGCGGATGATTCACACTGCCAAAGCCTGCGGATTGAAGGTGATGTTTGGCTGCTACTCCGACAGTGCTTTGCTCAATACCGCCCTATCGCACCTGTCGTCTTTGGCAGATCATATTGACCTTGACAGTCACCTCAACCTTATTAACGATCCCTTTGCAGGCGCATCCTTTCAAAATGGGCGAATTGTGCCCACCGATCAACCGGGCTTAGGCGTTCATCGATATTTGGACGAAAAAAAGGACAGGCTTTAAGATGACTTTTGAATAATAGGGTGTTTCTATGATTCAATCTCATCATCGGTTAGCAATTCTTTTGCATGAAGGCATTCGCGGCGATCGCGGTAAAACCGGGCTAGCGTTGTTGCGATATACAGAATCAGCAGTAGTCGCGGTCATCGATCGCCAATCCTCAGGAGCCTCTCTTGCTGATCTGACTGGGATTCTGCGCCCTGTGCCCATCGTGGCATCACTCACCGAAGCTCTTGCCTATCAGCCCGATGTGTTGGTGCTAGGAACGGCTCCTACTGGAGGCGCATTGCCTGACGAGTGGCGACAGGAAATTAAACAGGCACTTGCCGCTGGACTGTCGATCGCCAATGGGCTACACACCCCGCTTGCCAGCGATCCCGATTGTCAACCGCTCTTGCCCAATCAATGGATTTGGGATCTGCGCCAAGAGCCGCCCAACCTGCCCATTGGCACCGGAAAAGCGCGATCGCTGACCTGCCTGCGAGTGTTGACCGTGGGAACCGACATGGCGATCGGCAAAATGTCTACCAGTTTGCAGCTTCACCAGGCATCGCTTAAGCGCGGACTGCGCTCGAAATTTGTGGCAACCGGGCAAGCCGGAATGATGATTGCCGGGGATGGCGTAGCGCTGGATGCCGTGCGGGTCGATTTTGCCTCCGGTGCTGTGGAGCAAGTGGTAATGCGGTATGGCAATGACTATGACATTTTGCAGATTGAAGGGCAGGGTTCTCTGCTGAATCCGTCTTCGACTGCGACCTTGCCATTGATTCGAGGCAGTCAGCCGACTCACCTGATCTTGGTACATCGCGCCGGACAAACCCATCTCAGCCGCATTCCTGAAGTTCCCATTCCGCGCTTACCCGAAGTCGCGCAGCTTTATGAAGCGGTTGCCAGAGCCGGGGGAGCGTTTGCCTCGGTGCCCGTTGCCGCGATCGCCCTCAATACCCATCGGTTAGATGAAGCGGCGGCTCATGCGGCGATCGCTCAAGTAGAAACCGAGACAAACCTACCCTGCACTGATCCCGTCCGGTTTGGAGCGGACACATTACTACAGGCAATTTTATGAGAAAGGGGAAGGATTGACATCCTCTCTGGCGTAAATGCTCAGGGATTCCTCACCACGCCTCAACCTACAATAGGGATCGGTCGCTGAATGGGGTTGACGCTTCAACGGGCTGTGCTGGCGAACCAGTCTTACCTGCTCTCATCGTCCGTTTTAAGTCTCAGAATGTCCTTCCGCGACTGATTCAAGCCACAATGCAATTAACTGTTTTTTGCTTCCCGTTCTCTGCGCCTACTCTCACCGTAGCTGTAGTGGCTTGTGCCGTTCAACGTGTCTTGAGTCCAGAGGGAGAAGAGGTTTGCTCTAGCAACAGTCTATCAAAAAGCCGTCCTAGAAGGACGGGGCTTGTACCCATTTTTTTGGTCAGCGTCGCAGAATAGGGACGATCGCCCACCCAGTTTTGGGGGTGATCCCAAATTTTGGTTCTAAAGTTTCTGATGAGAAGTGCGATCGCGCCTAGATGGGGCAGAGCGATAACCCGGTTTCACAACGCAACGAGTCGTTCTAGATATCGCTCGATTAATAAAATTGCCACGATGTCATCAATGGGGCGGGAAATGGTGCGGAGAGGCTGGGGCACCAAACTTAGAAACCCTTGAGGGGGATACATTTGCCAATAGCGATCGCGGGCTTCCAAGCTACTATTTCGCTCATCAACCATCACAATCCGCAGTGGCTCGATTAACGTTTCTGAAAGTCTCAGCTTCCACTCTTGAGAAGAAGTTTGGTTTCCCATCACCAGCAAAGAGACCGGGAAGGTTTGGCGCAGCGTTTCAACCTCGGCGATCGCATCTGCCGCACTCACCACTTGGTGATATTTCACAATGCGGTCAACTCCCATTACTGCAATGCCACATTTCAAACGACCCGGATCAAATCCTAAAATAGTGGGTTGATCCGGCAAACTAGAACTATCAGAGTGCATGAGCGGTGGGTGTCTAAGGACTTATCAAAAATTGGTGCAGAATTACTTATAGCCGCCACGAAAAATTGCCGATAGTCATACTCGTTTAAGTTTATCAAGATCACACGGGGCTAAGATAAGCGAAAATTAAAACTAGGAATGAATCACCGTGAGGCTAGGAGTTGAATGGATACTAAAGCGTTTAAGCGATCGCTCAACAATTCGGACAATTATCACCGTAAAGGCTTTGGGCATGAAGCCGAAGTGTCTGGGCAGATGCAGAACGAGTATCAAAGCAACTTGATTCAGCACATTCGGGATAATGGCTACAGGCTCCAGCGAGGCGAAGTAACGATTCATTTGGCAGAAGCCTTTGGATTTTGCTGGGGAGTGGAGCGCGCCGTGGCAATGGCATATGAAACCCGGACTCACTTTCCCACTCAGCGCATTTGGATCACCAACGAAATTATCCACAATCCCTCTGTGAATCGGCGATTGCGCGACATGAATGTGGGTTTTATTGAAGTGATCAATGGAGAAAAAAACTTTGCGGTTGTCGATCGCGGCGATGTCGTAATCTTGCCTGCCTTTGGAGCCAGCGTTCAAGAAATGCAGCTTTTGAATCAAAAAGGCTGCACGATTGTGGACACGACCTGTCCCTGGGTTTCTAAGGTGTGGAACACCGTGGAAAAGCACAAGAAAGCTAGCCACACCTCCATCATTCACGGCAAATATAATCACGAAGAAACCGTTGCCACCAGTTCTTTTGCGGGCATTTACTTGATTGTGCTGAACCTGCAAGAAGCGGAGTATGTCGCCAACTACATTCTCAATGGCGGCGATTCTGCTGAGTTCCTCGCCAAGTTTAGCCGATCGCATTCAGTCGGGTTTGATCCCGATCGCGACTTAGAGCGCGTGGGCATCGCCAACCAAACCACCATGCTCAAGGGCGAAACCGAGCAAATCGGCAAATTATTGGAACATACCATGATGCGAAAGTATGGTCCCGATCAGCTAAACAATCACTTTCTCAGCTTTAACACCATTTGTGATGCCACCCAAGAGCGCCAGGATGCCATGCTGGGCTTGGTAGAAGACACGCTGGATTTAATGGTGGTAATTGGCGGCTACAACTCCTCTAACACCACCCACCTGCAAGAAATTGCCGTCGATCGCAGCATTCCGTCTTATCACATCGACAGCGCCAGCCGCATTGGACCGGGCAACCGAGTCGAGCACAAACCGCTGCACGGTGAGTTGGAAGTGGCTGAAAACTGGCTGCCCAAGGGCGAGATCGCGATCGGCATTACCTCCGGCGCATCGACTCCTGACAAGGTAGTGGAAGAAGTGCTGGAAAAAATCTTTGAGCTAAAAGCAGTGGCGCAAGTGGTGTAGAAAGTTCGGCAGTGAGCTACACGAGTTAAGCCAGGTTTCAAATTGAGTATTAATATAAAAGCTGTCAAAACTTCATGTTTTTTGCAGCTTTTAGCTTGTTGGCTGTCATTAGCAAATAGAGTTGAAAAGGACACAAACCAAGTTAGCTTCCAGGTTCCAGCCCTATCTGTGCCTTGCTCATCAGCTTCCCGTTGACAAACGTGGCAGAAAGATACTTGCCTAAACCATCATTCCATTGATAAATTTCTGCATTGCCAGATTTGGTCTGTAGTTCTCCACGGTAGCCCAAGACATTAGCAACCTGCACATATGTCAATCCTTCAATTAAACACTTCTCAAAAGTGTCTATTTTGATACTTACACGAGTTCTTGAACAAACTGGGTCTTTGGGTACATCAACTGTGATCTTTACGCCAGTTTGATCCACTTTACCAATATCGCTGGGTGAATCGACCGGTGCAGCAGTCTTAACATCGCTGCTCCACACTGTTTCATCAATGGTCACAGTATTTCTGGGTTGCTTTTTAACCAGTTTCCCTACCAAAATTGCTGAGATTCCATTGCTTTTTGCATACTCAATCATTTGATTTTTGTCAGCATCCGTTAGAGAATCCCACCCGGTTTTTACAAGAAACAACCCTTTTCCAGTTGGTCCCCATTGGTCAACCCGTGGCTCAAAGTTTGTCTCTTTAGACAGCCGAGCCAAAATAGCCTTGGCTTTATCTTCTGGTGCTGCCACTGGTGAAGGTGCTGTAGTGGAAACGGTGGCAGGTTTGTGAAGGTCAGGAAATAGCGTAATGCTCACTCCCGTGAGGGCAATCAGTCCCCAAAAGCTGCCTATGAAATACTTACAAGACAATTCTCCTAGCTTTGTTTTGTCGCGCTCTCCTTTGCTATAGAAAAAAGTTTGAGCCGCTAACGCGATCGCCGCTGGAATAAGGAACAAGACGATGGTAGGCAGCGAGATTATAAGAGTAATAAGAGTGCCAGCGCCCAGCCAAGGAGAACCACTTTGCTTCTTAGCAGGCTTAGTGGTTGGCACTAAAGATTTCTGAGTGGATATTTTTGAATCTGAGAAATCATTCTGTTTCTTAGCAGATTTAGCAGTTTCTACTAGAGATTCTTGGCAAGATGTTTTTGAAAGGACAGAGGCAATATCAGCTTGAGCGGTCCAAGATACGGCTGTCGCTCCTGTTTGTTTTGCATAAACTGCTAGTTTTGAGATGCCGTCAACATTCAGCTTTTTGACTCCGTTAGTCAGAAAGGTAGCCACAGCCTCTTTGTTGATAGGTTGGGCGGACTGAAGAAAGATTTGAAGCGTGTCTGCCTTCTGTGCGACCCGTACAGAAATACCTTTGGGCTGTAAAGCTTTATTAATAATCGCTGAGATGGACTGGATGTCAGCAGTCATGGGTCTAATCCTGAATGGCTAACCTTTGTATTCCCCACAAATCGCAGGTTGTAACGCGAGTATGTAAATATGTGTCAAAGATCTAAATTTAGAGAGGAAGGCGATCGCTATTGTGAATCGAAGGACCGATCGCCCTCAAACCAATTATGCCAAGCGATCGCCGTTGTTAAAGAGAAGCGCGATCGCGAAATGAGATGATAACTTAGGTTCAGTTGAACGATGGTAAAGCAGATGAAAGCGATAGAAATCACAGGTATTGTGAACGAACAGGGCAAGGTCGAATTAGACCAACCGCTTACAACTGCAAAGTCAACTCGCTTTCGAGGAATTTTACTTTTTTCTGAGCTAAAAGAAGCTCAAGAATGGTCTTTGCAAGATCTCAAAACCTCGGCGATCGATTTTCTTGATGATCCTGAAGAAGACATTTACACCTTAGAAGATGGCAAACCAATGAACCATGAAGCGTAGTGTTGTATTGGTTGAGTTCCCCTACGATGATTTGTCCAACAGTAAAATTCGACCTGCCTACACATTAACGAACCCAATAGGCGAACATCGCCATGTTATTTTGGCGCTCATTACCAGCCGCATCCCCGACCAACCCCTTGCTACCGATCTAATCTTGGATGCCGCCTACCCTGACTTTGCGATCAGTGGACTGAAAAAACCTTCCACGCTGAGGCTAAACCATCTCATTACCCTACGTGACAGTATGATCCAGCGTCAGCTAGGCGAGTTGTCCTCAGAAACTCATAATCAGATCGTCGAAAAAGTATGTGCTTTACTTTTTTGATGACGCGATCGCCCTTGTGCAGAGAGAAGCGCGATCGCGGAGATGCTTTTTTGACTAACTGTTGACTCTGACGGTAGAGATTACCGGTCTAACTTTCATCCCCACAGTCTAAAAATTCATATAAATTTACTAAACATAGATAATTAACCATTTTTAACAAAAGATTTGGTAGTCCTAAAATGTCAGTTTTCTCAACGTCACATTTTCACCAAGATTTAATGTAAATCTGCAAAAGCCTTATTTCTGCTCCAGTTTAGAGACTTTATGCCCAAGCTTGAATGAATTGACCCGCAAAACACCCTTAAAACAGGTGCCAGAACTCTATCTCAATCTGAGAACTGACTGAGTTAATTTAATGCGATCGCCCTCTAACTATTTAAGTTTGATCCGCTTTTTATAAAAAAGAATTCATAAAAACTATTTAACGCCAGTAGAATACCTAAAATCAAGATAGAGTGTCATAGGAAGTTTTTATGGGCTTCTCACCTTTAATAGCTGCCGTTTACGCCTGTATGAGCTTTTCAAGCAGCTTTCTTTAACTGCAAAATTCGACAATAATGCTTGCAGTGACTTAAGAAACTTGCATCGTTGATAGGTGTTTTTTAGAGCAGACATAGCTTACCTCCACTTAGCACCGACCCTACTACCACCACCTTTAAGAAAAAATTAGGAGCCAAATGATATGAAACTCGCCGTTTATGGAAAAGGTGGAATTGGAAAATCAACCACAAGCTGCAATATCTCGGTAGCGCTTGCCAAACGGGGCAAAAAGGTTTTGCAAATCGGGTGCGATCCTAAGCATGACAGCACCTTCACCCTAACGGGTTTCCTAATTCCAACCATTATTGATACCCTGCAAGAAAAGGATTATCACTATGAAGATGTCTGGCCCGAAGACGTTATTTATAAAGGATACGGTGGAGTGGACTGTGTAGAAGCAGGTGGACCTCCCGCCGGTGCTGGCTGCGGCGGCTATGTGGTGGGTGAAACCGTCAAGCTGTTGAAAGAACTAAATGCGTTTGATGAATACGATGTCATTTTATTTGACGTGTTAGGTGACGTGGTGTGTGGCGGCTTTGCTGCTCCGCTAAACTATGCTGACTACTGCATGATTGTGACGGACAATGGCTTCGATGCGTTGTTTGCCGCCAATCGAATTGCGGCTTCGGTACGCGAAAAAGCTCGAACCCATCCGCTGCGGCTTGCAGGTCTAATCGGCAACAGAACCTCAAAGCGCGATCTGATTGAGAAATATATTGAAGCGGTTCCCATGCCCGTGCTGGAAGTGCTGCCGTTGATCGAAGATATTCGAGTTTCGCGGGTGAAGGGCAAAACCTTGTTTGAGATGGCTGAAACCGATCCGTCTTTAAACTATGTCTGTGACTACTATCTGAATATTGCCGATCAGATTTTGGCAAGACCTGAAGGGGTGGTGCCCAATGATACGCCCGATCGCGAATTATTCTCACTGCTATCTGATTTTTACCTCAATCCGCAGCAACCCAAAGTGAAATCCGAGGAAGAAGTATTAGATCTGATGATGGTTTGAGGATGATCTGAAGAGAGTTTTGAGTTTTGAAGATTAAGTTTCAAATTGTCCGACAATAGGATGGAATTTAAGCTTCAAGCTCATTAACTCTTGTTTCAAGGTGTCATGTGAATACTCAGCAGTTTCGTCAATCCGTAAAGCAGCAATGGCTCGACTACTACGTTGAAAATCGTATTTGGATTGCCCGGTTGCAAGTTTGGGTTAACTGTGATGGGCACCGTCGTCCCTCTTCAAGCTTTATACTGGCAACCCTGTCTGTATTAGAACCCCAGCTTAATCAGTTGCTCCCTTTAATTGTTGACTTAAGCAGCAACCCAGACCGAATTATAGCGGCTCTTGATCTCAACTTTAATCCCGATGAACATCTCAAAGCTGCATCGAAGTCTAGCCCAAAAGTGTTGGACAACGGAACAAAAACGTTGGATAACGGCAGCGTTGAGAAGGTCGCGGAAAATGATGCACTCAAATTTCTTCCGGCAGCTTCATCCTATGAAACTGATCTACCCGCCAGCCAAGTGTCTCATTTGATATCCAAAATTGATGAATCGTGTGAGGGCGGTCGCTCTGATCGCACGCACCCTCCTAAAGTTCAGACTAGAAGACTCTAAGCCGTTGATTTAATGACTAGGTAAATTAATCGCAAAAAGACATCTTGGTGAACTAATCACTGAAAAATGTTTGCTAAAGCAAACTCTCACTGTACTGAGAAATCGATTTTCAACTTGAAACACTCGTCAATTAGTTCAAGAGGACGCTGTAATGACTCTCGCCGATACCCAACCCCAAGCGCTAACGTTTGAATGTGAAACAGGGAACTACCATACGTTTTGCCCCATTAGCTGCGTCGCTTGGCTATACCAAAAAATTGAAGATAGTTTTTTTCTAGTCATTGGCACGAAAACCTGCGGATATTTTCTGCAAAACGCCATGGGGGTGATGATTTTTGCTGAGCCTCGCTATGCAATGGCAGAACTGGAGGAAGGCGATATTTCCGCTCAGTTGAATGATTACGAGGAGCTAAAACGACTCTGCTTACAAATTAAGCGCGATCGCAATCCTAGTGTGATTGTTTGGATCGGCACTTGCACCACCGAAATCATCAAAATGGATTTAGAAGGCATGGCTCCCAAGCTAGAGTCTGAACTAAGTATTCCCATTGTGGTGGCTCGTGCCAATGGTCTTGACTATGCCTTCACCCAAGG
>JBGSWI010000151.1:0-35468 GCA_041752515.1 Leptolyngbyaceae cyanobacterium | reverse complement strand
GTGCAACTAATTTGCCCTCATCCCAACCCTTCTCCCCAAGGAGAAGGGCTTTCGGACATTTCCGGTTCCCTCTCCAATCGGGAGAGGGCTAGGGTGAGGGCAGTCTTTGCGTTGTTTCAGGAAAGTCGCACATCGCGTTAGCTAAATATAAAACAGGAGATCTGATGAACCAGATCCCCTGTTTTACAGATTATTCAAAGAACGTAGAAGATCAGAATTCCATCTCAGCTTCCTGCACTCGTTCCACTTGCTTCTTCTTCAAGACCAGCATGATTTGAGCCAAGGTGACGATCGCGAAGAATGCCAATAGCCCAAAAATGCGATTTGGATCTTGCAGAACAATCTCAGCATCGGCTTGACCGAAGCCGCCCACATTGGGATTGACGGTCAAAGCATCGCCTGAAGCAACCTCTTGCCCTTCAGCAACCAACAGTTCAGGACCCGCCGGAATAGTATCCACAGCAGACTTGCCGTTTTCAGCCTGAATTGTTACGGCATAGCCCCCGTCTTCAGCCTTGGCAACCTGAGTGATTTTGCCAGCCAAAGAGGCGTTGTAAACGGCGTTGTTGCTCTTCTCGCCCGTGGGATAAAGCTGTCCGCGACCGCGATTGCCGCCCACATGAACGGAATACTTGCCAAAATGAATGGACTTATCTTGATTGGGGTTGGGCGACAGGATGGGAAACACAATTTCCTGATACTGCTCACCGGGCAAAGGACCCACGACAATCATATTTTGCCGAGCATCGCTGTAAGGCTGGAAGTAAACATCCTGCACTTCTTCCTTAAGCTCTTCAGGAATTCGATCTTCTGGCGCGAGGGTAAACCCTTCGGGCAGCATCAGCACGGCACCGACGTTGAGAGGACTTTTTTCTCCGCCTGCGACCAGTTGTTGAACTTTGGTGTCGTAAGGGATTTTGACGATCGCCTTAAACACAGTGTCCGGTTTAACCGCTTGAGGAATTTCTACTTCAGTTGGCTTTTGAGCTAAGTGACAGTTTGCACAAACGATGCGCCCTGTCGCTTCACGAGGATTTTCATAGCCTTGCTGTGCATATACCGGATAGGCAACAGCCGTTTGGGGCAGAGCCAAGTTGCCTCCCAAGAAGATAGTAATGGCAGCGATCGCCATCAAAACAGATCTTCTTAGCAAATTAGCTCCAAGCAGACGGGTGGTAGTTAAAAAACGGGTTCTCATATTTATCAGCGTTAGCAGGGGGAATCGGCAAAATGGCAGCTTTACCGCAAGGGTTAGCAGCGTTGTCGTAAAAAATAACGGTAACAGCTTCAAGCTGTATCTCGGACTATCTAGCGCAGCAGCGGTTCTACGCCCACCAAGGCGCTTCGTCTGTCCGAAAATCGGTCTCTGTCCAAGGGTTGAAAGCAATTTTATCTTCTTCAACAACTGCGTGAACAAGTGCCAAAGAGAGCGGTGCAGGACCGCGTACCACTTTACCTTCATTGTTGTACTGAGAGCCATGGCAGGGGCATATGAACTTATTTTCGTTTGGGTTCCAAGGAACAACGCAACCCAAATGAGTGCAAATGGCATTTAAGCCAAAGTTGGCGATCGATTTGTCTTCCTGCACAATGACATAGGTTGGGTCACCCTTGAGTCCTTGAGCCAACACATGATCGCCAGGATTATGGGTTGCCAGAAAATCGGTTACCACCACTTCATTCCCAAGAGCATCTTTGGCAGTTACACCGCCGCCACCCGCGCCGCTGGAAGGAGGAATAAAATAATTGATCACCGGGTATAGCATTCCTGCCACCGCCCCGCCGCCTGCGCTTACTAGCAGCAGGTTCATAAATTGACGACGACCCAAATCGGGCACGTCTGAAGATCCAGATAATTGAGTCATGACGAATACTAAACGATATTTAGGATCGGGCTTTTGAAAAATTCACAGGGGGTCTACCGTAATTATTACATTCCGTTAGCATTCTAAAAAACTGAGAAGCAGATTCAAAATAATACGAAATATTAAGCTAGGTTGATTTCAACGGGTACAGAGTGCGAATAGGCAATGATTGATCCGTGGCTCTGCCCTTGCTGTGGGATACTGAAGTCCATGACTGGACAGGATTTTCATCAACTTTTACTCGACAAGTGGGGGCGATCGTACGACATTCAACTACGCCGAACCCAAGGAAAAATATTCGTTTTAGTCATGTGGAAATATTTGGAGCAAGCTTCATTTCCTATGACAGAAGCCGAGTATTTAGAGCATTTGAACGCCGTGGCAAGTTATATACAAGCCTGGGATGCGTGGGCACAGGTGCAGACGTTTGTTTCTCGGACTCGTGAACGTCCGCGTCAAGGAAAGGCAGTCAGCATTCCCCTAGAACTGGGAGAGCGGGCATCAGAGTGGATTTTGGATGAATAGGATACTGGATTGATGAATACCCATTTCACGCAGAAAAACTCTGCCGCAATTCCGGCGATCGCGCTAGAGCTAGAGCAGATTATCGGAGCCGCACAGTTGCATCCGTGGGACAAGATCGACCAGTCTTGGCGCGATCAGATTTCCCAGGCGATCGCCCCTACCTCTGAAGTTGCCTGTCTTGCGTTTCCTCAAACTGCCACCGAACTCGCCGAGATCATCACCTGTGCCCACCAAAACCACTGGGGCATGATTCCTGCTGGCTCCGGTAGCAAACTCCATTGGGGCGGCTTGAGCCACTCCACACCGCTGGTGGTCATTAGCACTCAGAACCTCAACCAATTAATCGACCATGCCGCCGGAGATTTGACGGTGACCGTAGAAGCCGGGATGCGCTTTGCAGAGTTGCAGGCACATTTGGCGAAAGCGAATCAGTTTTTGGCGATCGACCCCAGTTATCCCCAGCAGGCAACCCTTGGCGGCATTGTAGCAACCGCCGATACGGGTTCCTTTCGGCAGCGCTATCAGGGCGTGCGCGATATGCTGTTGGGCATTTCCTTTGTTCGAGCCGATGGGAAACTGGCGAAAGCGGGCGGCAGAGTGGTCAAAAATGTAGCTGGCTATGACCTGATGAAGCTATTCACGGGGTCTTACGGGACTTTGGGCATGATCACTCAGGTGACGTTGCGAGTCTATCCGCTGCCAGAAGCCTCACACACGATGATTCTCAGCGGCGATGATGACGCGATCGCCAAAGCAACAAGCCTAGTCCTTCAGTCTGCCCTCACCCCCACCCATGCTGATATTGTTTCGGGCGCTGTGATGGAAACGTTGGGATTGGAGTCAGGCACCGGGTTGGCAGTGCGGTTTCAAAGCATTTTGCCCAGTGTGAAAGAGCAAATGAGCCGCTTATCTGAGGTGGGGCGATCGCTCGCCCTATCTAGCACACCCTATACAGACGACGATGCCGAGCTATGGAAACGATTGCAAACGCGAATGACTGTGGCTCCCCAATCCAATCAAATTGCCTGCAAAATAGGAATACAGCCCTCCAACGCGATCGCCCTTTTGCATCAGCTTCATCAACTTTCGCTGCCTTCCTGGTCTGCCCAAATTCATAGTGCCAGTGGTTTAGGACGATTCATCTGCGCTGATGACCTCTCACCCAATCACCTGCTTAAAATTCGTGACATTTGCCAAACCAACGGCGGCTTTTTATCGGTGTTGCAAGCGCCAACTGACCTGAAACAGCACCTTGAAGTCTGGGGCTATGCCGGAAATGCTTTGAACGTGATGCGATCGCTCAAACACCAGTTTGACCCGCACAATTTGCTGAGTCCCGGTCGATTTATCGGCGGAATTTAGCAGGTTTTCAGGGGCAGGGCAGGCGACCGCAAGGGGAAACTCAAAACTCAAAATATCTCCTAGGTCGCCGCTGCGCGAACAAAACTTAAAACTCAAAACTCAAAACTTTTCCCAAAACGAGCATTATGACCACTGACTCCCCACCCGCCAAACTCCAAACCTCCAACCCCGAACTTCTTAGTTTCGACTTTCGCAATCCTCCCGATCCGACGCTGATTGATAGCTGCGTTCACTGTGGATTTTGTTTATCGACCTGCCCCAGCTATCGAGTGATTGGCAAGGAAACCGATTCGCCACGCGGACGTATTTATCTAATGGATGGGGTGAATGAAGGAACCATTCCGCTATCGCCTGCAACAGTGGAGCATTTTGATTCTTGTTTGGGCTGTCTTGCCTGCGTCACCACCTGCCCGTCGGGGGTGCAATATGACAAGCTCATTGAAGCGACCCGGATGCAGGTAGAACGCAACCATTCGCGATCGTTGCCCGAAAAATTGCTGCGCCAACTGATCTTCTCGGTGTTTCCCTATCCCAATCGGCTGCGGCTGTTGCTGCGACCGTTGGGACTCTATCAAAAAACGGGCTTACAAAAACTGGTGCGATCGCTCGGCGTGATCCAACAGCTTTCGCCCCAATTAGCAGCAATGGAAGCCATGCTGCCCCCCATTTCTGCCAGTGCCTTCCAAGATCCTATTCCCACCGTTATTCCGGCTCAAGGCAAGCAACGCTACCGAGTTGGGATGCTGCTAGGCTGTGTCCAGCGACTCTTCAACCCCGATGTCAACACTGCCACCGTGCGCGTTTTAACTGCCAACGGCTGCGAAGTCGTCGTGCCCAATGCCCAGGGCTGCTGTGGTGCCCTGACCCATCACCAAGGGCAGGAAGAACAAACTAAAGCCTTGGCGCGTCAGTTGATTGATAGCTTTGCGGATGCCAACGTTGAGTTTATCTTAATCAATGCCTCTGGCTGCGGACATACCCTCAAGGAATATGGGCATATCCTGGCAAATGATCCCGTTTACGCCGATAGAGCCAAAGAATTTGCAGACAAAGTGCGCGATGTGCAGGAATTTTTGGCAGCCGTGGGGCTAACAACCCAACTTTCGCCCCTGCAAGACGAGCCGCTCATAATGGTGTATCAAGATGCTTGCCATATGCTGCATGGGCAGAAGATTAGCGTTCAGCCCCGCACCTTGCTGAAACAGATTCCGGGTGTGCAACTGCGCGAACCTATGGATGCAGCATTGTGCTGTGGTAGTGCCGGAGTCTACAATATTTTGCAGCCCGAAGTGGCAGCGGAGCTAGGTCGGCAAAAAGTTCAAAATCTGACGAATACAGGCGCATCCATGATTGCATCAGCCAACATCGGCTGCTTTGTGCAAATTAGTAAACATCTGGAACTGCAAGGAAAATCAGTGCCCGTACTTCACCCGATGCAGCTACTCGACTATTCCATTCGCGGGGTTAGGCTAGACGATGAGCAAAAGCAATTTTAAGTTCTTCATCGGTCTTGTCATAAAGATTTAGGGAGAAGATGGCGGAGTCGGCGGGTTGCTTTTTTGAATGATGAGTTGAATGGATAAAGCGAGCAACCCCAATGCTGCGACTCCAAACACACCCATGCCCAAGGTTGTCATGCCAATGACGAGAGTGCGGACGGCTGCCGAAATTCTTTGAACAATAAAGTTATCAGACTGGATTTTGTGGGCGGCGAAAGAGAGCGCGATCGCGTGACTCATTCGATACATCCCAAACGCCATAGTGCCAGCGATGACAGAACCCAGCGCACAGCTTTGTGGGGTCAGCGGTTTAGCGGTCACGTCTGTTGAGCCAGCTAGCGGAGCCTGCGTCGTGGATTCTACAGATTGAGGAAGATCGCTCATAAAGTGCCAATTAAGAGTGACGATAATGAATCTGCGCCCTTAGTCTACTGTGCAATATGAATTCCACAGTGGCTAAACTTCGACACCCATAACTCTAAGTCTAGGTCTGCGATCGCGCTTCTCATCTGATCATATAGCTGTTGCGCGTGATCCTGGGTGTGGGTTAGGGCAAAGACCGTGGGACCAGAGCCAGACATCATCGTTCCTAAAGGCTGCATTTCACGAAATCGATTTTGCAAATCAGCCACTTTAGGATAGTGAGGCAGCACCACTTTTTCGAGATCGTTGTAAAGTAATTGCCCAATTTGGCTGCTTTCTCGACGGGCGATCGCGCTCAGCATCTCACCCGAACGAACTTCTCGGCGGCGATTTACCTGAGCGGTAGGTGCGCTCAAGTAAGATGCTTCAAACTGCTGTCGATAGGTTTGATATGCCCAGGGCGTGGAAACCGATAAACTCCGGTATTTTGCCAACACCACATAGAGCGTATCCAGATCAGGGAGAGCATCGAGTTGTTCACCGCGCCCGGTGGCGAGGGCAGTTCCCCCGGCAACGCAAAAGGGCACATCTGACCCCAGCAATGCGCCCAACTCTTGAATTTCTGGCTGAGTCAGCCCCAGTTCCCACAGCAAATCCAGCCCCACCAGCACCGCCGCCGCATTGGTTGAACCTCCCGCTAAGCCCGCTCCCACCGGAATTTGCTTGTGAATGGCAATGTCTACCGCACCAAATTGAGCAAACGCTTTGGGAAACTGCTGACTCATCAGATGGGCGGCGCGATGTGCCAGGTTGCTTGCATCGTTGGGCACCAGCGGATGGTCACACTGAACGCGCATTGTCTCAGTTCCGTTCGATCGCAAATCAATTCGATCTGCCAAATCAACACTTTGCATCACCATCACCAGTTCGTGATAGCCATCGGGGCGATCGCCCAAAATCTCCAAGTACAAATTGATTTTTGCGGGTGCAATTAAAGAGTAACTACGCATAAAAAAGCAACCATTTTCCAACAATTAAAAGCTACGAATCCACCACTAACTGATTACTTAACAAGACCCATTGTTCAACACTTAAATCTTCGGCTCGTGACTGCGGATTAGCGCCTAAAGTTTCTAATAATTGAGACAGGCGATCGCGATCAATCAGGCTTTGCAAGTTATTTCGCAGCATTTTTCGTTTGCTGCCAAATCCTAATCTAAGCAAGGTTTCAAAAAAACGAGGATGGGTTGCGCCTGGTCGAGAAACTCTCGGTCGTAGCCGAATCACGGCTGAATCAACCTTAGGAACCGGCTGAAATGCTTTGGCTGAAACATCACAAATAAAGTCACAGTCCGCTAAGTATTGCACCCGCACGGTTAAGGCTCCAAAATTGGTTGAGCCTGGTTTAGCATTCAGTCGTAAAGCCACTTCTTTTTGAACCAGCAAGACAATCGATTCAAATGGGTTTTCGGTCGGGCAAGCGATCGTGCCTAACAGCTTTTCAATAATCGGTCCAGTAATGTTGTAAGGAATATTGGCAACGACCTTATTCGGGTTGTGAAACTCTGGGAGAGGGGCAAGGGCAGAGGGCAGATCTAAAGTCAAAAAGTCTTCTTGCAACAACAGAAAGGTGTCAATCTTGCCTAGCTTTCTGACCAACAGTTCACATAGATCGCGATCAATTTCGACGGCAATCACGGCATCGGCTAAGGGCAGCAATTGCCGGGTTAACACCCCAGTGCCAGGACCAATTTCTAAAACGCGATCGCCTGGAATGCCAGAACTCGTTTTTTTAAGTTCAGCCGCTGTCACGATGCTAGTTAACGCCTTTTCACTCTGGAGCCAATGCTGACCAAACTGTTTGCGGGGTGTGGGCACAGGGCTACTCCGGTATTCCAACAACTTCACCCGATCCCGTAATCACTTCACCGATCGCAAACGCAGCGATATCTTCAGTCGCAAAATGCTGAAGGGCTGAGTTTACTTGATCAGGCGGCACCAACACCACAAAGCCAATGCCCATATTAAACGTGTTAAACATCCCAGAAAGACTGACATTGCCCTCTCGTTGCAGCCAATCAAACACGGGCGGCACCCTCCAAGACGAAGCATCAATCCGCACCGATTGCGCTTCTCCCAAACAGCGGGGCAGATTTTCGGGCAAACCGCCGCCCGTAATGTGTGCCATGCCGTGAATCACTAAGCCATCTGACCGCGCCTTCAAAACGGGCTTGACATAAATTTGGGTGGGAGTCAAAAGACTATCGCCTAAAGATTGCCCCTCAAAACTGACGGGGCGATCGCTGAGGTTGAAGCCGCGATCGCTGATAATTTTCCGCACCAAGCTAAACCCATTGCTGTGGATGCCTTGACTTGCCAACCCGATCGCCACATCGCCCACCCGTACCTGCGAGCCATCTAGAAGCTGACTTTTTTCCACCACACCCACACAAAACCCCGCCAAATCATAGTCTCCCGATTGATAAAATCCGGGCATTTCTGCGGTTTCGCCCCCCAACAGAGCGCATCCCGCCAAACGGCACCCTTTCGCAATCCCGTCAACCACTTGGGTTAACTGCTCTGGTTCTAAATGCCCGGTGGCTAAGTAATCCAAGAAAAATAGAGGTTCGGCACCACAGGTCACCACATCATTAACGCACATAGCCACTAAATCAATCCCAACCGTGTCGTGCTGGTTGAGAGTATGCGCCAATTTGAGCTTAGTACCAACGCCATCGGTGCCAGAAACCAAAACAGGCTGATGATAGCCGCTAGGTAGCTCAAACAAGCCACTGAAACCACCGAACGAGCCTAAAACACCCGGACGAGTGGTGCCCGCCACTAAACTACGGATGCGATCGACAAACGATCGCCCCATTTCCACATCTACTCCTGCATCCCGATATTCCATGCAGATCTGCCAGCAACGATTCGGATGTTATTGTACTCTCTCGTCTTCTAGAACTTGAAGGTTTATTTATTTGAAGCGTGAATAGAAGCGTGAATAAATGGCTATTTTGCGATCGCAAATATAAAGTTTTGATGAAGCTGGAAACTAAAATCCCGATTTAACAATCATCCAAAAGTCAGAATTGGCGGTCTTTATAGTCCTTCCACAACGATAAATCTCTCCGGCAGCTTTGGGGGATCAGTCGGCATCACTGATCCCCAATACGAAAGCTTCATGATAGTCTGTTGCAGTTCTCAATTATAGGAGCGAAAACGAACCGAGTACGGGTTAAAAATCGAGCTTTTATGCAGATTCATTAATTTTTAGCATTCAAACTACATAGTCAAAGCGTGTTGATTGAAGAGTCGCTGTTGAATCATGCAGACCTCGAACCCCAAATGATGTGCCTTTTACCCATGGATTATGACTCAAAAACTTTTTGGCAGTTTAACTGCATCCCTGTTGATTGCAACTCTGGGTGTCTCAACCTCAAGTAATGCCGCTCCTGTTGAACCCACAAAGCTAGGTTCTAGCGCAGATCTTAAGCAGATAAATCCGAAAGCAACTCCCAGCGAAACCGCAGCCGAAACTGCATCTTCATCGAACAGATCTCTGAGTACTGTTACCCCGGTTAGAGAGGTTATAAAAGTCGGTGAACAAGTTATCAAGCCTGAGTTTAACGATAGCAAAGAGGTCATTGCTAAGATTCAGCCTCACGAACTATCTGGAGAAAAAGCAGCAACGTTGTACGTTCGCAATATTCCAGTTCTAACCTTCAAAAGTTCCATCAAAACATCTCAAAATGATGTAAAGCTCGGAACTCAATTAAAAAATTCTGCTCCTGCTTCTTCCTCAAACGCTCAGTCTTTTAATCGGGCGAAAACACAATCTTCTTCCTTAAGTTCGCTCCTCAATTCTTCTGAAGCTCTGTCTGATTTGGACTCGCGCGAACTCGACCCAAGCATTCTGGATGCTGGTTTTTCTGAGGTTGACCCCGTTTGGCGGGCTGCCATGATCGCAGCCAAACTCAATCAGCTTTATCGCAATGGGCTAAATGCAGACAAAATTACGGTTGCTTGGGGGGGGCAAGTCGCTAATACCCCTGGGCGCGATCGCTATTTTATTCAGGCAGACACCACCAAAATTGCGGTGATTGATGCCAGCACCATCTTGCCCGACTCCACCCGCAATCTAGAAAAAGACGCGCTTCAAGCAGCTAATCGCTTGAGAAGGCTTTTGGGCGATGCCTCCCCATTGCGTGAGGTGACTGGAAAACCGATCGCGTGGAGAAATCAAACTATTTCCTTGGGACCTATCCAATTTAAGCTCACTGGATTCGCCTCTTGGTATGGACCTGGCTTTCATGGCAACCGCAGCGCTAGCGGTGAAGTCTTCAATCAAAACGCCATGACCGCCGCCCACCGCACCCTCCCGTTTGGCACTAGGGTGGTGGTCACCAACCTGAACAACGGGCAATCGGTGATGGTTAGAATCAACGATCGCGGACCCTTTCACGGAAATCGCATTATTGATTTGTCTACAGCAGCGGCGCGCGTGCTAGGGGTCGTGCAGTCGGGTGTTGCCTTCGTCAAGTTGGAAGTGGTTGATTCGAGAAGTGCAGCAGCTATCAATAATTAGGCGGTCTGCCAGCTTCAATGGTGACTCATCGAAACTGATCTAAACGTAAATGAGAACATGAGTTGAAGTGTGAATAGCATTTGGAGTGCTGTTCACACTTTTTGGTTTTTAGCCTTGCCAATCTCACCCATTAGCCCAGCCAGTGAGGGAGTCGAGTCGAGTCCTTTGCTTTGAATTAGCACCCCAAAATCGCCTAAACCCATGGGGTTGATTAAGTGGTGCAATGCATCACGGCGACGGAGAATTTCTTGAATGGATTGAGCATCGATCGCAGAGGATTGACCCAGCGCAGTTAAGCGATCGCCCAACCCTAACGCCATCAAAAACAGTGCTTGCTTCGTGTAGCCGACACGCTCCAATCCACACAGTTTCCCCTGCGTTTCCAACGCGGTGAAATCAACGTGAGCCGTAATATCTTGTTGCCCGACATTGCGGTAAGGGTCAGAGTGATGCCGATGCTGAGAGTAGCATTGAAGGGTGCCCGACCGATTAGGATGGTAATAGCGATCGCTGGGATAGCCATAGTCAATTGTGACGACATAGCCCCGCTGGAGATGACGGGCAACCGTCGCCAGCCAGTCGAGTGCCGCCAAATTCACTTCAGTGCGATAGCCATCAGGATAAGGAGGCGATCGCAGATCAATTCCAACCAAGTCAAAATATTCTGCAAGCTTTGGAGTTGAAAGATCGCCCACGACCTCTACAAAATGAGTTGGCGAATGAAGCCGATCCACAGAAACGTAGATCTCTCTCAATTGCCCTGCTTCTAGCACCACTTGATGCACAGGAAACGCATCGACTAATTCATTAGAAAAAAAGCAGCCTGTGATTGAATCAGGCAGATCGACAAAATCGCACCAAGCGATGAATCCTTCTGTTTCAAGAAATTGCCGCAACTGATGCTGTTGTAGGTTAATCAGCGCTGGCGATCGCTCAATAATCCTATACTTCAAGCAAGCAAAACAATCTGGATGATTGCGTTGCAGAGCGATTAAAACGTCCGCCGCCAGCAATCCCTGTCCGGCTCCCATTTCCACCAAGGTAAAGGGATGGGGCTGCTGCAAAAAATCCCACATTTGAGCGAACTGCTGGGCTAATAGCTCGCCAAAATCAGCACTCAGGTGGCACGAAGTCAAAAAATCTCCGGCGGCACCAATTTGAGTAGAAGATGACGCATAATACCCCTGTTTGGGATGATACAGCGCCAACTCCATATACTCTGCAAAAGAAATTTGATGACAAGGACTCTCGATAATCCGCTGAGTGATGACGGAATCAAGAGTCCTTTGAATATCCTTTGGTTCCAGTGGCACTGCTTTGTCTAAACCTGATTGGGTCTTTCATTGTCACACAGCCGCTCAGGTTGATAAACCGCTAGCTACTGATCAAAAATGCTTTTACGAACCGGTGCGCCGTGGCGATCGCTATTTAATTGGTTCAAAACTGCACTCTAGGGCTACTATAGTCTTCTTACGAACTACTTGACTTGAGCAGCATATTCTCGTGTATCACCATCAAACGAAATCGCAAAGTCTCCTTGGGGCTGCATTTCCTTCAAAACTCTGAGGTAAGCCTCTGCATCGTTTCTACGGCGAAAGCGGATGACCGAGAGTTGTTTGAGGTTGGGCAGCAGCTTGCTAACGACCCAGGGATTCAGCCTTGCTTGATAGTCCATAATTCACTTCTCGCTTTTTTAGTTAATGAGCAAGTCAAACTGAATGAATCGCTAGCACTAGCCCAAAAAAATCTAGCCCACGGGCAGAAACGCTATGCGTAGGGTTATTCGACAGTTGACACTACTATAGATAGTAGTTAAGTCGATAAACCGCAAGCTTTTTTACAATTCGCAACAAATACTAGCTGTCACTTCCCCAAAGCGGTGCTAACCGCCTGTTTAGTGGATCTGGTTATTCAAACACAACCGTGCGATTGCCATAGACCAGCACGCGATTTTTCAAATGCAAGCGCACCGCTCTGGCTAACACCACTCGTTCTAAATCTTTGCCTTTGCGGATTAAATCTTCTACGCTGTCTCGATGGCTTACCCGCACCACATCTTGCTCAATGATGGGACCTTCATCCAAATCGGCTGTGGCATAATGAGCCGTTGCCCCAATGATCTTCACGCCGCGATCGCAAGCCCGCTGATAGGGGTTAGCTCCGGCGAAGGCAGGCAGAAAAGAATGGTGAATGTTAATAATAGTAGGAAATTGGGCGATAAATTCTAAGCTCAAAACCTGCATATATTTTGCCAGCACCACTAGGTCAATCTTGTGTTTTTTCAATAGCTCAAGCTGCTTCTTTTCCTGGTCTTGCTTAGTATCTTGCGTGATGGGACTGTAGTGATAATCAATGTTAAATTGCTCAGCGATCGCCCCCAAATTGGGATGATTGCTAATCATCAATGGAATGTCTACATTCAGTTCTTGCGATCGCTGTCTCCAGAGCAAATCATATAAACAATGGTCTTGTTTACTCACCCAAATGGCAATGCGAGGCACCGTATCTGAAAAGTGAAGTTGCCAGTTTGCCTGAAGTGGTTGGGCGATCGCGTTAAATGCTGTTCCAATAATGTCACGCGGCAGGTTAAAGCCCTCTAGCTGCCACTCCAGCCGGGTGAGAAACAACCCCGCCGCAAAATCGGTATGCTGATCGGCATGAATAATATTGCCGCCATTGGCATAGATAAAGTTAGCGATTTTGGCGACTAATCCTTTTTGATCGGGGCAAGAAATCAACAGCGTTGCGGTTGGAATGGTCATGGTTTAGTTGCTTTCGGCGTGGGGATGGTTGCGACCTGTTGCCATTCGCTCAGCGGACGATTAACTGCATTTTCAAAATCCAACGATACCCGGAATATCTTCAACTCTGTGCCGGGTTGCGGGTCGATTTGAGCATAAAGCGAAGTGCGATTAAAATCGGGTTTTCCTAAAATCAGCCGATGAGTTTTGGAGCCTTCTAAAGCTAGCTCCACAGTTGCCAATGGCGAATCAAACCCAAATTCGGCTTGCTTTGCTGCCGGAACTGTTAACGGCGGGGCACTTTTTGCTGACACGATCGCGTTGAGCAAGTAAGCAACCGACGCATCATTGGCAAGGGCTTGATTGGGCGAGGTCATCTGCCAAAGGTTAGGATTGGGCGGAGTGTTTTTGACAAAAGACAGATTTTGCTCTGGCGTTTTCAGGCTCAGCGATCGCACCTCTGACTCCTGAAACCCAAACAACGTTTGATCCTCCGTCTTGGACTGGGGCGGGGTTGACTGCTCCTGCAAATACACCACACTCCCCAGCAAAGCAGCAACAATTAACCAGATCAACGGGGCGCGGTTCAGCTTCATAGGTGGGGTGATCTTAATTAAAGTCGCCATTTGCGAGAATTAAGGAGTGAGGCTTGCTATTATCGACAGCCCAGGCTTTCTCTGGTTTCAATGCCTGTGACGGAATTAACGCCCTCTGCTCGTTTGCAAAGCTGAGCAACGGTATAGCGATCGACAATGGCATCCGTAAAATCGGCTCCCGTAATATCTGCCTCTTCAAAAATGCTATTGGAAAGTGTGGCACCCGTAAAATTTACGTTGGTTAGGTTGGTTTTATAAAGCGTGACGCGATCGACCAGTGCCCAAGACAAATTAGCACCCGATAGGTTCGCTCCAAGCAAATTCCCTTTCGTAAACATAGCGTTAGTCAGGTTTGCTCCACTCAGATTGGCACCCCGCATTTCGGAGGACACAAAATTCCCTCCTGATAAATCTTGATTAGAAAAGTCTTGGTTAGCCAGTTGGGCATTGGTGTATCCCATGAACTTACCCTCCTCTGCAAAGGCGGGTCGAGCGCTGAGCAAAACCCAGACTAGCGCCAGAGCGATCGCGCCCCAGATCACCCTCGTGTTTCGCAACCCCTTGATCATTTCGCTTTCCCCCAATCATCACCCACGCGGATCGTAATATCTGCTTCCAAATCGCCTGTAGAGTTGGCATCAACAGTGCCCAGCCCTAGCTGCTGCTGTAGCACTTGAGCCGCTTGCAGGTCTCCTCGCTGGGCAATAACTTGGGTGATGGCTTGTTTATCTGCCCAATCAGCGGTAATAAACACATTTGAAAAACCCAAATTTGCTAAACGCTGACTCAATTGAGATGCTGCAATGGGGTTACTAGAAGCATTCTGAATAGAAATTCGGAGTTCAGCCGCAGCGCCTTCTACCACGGGTGCTAGAGGGTCAATATTAAAGTACTGCTGCATGACGCGATCGCGCCCTGCTGGCTCCATAATCCAGTAGCTTTCTCTAAATTCATCCGGCGAACTAAATCGCCCTGGCAGCATCACCATCTTAAAATGACCTTCACCCAACTTCCGCCCCGCACTCACCAACGCTAGCATTTCTTCTACAGTTAAATTGGTGTCGATATATTTCTGCATTGCCTGCACCAAACTCGGAACGCGCGGAATTATGGCAGGGCTAGTTAACTGCTTTCGCAGGGATTTTAACAGCGCTTGTTGACGTTGCACTCGCCCAATATCACCCAGATCATCATTGCGGAACCGAGCAAATTGTTCAGCTTGGGCACCGCTTAACAATTGCTTTCCAGGCGATAGATCAATCTTTAGCTTTTGGGTTTTATCTTCATACACCATGGGTTTAGGCACATATACTTCAACGCCACCCATGAGATCTACTAGCTCTTTGAAGGCATCGGTGTTGATGCGCACATAGCGATCGATCTGCACCCCATTTAGCACTCCGCTCGTCGTTCGGGCGGCTAAAGTCGCTCCACCCCGCACGTTGGCATCGTTGATCTTGGTGATGCCGACTGAGGGAATTTCAACTTGAGTGTCACGCGGAATCGACAAGAGGCTAATAGAATCGGTGTCTGGATCAACCCGCAACAGCAGCATCGTATCGCTACGACCACTAAATATTTCGCGAGAACCGGGTGCCGCCGTGGGCACGCGATCAATTCCCATAATTAAAATGTTAACCGGGCGAGAAACCTGGTAACCAATGCCAAACTGCCATAAATCGAGAGGTTTAGCAATTTTGTCTTTCGCAACCAGACCCATGGGTAAGGGAAGCAAAAGAGCCGCCGTTAGACCAATCGTGGTAGAGGCAAGGGTCACAATCCCCAGGGCGAAAGCTTTTTGAAGCCAGTTTGCGCTAGAGCCTTGAGACTGTTTAGAGGAGGCATAGGATGGATGGGAAGATTTTTGAGCCTGATCAGCCGATTGAGGCGTTGATGAATCTGATTTAGCTTTGGTTTGCACACTCTTCATATCGATTTGTTTCACACTAGCTCCTGTCCACTCAATTCCTTCAGGCTCATTTCATCCAATGTATTTTATCCAATGTTATTACGAACTCTTAAGACACAGAATTTTGAGATATGTAAACTTTTCGAGATTATACCCTGCTGTTGACTCTTGCTTATCCATAAACGGGAGGTATCAAACTGAATGCTAGGCTGAATTTGAGAATGGAAATTAGTCAGGCTGATCTCTTAGGGAAACCGCATCCGCAACGGTTAAGCACGAGACAGTGCTCCCAATACCATCCAAGAACCATCCCTGTGTTCCACAATGCCGAAAATTGCCAGCTTTAGCAGTGATACAAGTGATACATAAGATGATCAATGGGTTCCGTAGGCTTTGAGAGAGAATTAGGTCACATAAGGAATCTACGAGTTAGTAGGGTGCCGACCAGATCGGTTTGGACTTTGCTCAGCCTTCAGCACGAAAGGGGCGAATGCGCAGCCGAAACTCAATTCACTGATGTTTTATTTTATGCAAGATCCTCAGCGATCGCGATTCTAACCCGCTCTTTCCTGATTAAACGCTAAATCGGTGAAAAAGGGTTGAAAGGAGATGCAATGTCTACCTCGAAGATCTCATTAGCAGTCTATTCAGGCGAGCAAACCGCTGTGAAAAACCGTCATTGGCTTAATCTTACAGAGTCCTTTATGCTAGTCGGTTCTGGTGTTGGCTCCGTAGCAACGGCTATCTCTCAACAAGTGCTGTATGCAGCCGCTCCAGTTTCAGCCTTGCTGCTGCTGAATGTGCTAAATCATCGTCGGTTGGAGCAAGATCAATCGGATATGGATGGCGCGATCGCCCAGTTAGATGAAAAACTGTCGGGCACTATTAATCTGATGCAGCAGCAAATTCAAGGGTTGCCCAGTGCGCTTAATCTTGCCCATTTACGCAAAGATTTGCAAGGAAAAAATCAAGCCCTTTATAGTGACCTGTCTCAGAGTGTTTCGCGACTGCAACAAGAAATTACCAAGCCAGAATGGCGATCGCTCTCCCAAGAAATGGCTCAATTGCAGCGGCAACACGCCACTTTAGATAATTCCTTAGCCGGAGTTCGGGAATCATTAACGCGGCTCACTCCAGCGAAGCCCCCCCCCAACTGGCAACCCGCTATTGAGCAACTTCAGACGGAGTTGACTCAACTACGCAGCACTCTTCAGCAAATGGAGCCTCAGCAAAAATTGAGCAACTATCGCACTTTGCAAGATCAAATTAGCCATCTCAATCGTCGTCTCAATCATTTGCCTGCGCCATTCGATGCCAACGCGCTCAAGCAAGAAGTGGAAGCGTTGATCAAAATAGTGGGCGAGATGGCAACACGACGAGATCTATCGCGGTTGGAGGTGCAGATTAATCAGGCGGCTCAGCAGGGTAGCCAGATGGAGCAATCGATCGCGCCTCTAAAGCTGGCAACCACCATTTTGAAAAAGCAATTAGATATCACCACTGCAAAGGTCGTCAAAATCGAGGGGGCGCAGCCAGCAAGCTCTGAAATTTCAGGCACCCTGACCACATTGCAAACCACAATCAACACATTAGAACAACGGCTGAATCAAACTGCGACATCAGATCTGACTCAACTAAAAGCAGAACTCCAGGGCGAACTTACCCTCCAACTGGCTCAAGTTCAGCAGCAGTTAGGCGGATTGCATCAGCGATCGCACGATCTCGATCAGCAACAGCAACACTTACGCGACTCAGTGCAACGACTCCCCCACTTACTGGATACCAGCACTCTCCAAAACGAGGTTAAATATCTGGCAACCCGCGTGGAATGGGCAGAAAATGCGGTGACTCACTTGCAGCAGGAAAACAAACCGAGCCACCCCGACCCTCACTCTGCGTTTGTGTTGGAGGTGCAAGCCGCGCCATCGAGTCAAAATTCTTACCTCGCCAGCCGCGCCGTATTAGAAACAGCCCTGCAAAACGCTCAGGCTCGGCTGGTGATGGTGTATCCTTTTCCAGAAGCGGCGATTTTTGATGATGCCATGATGCAGCAATTGCGGCAGTTTTTGGCACAAAAGGGTTGTTTAGATATGGGCTGGGGGCATTTGGGTCATACCCGCGATCGCCATTTGCCGCGCCCCATCGATCAGCGGCGGGCAATCCACTCCACCGAAAAGGGCTTTTTATACACAACGCTAAATCAGCTAATGGCGTTGAAAAAGCAATATCCTGACCAGTTTCGCTTTAAGGTGCTGGGCACCCATGAACACTTTTTGGTCTGCGATCGCGCCTATGCCATTTTAGGAACTCCCGCGATCGCCACCGCCAGCGCCGTTTTTCCCGCGGCGGCGGTTGGGTTACGCACCACCAATTCGAGCGTGATTCAGGGGTTGATTGAGCGCTTTGACACCCCCACGCTAGAGGCAGAGGACACAGAAGGTTACTTCAATCGCGCCTCTACCCGCTACGATTTGGGCGATTGCCCCGGCGCGATCGCAGACTATACCGAAGTGTTGCGGCTCAACCCTCAAGATGGCGTTACTTACAACAATCGCGCCCTAGCCCGCTATGACCAAGGCGATAAACCCGGCGCGATCGCCGATTTCGATCAAGCCATTCATCATCAACCCGAAGATTTTGTTGCCCGCTGCAATCGGGGTTTTGTTCGAGCCGAATTAGGCAATCCATTGGATGCGATCGCAGACTACACCTACACCATGCAGCTTAATTCCGACTATGCGCCAGCTTACTTCTATCGCGGGTTAGCCCGCACTCGGCTGCAAAATAGACTGGGAGCCATTCAAGACTATACCGAAGTGATTCGGCTCAACCCTGAAAACGCGATCGCCCACTTTTATCGGGGGCTTGCCTCCGCCAAAATTGGACAGCGATCGCAATCCATTCACGACCTGCGCCAAGCAGTGCAGCTATTTTCAGACCAAGGCAACACCGCCAGCCATCGCCAAGCCATCGCTGCCCTCAAAAAGCTGGACAAAACTCTCGCCATGGAGGATATCGAAAAACTGCTGGTGCCCAAAAGGTAGCTGTTTTTAGCCACTTTAGTTTTTAGCCACTTTAGTTTTTAGCGACCTTAACCCAATTGCAAACAAGGGATAGCAGGATAAACGGGTGCTCGACGGGCAGGCTGATTCCGAGGAGGCAATTCTAACCAGGAGGATCTTATGCAGGGGCTTTCACGGTAACCCACTGGGTGATGGGTGACATTGCCTTCCAACCCAAGAATTTACCTACGGGTTCTGCCCGCTGAATGGCAATCCGGCTGAGTTCGCCGCCTAGTTCGTTCTGCCACCGGAATAACATCTGTTCGCTTTCAACCGTAACGGCATTGGCAACTAGGCGACCGCCCGGACGCAGCGATCGCCAGCAAGTTTCAAATAATTCTGGTGTGGTCAAGCCCCCGCCAATAAAAATCGCATCGGGTTCGGGTAATCCTTTGAGGGCGATCGGGGCGGCTCCGGCAATGATGGTGAGGGTGGGCGTTCCCAACGCGATCGCATTATCAGCAATATATTGCAAGCGCGTCGGGTGGTGTTCAATGGCGATCGCTCGACAGCGGCGATCGCTCCTCAGCCACTCAATCGCGATCGAGCCACAGCCTGCGCCCACATCCCAAAGCAATTGTCCAGGTAAGGGAGCCAGCGCCGAGAGGGTGATGGCGCGTACTTCTCGCTTGGTTAATTGCCCGTCATGGTGATAGGCGATGTCGGGGAGTCCGGGGAGGCGGGAAGAGAGAAGTAAGTTTTGAGTTTTGTAAGTCCTTTCGACTGGCTTTGCCAACGCGTAGCGTTGACCTAGGAGATATTTTGAGTTTTGAATTGGGGAAGGAATGCAGGTGATGGCGATCGTGTTGAGGTCGGCGAGATCGGTGACAGTCCAGGTGGAGGCGATACCGGAGGTGATGCGTTCGTGGGTGCTGCCCATGCGTTCTAGAACGGTGATTTGACTATCGCCAAAACCTTGTTGGGTCAACAGGTGGGCAACGGTTGCGGGAGTTGATTGGTCTGCACTGAGTACTAATAATTGCGCTTCTGGATAGAGCAGAGCATTCAATAGAGCAGGATTGCGACCGCAGAGGCTGAGGGTTTCTGTGTCTGCCAGCGACCAGCCCAAGCGGGCACAGGCAAGACTGAAGGCAGAGGGAGCGGGGATGATTGTGATTTCGGCGATCGCAATCCGCCGAGTCAGCGTCACGCCAATGCCGTAGCACATCGGATCGCCACTGGCTAAGACACAGACTGCCTGCCCGCGACGCTGAATGATTTGATTCACCGAGTCTTCAATGGGAGAAGTCCAGTGGATGCGCGATCGTGGATCGTCTGGGGGCAACATTGCCAGATGGCGATCGCCCCCCACTATAACAGTGGCTTGAGTAAGGAGCGATCGCCCCGCCAAACTCAACCCCTCTAGCCCGTCTTCCCCGATGCCGACGATGGCTAGCCATTTTTGCGTGACATCTCTGCTGCTCATGTTTTAAAGCTGCCCATGTTTTAAGAAAGGTTGGAGGAATAAAGGTATCACATCGTCTATGCTATGCTGCTGTGGCTTGAAGGTGGGAAAGTCCGGTGTGATTCCGGTACTGTGCCGCAACTGTAATGCGATTTTAGAGGGGCGATTTTAGAATTGGATCAGAAGTTGCTAACTCAATTTCGATTCAAGATTTAAGATCTCCAATCCAAAATTGATTGAGTCAGAATGCCAACCTCAAGCCTGCTTAAAAAGACACAAGACTGTCGATTCTCTGCGTCGCACAGAGAAGGAAAAAATGGTGAATTGGCTGGCTGAACCGAATAGTTGTCCTGGTTTGTTCTATGGAACCCCGGCACAAGATGGATTTTTAATTCGTATCCGCACCCCCGGCGGCTTGCTGAATTTGCAACAGGGGCGGGCGATCGCGGAACTTTTTACAGAACTCGCTCCTGGGGTCGATCCGGGGGCGCGCGCAATGATTCAAGTCACGAATCGAGCAAACCTGCAAATTCGCTCCACTCATCCGCCGAATCCCACAGTTTTTCAACCCTTGCAAGATTTGGGCTTGGCGGCTCGAAATCCGAGTGTCGATCATCTGCGTAACGTGATGACCAGTCCCACCGCCGGGGTTGACCCAGTGGAACTGATCGATACTCGTCCGTTAGTCCAAGCCTTAGATACGGACATTCAGAATCATCCAGAACTGGCTGGGTTGCCTGCCAAATTTAGTGTGGGAATTGATGGCGGCGGTGCTGTTGGCGTTGGCACTCGTTCCGCTATTCCCTGGGAACACCGCTACAACGAGATTCAGCTATCGGCAGTTTTGGTTGAGCCTCCCGTCAAGGATTCAATCATCCCAGCCGGTGTATATTTTCGATTGGCATTGGGGGCGGGTCAGCAATGGTGTAATACCTCCGTGTTGATTAAACCCGATGACTGTGTGGCGGTGGTAAGGGCGATCGCAGCGGCTTATTTGGATTATGTGAATCAGACTCCCAACGCGCCGAAAAAACCGCGCATGAAACACTTGCTGCAAGAGTGGGGCATCGATCACTATCTCCAGCGGATCAATAGCTACCTGCCGCAGCCGCTTCGTCAGGTGACCGATTGCCCACTGCTGCCTCCGACGAAACCTTACGGGCATCTGGGCATTCACCCTCAGCCACAGCCGGGGTTTTCTTACATTGGTATTAGTCTGCCATTAGGGCAATTGACGGCGGCTCAACTGTTGGGATTAGTGCAATTGTCTGAAGCGTTTGGGTGTGATGATCTTCGGTTAACACCCTGGCAAACCCTGCTTCTGCCCAATATTTCAAATGAACGCCTTCCAGATTTATTGCAAAATCTCTCGTCATTAGGGTTATCTGCATCGAGCGATCGCCCTCAGTCAGCGATCGCGGCGTGTGCTGGAAAACCAGGCTGCGCTGCATCGGCGACCCATACTCAGACTGACGCGATCGCTTTGCTCAATCATCTGAGTCGACAATTTACCCTAAGTTGCCCCGTCAACATTCATCTCACAGGCTGCAAAAAATCTTGCGCTCAACCCAGTCCGGCTGAGATTACACTGTTGGGCACAACCTTTGAACACGCGGGAGCGATCGTTGAGGGCTATCACATTTACATGGGCGACGATCAAGAATCATTAAAACATCATCTTGGCGACGCGATCGCGGCTGATGTTTCATCCTGGATTGAACGACTGTTGCACCTCTATCAACAGCATCAAAAAAGCCCTAAGGAATCATTTAGAGAATTTGCAAGCCGATATTTTATCTCAGACTTGAAATCACCGACACTTTCCTTAAAACTCGAAAATTCAACCCTTAAAACTGCATGATCGACTACATTCGCAATGGCGATGACATCTACCGAAAATCTTTTGCCATGATTCGTTCAGAAGCGAATTTGGATAAACTTTCTGCGGATTTAGCCCATGTGGCAGTCCGGCTGATTCATGCGTGCGGTATGACAGATATTGTCCAAGATTTAGCCGCTTCGCTGGATGCCGTCCAGAGCGGACGAGAGGCACTGGCACTGGGTGCGCCGATTTTTTGTGATTCGCAAATGGTGGCAAATGGGATTACTCGCAAGCGGTTGCCCGCGAATAATGACATTATTTGTACACTGAATCATCCTGATGTTCCCGCGATCGCCCAACAGATTGACAATACGCGATCGGCGGCGGCGCTTGACTTGTGGCAACCGCAGATGGCAGGGGCAGTGATCGCGATCGGTAATGCCCCCACTGCCTTATTTCGTCTCCTCGAACTGCTGGATCAAGGTGCGCCCAAACCTGCCCTGATTCTGGGTTTTCCGGTGGGGTTTGTGGGAGCCGCAGAATCGAAAGCCGAACTTGCCGCTAACAGTCGTGGCATTCCCTTCATCACCCTACAGGGGCGACGGGGTGGCAGCGCGATCGCGGTGGCAGCGGTGAATGCGTTAGCGAAGGAGAATGAACTATGACTGAATTAGGACGACTGTATGGCTTGGGAATTGGTCCCGGTGATCCAGAATTGCTGACCTTGAAGGCACACCGGATTTTGACAACGGTTCCGGTGATTGCATACCCGACGATGGAAAATGGCAAAGTGCTCGCACGAGCGATCGTGGCGGGGTTCATTCGTCCTGACCAGATTGAAATTCCGATGCCACTCCCGTTCAGCGTCGAGCGATCGTCGCAGCCTTACTACGATAGTGCTGCCGCCAAAATTGCGGAACATTTGACTGCTGGTCGGGATGTGGCGGTGCTGTGTGAGGGGGAGCCGATGCTGTATGGCTCGTTTATGTATCTGTTTCAACGGTTGGCGGGGCGGTTTCCAACCGAAGTGGTGCCCGGAATCTCCTCCACAATGGCAAGTGCGGCAATGTTGGGTGCGCCGATTACCTTCCGCAATGATGTATTGAGCATTATGCCTGCCACCTTGGATGCGGGAACGCTGCGCGATCGCCTTACGGTGGTGGATGCGGCGGTGATCATCAAGCTGGGCAGACATTTTGCCAAAGTTCGCACGATTCTCGATGAGTTAGGCTTGTTGAATCGCGCCCTCTACATCGAACGAGCAACCCAACCCACTCAGCGAATTGTAGCGATCGCCGAGGTTGATCCAGCCGAAGTTCCCTACTGGTCGCTAATTCTGATTCCCAGTCAAACCCAACCCACATGAAGCCGCCTGCGATCGTTATTTTGGGAGAAGCCAGTATTCCCATTACCCGTCAAATTCAGACTGCGCTGCCCGAATCTGTCGTGTATGGGTTAGCCAATCGTACCCAGTCGGCAACTGTTACTTATGACAACTTTGGCGAAACCGTGCGGGAATTGTTTCAGGCTGGAACGCCCATCATTGGGGTCTGTGCGGCAGGCATTCTGATTCGCACCATCGCCCCGTTGCTCACAAATAAATGGCAGGAGCCGCCTGTATTAGCGATCGCCGAAGATGGGAGCGCGGTTATGCCCTTGCTGGGTGGGTTGCAAGGGGTGAATGATCTGGCGCGGCAGATTGCGGCAGTGTTGCAGGTTGCGCCCGCGATTACGACCACCGGCGATATTCGATTTCGCACCCCATTGTTATCGCCGCCCCCCGGATATCGACTGATCAACCCCGATGATGCCAAGACCTTTATTGCAGAGTTGCTGGCGGGGGCAACCGTTCAACTGATCGGGGAAGCACCCTGGCTAGAAAACAGCCGGTTGCCGATCGCAGAAGCCGGAAAGCTGACTATTGAGATTGTGCCAAAGAGTCCATCAGAACGAACATCAACATCGAGTCAAGAATGTTTAGTCTATGAAGTTGATATCGATGGGATTGAACCCACCCCTGGAAAACTGGCGATCGTGGGCACAGGTCCCGGATCGGCGATGTGGATGTCTCCAGAAGTCAAACAGGTCTTAGAATCGGCAACGGATTGGGTTGGTTACAAAACCTATCTCGATTTGGCAGAACCCTGGCGGAAACCCCATACCACCCGCCATGAATCGGATAATCGAGTCGAACTCGATCGCGCTCGTTTTGCGTTGGATTTAGCGGCACAAAACCGAACGGTGGCGATCGTCTCTTCCGGTGATCCGGGGATTTATGCGATGGCATCTGCCGTGTTTGAAGTGCTAGAGCGCGAAGCAAGACCAACATGGCAGGAGATTGAGATTCAGGTTTGTCCGGGAATTTCGGCAATGCAGGCAGCCGCAGCCCAAGTCGGCGCACCGCTGGGACATGATTTTTGCGCGATCTCTCTGTCGGATATTCTCAAACCCTGGGATGTGATTGCCCAAAGGATTACCGCCGCCGCACAGGCAGATTTTGCGATCGCCTTCTACAATCCCGTTTCCAAACAACGCACCTGGCAACTAGAAAAAGCAAAAGAACTTCTATTGCAGTGGCGATCGCCCGAAACGCCTGTTGTGCTAGCGCGCAATCTGGGTAGACCGGGGCAAATAGTCATAGTTAAACCCTTAGAGCAATTAGCGATCGCAGATGCTGATATGCGAACCGTAATTTTGATTGGCTCCAGCAAAACTCGAATGGTTCAACAGCGCCCCGGAAAGCAATGGATTTATACTCCACGACACTATTAAAGCGGTAGTCTGACTGTTCTCTCCAACGCTCACGCCAATTTAAACGGGGGATACGACAGATTTGAGCTTGAGACCGTGGCTGAGTAAAGCTTCTACAATTCAAAACTCAAAACTCAAAACTCAAAACTCAAAACTCAAAACGATATCACAATCAGACTACCGCTGAGAGTTGGCGTAAGCGGTTAGCAGAACGAGGCAGGCGCGCAAATGATCATCCCGGTTCCCCCTAGAGCAGCGCTATGATTAATATTTTGAGGAGATAATTTCAAATGTTTGATGCGTTTTTGCACGTCGCGATCGGAATTGGGTTGAGTACTGCGGCTGGATTTCGTATCTTGATTCCGTTTTTGTTTATGAGCGTCGCCGCTAACACCGGACACCTGAAACTTGCACCCGAAATGGCATGGATGGGCAATCAAGGGGCAGTCGTTGCTTTTGCGATCGCGGCTACGGTTGAGGTCATCGTTTATTTCATTCCAGTATTAAATGATTTTTTAGACTTAATTGAGATTCCTTTAGCGGCGATCGCGGGCACTATTCTAACCGCCACCGTTACCAGCGATCTCGACCCCTTCCTCCGCTGGAGTTTGGCAATCATCGGCGGCGGCGCGATCGCGGGGGGCACTGGGGCAGTCATGGGCTTCACTCGGCTTGGCTCAACTGCTGTTGCCGGACCTGTCGGAAATCTCGCCGTCTCCACCGCCGAATCAGCCAGTTCAGTAGTGCTGTCTATCTTAGCGATCGCCGCGCCAATTTTAGTGCTGCTGGTGATAGCAGTCCTTTTCTACTTCGGCTTTCGCCAAGCCAAACGCCGCTGGAGATAATAGTTTAAGTTTTGAGTGCTAAATGGTGAGTTTTGAGTTTACAAGGACATCCAAACTTGACTTGTTCTCCCCTTCATCCCTCTACTTCTTCTTTGTTTGCAGCTTCATCCGCTCAAAACTCAGCGCCCCCACTCCCGCCGTAACTAAGAAAATACCAAACCACTGCACCCCTTGCAGCTTATTCTGAATCAAAATCCAGGCAAGTACAGCCGTCATCACGGGACCAATGGAGGCAACAATCGACGCTAAACCCGCCCCCATATAGCGCACCCCAAAATTATTCGATAGATAGCCAACCAAGGTCAAACAGCCCAACACCACCCCACTCAGAATGAAACCCGTACGCTTATCTGGCTCTACGATTACGCCCAAATTGGGACCCAGTAAAATCAAAATGACAGCGGACAATACAAAAATGGTGAAGAACTGAATCAGACTGACGGGGACTGGATGCAGTTTCTTAAAGCCAAGCTGCATCAGAATGAGATAAAGGGCGAAGGCGACCCCAGAACCAACGGCAATGAGGATGCCTTCTGGTGAAAACCCTTTGCCAGATTCATAAATTTTGGGCAGTGCGGTTAGAATGATGCCCGTCAAAATCGTGCCCATCACTGCCCAGCGCAAAGGAGTAGGGCGATCGCCAAAGAGAAACCACGCTAGCGGCACCGTAAAAATGGGATACATAAACAAAATGGTGACGGCGGGTCCTGCCCCAATCTGCCCAATCGCGATATAAATCATCACTTGCGATAAAAATAGGAACACACCGCTACCCACTACGATCCAAATGGGTTTGCGATCTTGCAGCGAAAAAAATCGTTTCAAATCTCTCCACACCGGCGGATAGAGAACCATTGACACAAACACCATCAATGGCAGCACCACCAACATTCGCAGCCACAAAATTAACAGCGAATTGCCGAGATTAAGCTGAAGAAAACCACCCACATCAAAGCTATCTAACACTCTAGCTGGGGCAAGCTGAAACCCGATCGCCGGATCGGGATCAACGCGCCCGTTGCCAATAATCCGCACCACCACATTGTGAATCGATAGCGCCACCGTTGAGAGCAACACTAAACATAACCCCGTCCAAAAGCTGGATAGCTCTTTTTTTGCAGGTGCCTGCTGGGGCAAAGAGGAGCCTGGAAACGCGAGTGGAGTCGGAGAAATTGCTGTAGAGGGTCGAGGCGGCTGTGTTGGAGAATAAGCGGGGGGCGACTGACCGATCCGTTGCGCTGGCGCGGTGCGTGTTGAAGTCGATTGGGCAACAGGCAGTTCAGGCGGATATCCCTGTGGGAGTGCCTGAGCCGGGGCGATCGCCGATGAACGAACAGTACCCGATTCATAGCCCGCTACGCCATAGGCTGATTGCGCCAAGGTGCCGTTTTCTTGAGGTAAGGATAGCTGGGGCGATCGCTGCCCCGCATCTAATAGCAACTGATCACGAATCCGATTAACCAACATTTCCAAAACAGCTTCACCTTGCTGTTCTAGGCTATGCATCCGGCTAAGCTGTTGTGAGAGGGCGCTTTCATAGCTAGTCAACTCTTGCTGCAACGTATTAAACGTAGCGCTGAAAGTAGCATCTAACGACGCTAACAGCCGATGGGCATTGTCACTCGCACTCCTCTCATCGCCAGACACCGCCATTCTGCCACTTCCCACTTGAGAAGGGTTAGCCAGTTGATTAACCTGCTGCACCATCACATTTTGCAAGTGATTTGCCAACACCAGCGCCAACTGCTTTGCCCAGAGTTGCTGTTGGGCAATCTGCTGCTGAGACAATGACTCTTGTTGCCGCATTTGCAAAGCTTGCTGAGTCGTTTGCAGCTTGCCAACTTCCGCAGTCAACCGGGCTTTTTCTGCCTGAAGCTGGGTCACCTCTTGCGAGAGTTGAGTGATCAACCCTTGATGCAAATGCTTCAGATCCTGAGTCACCGTTTGCAGAATGCTTTCAACCGTTCGCGCGTTTTCACCATCAATCTCTGGTCGATTCTCCATTGGTTCCTCAAAGGCTCCTACGTTCCACCCCTGGCTTTGTCGTTGCAACCAGTGACTCAGGACTCAGTATTCCCTACTTGGGGCAAAATACAACTGACAAAATCATTAGCCCGCTACTAAAGTACTCTCCCTTGGCAAAAGCGGAACCAATTGATTAGGAAAATTTAAATTTGTATCGCAATTCTGGTGAAGTACAAAATCCAAGTGATACCGTTTTGAATTTTGAGTTTTGTAAGTCCTTCGGACTGGCTTTGCCAACGCGTAGCGTCTCCGCAGGAGATATTTTGAGTTGCCAGACAAAGAAACATTGCCGTTTCCAGCAGATCATCTGTCGCGTTTCAATTTCAAATTGGAATGACCAAGGACGAAGAGGAAAAGGGCAATGAACCCAGTACAAAGCAGGAAGGGCGAACAAATATATATTCAATATTCTACATTCGACATTTAATCTAGCCCTTGGAGTCTGATATTAGCTCAGGCTACTTTTTAGCTGATCTCTCGCGGCTTCAAGCGCTTCGGCTAGTTTACTGTCGTCGCGTCCGCCCGCTTGGGCGAGGTTGGGTCTGCCGCCGCCGCCGCCACCACAGATTTTGGCGATCGCGCCAACAAATTTACCAGCCTGCAAGCCTGTTTTCACGACTCCAGGGCTGAAGGCAGCCACCAGGCTAACCTTGCCCGGTTCAGGCGCAGAACCGAGAAACACAGCCCCTTCTTGCAGCTTTTGTTGAAGTTGTTCGGCAGCCGTTTTCAGGGATTCGGGATCAACTCCGGGCAGTTCGGCGACCAAAATTTTGAAGGTGCCAACGGATTCAGCGTTTGCCAGAAGACTATCGGCTTTTGCCAGGGCAACCTGAGACTTGGCGATGTCTAGCTGCTTTTGGATGGTCTTCAACTCAGTTTGCAGGGCAGTGATGCGATCGCGAATGTCTTCAGGCTTCACCTTAAAGCGATCGCTTAAGTCTTTAACAATCTCGTCGCGCAGGTTGAGGTATTCCAGCACGGCAGGTCCCGCCACGGCTTCAATGCGGCGAATCCCTGCCGATGTGCCTGATTCGGAAGTAATCTTGAACAGCCCAATTTCTGCCGTGTTGCTAACATGGGTGCCGCCGCAAAGTTCCATGGATACGCCATGCACATCCAGCACCCGCACCTCGTTGCCATATTTTTCGCCAAACATGGCGATCGCCCCTCGTGCCTTCGCTTCTGCGATCGGTAGGGTTTCAGTATGGGCAACATGGGCTTCGGCAATCCAGGTGTTGACCTGCTCTTCCACTTGCTGCACGTCTGCCGCCGTCAAAGCGCGGGGACTGCGAAAATCAAACCGGAGCGAGTCAAACCCAACCAGGGAACCCGCCTGAGAAATCGACTCATCCACAATTTTTTTTAAGGCAGACTGTAACAGATGAGTGGCGGTGTGATGGGCTTGAACCCGGCGACGACAGGCAAGGTCAATTTGTGCGTTCACGCCATCGGCAATATGCAGGGTTCCCCGCTCGACTCGACCATAGTGCACAAAAAATCCGGCATCTTTTTTGACATCTATGATCTGCACGAGGGCGGTTTCACTGGAAAGGTAACCGCGATCGCCCAGTTGCCCGCCCGATTCCGCATAAAACGGCGTTTGATTGAGGATCACTTGCACCTCGGTGCCCGCTTCAGCCACCGAAACGACCCGTCCCGCCACCAACAGCGCTTCCACCTCTGCTTCCACTACAGGCAAACGGTAGCCCAAAAACTCGGTTTCCTGAATATGCCCCACCAGTTGACTCAATGCCCCTTGAGCCGTCAGATCAATGGTTTCTAAGGCATTGCGCGATCGCGATCGCTGCTTTTCCATTTCAATGGTAAAACCGTCAGTGTCAACCGTCAGTCCTTTTTCAGCCGCGATTTCCTCAGTTAATTCCAACGGGAAGCCATAGGTGTCATACAGCGTAAAGGCGTTAATTCCTGGAATTTGTCCGCCCGCCCCCACCTGTTCCATGACCGTTGCCAGTTCACGTTCACCCAATTCCAGGGTTTTAAGGAACTGGATTTCCTCCCGTTGCAGCGCCAATTTAATCGTTCGATCCAGATCACGCACCATGGAATAGTCGGTTTCGGCTAGGGCGATCGCGGCTTCTGCCACCAAGGGTGTAAACTCTCGATCAATCCCAATCAAGCGCCCATAGCGAATCACCCGCCGAATCAGGCGACGCAGCACATAGCCCCGCCCCTCATTGGAAGTTGTAATGCCATCTGCCAGCATATGAACCACCGCTCGAATGTGATCTCCAATCACTTTCAGCGCCACTTTCGTGGCATCATCGGCAGCGTAGTAGTCAATTCCGGCAATTTCTGCGGCTGTTTTGACGATCGGAAAAATCAGGTCAGTTTCATAATTATTCGGCACCTGTTGCAAAATTTGCGCCATCCGCTCCAGCCCCAAGCCCGTATCAATATTTTTGCTTTTGAGCGGAGTCAGATTGCCCTCCAAATCCCGGTTGTATTGCATGAACACCAGGTTGTAAAACTCGATGAAGCGGCTATCGTCTTCCAGGTCGATCGCGTCATCTCCTAGTTCTGGCTTGAAGTCATAATATAGCTCCGAGCAAGGACCACAAGGACCGGTTGCACCCGATACCCAAAAGTTGTCATCTGCACCCATGCGCTGAATTCGGTGAGCCGGAATGCCAATTTCGTCGCGCCAAATGGCAAAGGATTCGTCATCGTCTTCAAATACGCTGACCACGACTCGTTCCGGTGGTAGCCCAAACACCTGAGTGGAAAGCTCCCAAGCCCAGGCGATCGCTTGAGATTTGAAATAATCCCCAAAGCTGAAGTTGCCCAACATCTCAAAAAAAGTGTGGTGCCTCGCGGTGCGTCCCACATTTTCAATGTCGTTGGTGCGAATACATTTTTGAGACGTGGTGGCACGGGGAAAGTCTGCGGCTCGCTGTCCCAAAAAAATTGGCTTGAACGGCAACATTCCCGCGATCGTCAGCAGCACCGTCGGATCTTCCGGCACCAACGAAGCGCTAGGAAGAACTTGGTGTTGGCGATCGGCATAAAAGTTCAGAAATGTTTGCCGAATTTGAACACCGCTTAGGGGAGTAGCCATAGACGTTTCTTGGAAAAAAGGACAGGGTGTAACTAGGATCAATCTTTCTTCATCATGCCTTAGGATTCAACCAATCCCCGCGTTGATTTGTCTGGGCAAAGCCCGTATCGCCATAGACTTTACCTCAATATCCCAACTTCAACGTCCTGATTTTTTGCCTAAACCGCGCCCAAAACCTGCCGATTCATTTCAAGAATCGGACAAAACAAACTTGCCTGAGACGCGGTTAGATTATTCTTCACCACACCCTGCATGACGGTATAGGTGACATTACAGCTTCGCTCAGCAGCAAACGCTTTCATAATCGTCCGAAACCAAAACAGGAGGCGATCGCGCAGTGAATCAGGATCATCCAGCAACATAGCGATCGCAGAATATCGAAACACGCGAATCGTATCCCGCTTCCACTTTGCGGTCAGATTTGCATTATCAGTATGAAATAAAGACGGCTCAAGGAGTTGCATTTTAGTCAACACCTCCTGCAAAATGGCGGCTTCCATCGCTTGCAATTGCTGATAAGTTTGCACTCTCAGATAAAATGATTGCCCAAACTCACTTAAAAAACCTAGTTCCTCATCTGTTGCATAACGACCCTCTGTTCCACAGCTTAGTTTTTGCAGTTGGCTCAGCATTCAGCAACCTCTTTCATCAAAGTCATCTCCATCTTGCACCTAATATACAATTTGCAACACTACCTTCTCAACGTTACACATCCTTACTATTGGTCAAATATTGCCCCATATTAAAGCTGGTTGTGTCTTCAATTTGCTTCATCATCGATCGCGTAATTAGCTTACCCGCCTCCACCAACACTTGACCCGTAATCGGGTGGAGCAAATCTTGTTCAGCCCGCCGACCAATCAGCGCCTCAATGTCCTTAATTGAGTTGATGTACATCCCTGGCGGCAGTTCTACCACTACGCCATTGCTTAAAACTCGCGCCTGACACGCCAGCCGAGAATTGGGCTTGCAAGTAGTAATCACTTCTAAGGTGCGCTGCTCCCGCCGATTTACAGGAGACAACCCATTCATGCCACTCTTGACATAGACATGGCAAGTGGCACATAGCCCGCGCCCCCCACACTCCTTGAGCACATCCAGATCTTTATCAATCAGAATCGATAAAAGATTGCCATTCGTTTCAACGGAAGAGTCTTGAGAAATGGGTTCAAGCCGAACGATTTTAACCATGGAAGTAAGGGTGAAGGGAATAAAAAGGGTTTGATTGAGGAATGAAGGTTTCGAGCGGTAAGTTTTACGTGCTAGGTTTTGGGTCGCATATTTTTCTCTTGAACCTTGAAACCTACTCACTCCTGTTCTCAGTCAGCCCAAAAGTAAGGCTTTTTGTTCATTTGTTAATACTTTTTGATTAATGAGGGATGGAAAATCGCGGATAACCTGTGAGCAGCGAGTGATGAATGCAGCAATCCACTCTTGAACCCAGAGGAGTTCTTGAGGGCTGACCGAATGTTGAAGGGATGCGGCAGTGGCACCAATGAGGCTAAATTGCCCCGATCGCTCCATTTGAAATTGCTTTAGCCATTCATGGCTGGGGCAGGTCGATTTCCAATAGTTAACAACTACATGGGTGCCTAAATATTGAGTCGTGACTTGGCTGAGAGTATTCAATGCCGTTAAAAGATCATCCAGAGAAACACTGGCAGGATGGGTAGAAGGTCGAGGAATTTCTGGGCGATCGCGCGCTGCCGAAACTAGCCCTATTTCAGTGTTCACCGTTTTAGTGCTGACCGTTTCAGGGCTGACCGTTTTAGTGCTGACCGTTTCAGGGCTAATGATGGGACGAACTAAAGATTGGGCGGCTGGATCTAAAGTTGGGCGTTGAGGGCTGGCTTTGGCATGGTTCAATCCCGGTAGAGTGGTGGTGCCAGCCAGCATCCGAAAGGTGGCGATCGCGTTCGCCATATTTTCACGCAGGGCGATCGTTAAGGTTTTAATGGATTGCTTATAGGCAGAGTAAACCAAATCACTTTTCGTTAAAACTAGGAGAACCATCCCTGGATTAAGCTTGTGAATATGAACTTGATAGTGAGTAAATTGAAATCTAAACGATTCAAACTCTTCAGGAATGGTATCAACAACCTGCAAAATCCCTTGAGCCAAGGTTTCTTTTTGTTGGTAGTTTAGGGCTTGATCAATCCCACAAAAATAAGGGCGGGATCGCTTATCTATAAGAGCAAGCCCTGCAATTCCTGGTAAATTCAGAAAGTCCTGGATAACTTCCTGTTTCATAGATTCTTTTTACGATTTGATACAATCATGCGCCTAATTCAAGGCTTAAAGGCTTCACAAATTATTTCACAGTTTATCTATGCTACGGTTTTGGTCTTAGAAGCCTCAAAATGATTCGATATTAATCATCATAAATTGGCTGTATCTCACAGGTAAATTCTTCGGCTCCTTTCCATCTTCAGGTTTAGCTGTATGTCTGACCTTCCTTTTACCTTAGATCAATTACGTATTCTCAAAGCGATCGCCGCCGAGGGAAGCTTTAAGCGGGCTGCGGATAGCTTATATGTTTCTCAGCCCGCCGTTAGTTTGCAAGTGCAAAATCTAGAGCGCCAGTTGGATGTGCCCTTGTTTGATCGAGGCGGTAGACGTGCGCAGCTAACCGAAGCTGGACATTTGCTGCTGAGCTATGGGGAAAAAATTCTTACATTATGTCAAGAAACCTGTCGGGCAATTGAAGATTTACAAAATCTTCAAGGAGGAACGTTGATTGTGGGAGCAAGCCAAACCACCGGAACCTACTTGCTGCCGCGAATGATTGGGATGTTTCGGCAAAAGTACCCTGATGTTGCCGTGCAGCTTCATGTGCATTCAACCCGGCGCACCTCTTGGAGTGTGGCAAATGGGCAAATTGATTTGGCAATTATTGGCGGCGAAGTTTCTCCTGAACTGCAAGACTCTCTAGAAATTATTCCCTATGCAGAAGACGAACTTGCACTGATTTTGCCGACTGGACATTCTCTGTCGCTCGAAGAAATCATCCAAAAAGATGATCTCTACAAGCTTCAGTTCATTGCCCTCGATTCTCAATCCACCATTCGCAAGGTGATTGATCAGGTGTTAGCCCGCTGTGGTATTGAAACGCGGCGATTGCGGATTGAAATGGAGCTAAACTCAATTGAGGCAATAAAAAATGCGGTACAGTCTGGGTTAGGGGCGGCGTTTGTGTCGATTTCGGCGATCGAAAAAGAACTGCAAATGGGCGTGCTGCATCGAGCAAAGATAGAGGGTGTGGTCGTGAAACGGATGCTGTCGGTGATTATTAACCCCAATCGCTACCGATCTAAAGCGGCAGAAGCATTTTGCAAAGAAATTTTGCCAAAGTTTGCGTCCTATACTGCCGAACTCCAGCGATATACGATCGCCCATACGGAATCAATTCCGGCGATCGCGCCTACTTTAGATCATGTTGCCCGGATACCATCTGACATTGATGCGTAATAGGTATGGATCTCTATTGCACCCGTCCAGGTTGCCAAAAACCTGAAAATTTTTTTACTGACCTCGATGATCCGGCAACGCTGAAGGCGGTTCAGCAGAAATTTTGCACTAATTGCGGAATGCCGTTGATCTTAGTCGGGCGATATTTACCGCAGAAGCTATTGGGACAAGGCGGTTTTGGGGCGGCTTTTTTAGCGCGCGATCGCTACACTCCCGGTCTTCGGCGCTGCGTCGTGAAGCAATTTCAACCTTCCACAACGCTGAGCGCCAAGCAACTGCAAATTGCCCAAGATTTATTCGAGCGAGAAGCCGAAGCACTGGAATCTCTAGGCAATACCCATCCCCAAATTCCCGATTTGTTTGCGTTTTTTGAATTGGCAGTGCCCAGTTCTCAAGGCAGCAAAGCCGAGCAGTTTTTTTACCTGGTGCAGGAATATATTGACGGGCAGACGATGGAGCAAGAAATAGCGCAAACGGGCGCATTTTCTGAAAACAACCTGTTAAATGTGCTGCAAGAAATTTTGGAAGTGCTGAAATTTGTGCATGAAAGCGGTTCTATCCACCGTGATATCAAACCGTCTAACATCATGCGGCATCGCAATGGGCAGATTTACCTGCTCGATTTTGGCGCGGTGCGGCAAGCCACAAAAGCTGGAGTCAAATCTACCGGAATTTATTCTGAAGGGTTTGCGCCACCGGAGCAGATGGCAGGCGGAGAGGTGTATCCATCCAGCGATTTATATGCGCTGGCAGTGACTTGCATCATGTTGCTGACCCATAAGCAGTCGAGCGAATTGCTAGATACCTATAGCAATACTTGGCAATGGCGATCGCACTGTTCCGTCAGCGATCGCTTAGCCAAAGTTTTGGATCGGATGTTGCAGTCAGTGCCTAGTCAGCGCTATCAATCTGCGGCGGAAGTGCTAGCGGCATTAGACAGAGTGTCTGGGTCACCTGCATCATTCTCCACACCGCCGAAACAAACGGCTCCACAGCCCACGCCTATTGCAGCTTCATCGCCATTGCCTACGGTATTTCCAGCGGTTCCTGTTCTTCCCAATCAGCCTGCGCCGATTCAGCCCGTTGCGCCTCAACCGATTGCCCCCGTTGCGCCTCGTCCCGTGATTCGTTCCACGATCCCAAAGGGAATCGCCCCCTTCTCGCTGGTGGAGCTACTGGCAAATGCGGGATTCAGTGGATTTGAAGCAGGTCTATTGGCGATCGTGATCGTTAGCGTATTGGGAACAAGCTTGATTAGCGGTGGTTTTTGGCTCTTACTATTGGCTGGACTCATTCTTGCCCAGTCGCGCCGAGTGATTGAACGGGCAGACTTGCTGATTATTGCAGTGCTCAGTGTGGGCGGTGTGTTTGTGCTGTCGGGGTTAAAACGGCTGGCGATCGCCCCTCTAGCGGGCAGTCCTTTTCTGACGGCGATCGCAATAGCGGTGATGGTTGGACTGGTCGCGATCGCTCTCACAACCCTGTTTCGATTGATCTACAAACTGCTTTCTTTGTTCATTGCCAAATTTTTCTAAGGTTTGCGCCAAAAAATTGGGTAATCCTTTA